>CANPZK010000007.1 GCA_947588875.1 uncultured Clostridia bacterium
AAGAGCAGTAAAGCCGAATAAACTATCAAAAGCGCCTTATGCTTTTTTATGCTCCAGAGAAAAACGCTCATAAATGAATTGCTTCTTTTTTTATTATCCGATAATATTGCTGACGTCATATCCCGCACCCTCCATTTCATAAATAAATACCTCTTCAAGCGACAGCGGCAAAGCCTCGATGAACAGAGGCTCAAGAGTACGCAGCCTTGCGAGAACCTCGTCCTGCTTACCTCTTATAATCATTTTGTAAAGCTGACCGTGTACGCTCGAATCCAATATCTCAAACCCTTCCATATCATACTCGCTTAAAGCGCTCTTAAACGCCGCCTGAACCTTGGTTATGCCGATTTTCGCGTCGTCAAGCTCGTTTTTGAAAATCAGACTGCCGCAGTGCAGCAGAGCCACATGGTCGCAAAAGTCCTCAAGCTCGCGCAGATTGTGCGAGGCTATTATAACGCTCATGCCCTCCGTCACGTCGTCGATTATCAGCTTTTTAACAAGCATTCTCACCACCGGGTCAAGCCCGTCGAATATCTCGTCGAGCAAAAGGTATTTCGGCTGACAGCTAAGCGCCAGTATCAGCGCCGCCTGTCTTTGCATACCCTTTGACATATTGATTATTTTTGCGTTTTGGTCGATTGGAAACGTCGCGCATAGGCGGGCGTATTTTTCATCGCTCCAGCCGCTGTAAAGCCTCTTGTACAGTCCGGCGGTGTTTTTAACGGTTGAATCGTTATAAAAATACGGGTAATCGCTGACGAAAAAGACCTTGTCCTTGGCGTCGATGTTTTCAAAGCTCTCCATACCGTCTATCATGATTTCACCATGATCCGGCTTATACACTCCGGCGATGAGCCTCAGCATAGTTGATTTTCCCGAGCCGTTCGAGCCGAGAAGTCCGAGAATACTCCCGTCTTCAACGCTCAGGCTCACCTCCTTAAGCGCCTCAAGAGAGCCGAATTTTTTTGTAATATTATAAAGCGCTATCATTACTTTTTCCCTCCTTCAAAGTATTCGTTGACAAGCCGAAGAACGTCGTCCCGCGTCATACCCAACTCTACCGTCTTGTCTATTGCGTCCGACAGCTGTTTTTTCGCGGTCATGAGCTTAAGCTCCTCGGACGAACGTCCGCTTGACACGAACGAGCCCTTGCCTATAAAGGAATATATAACTCCGTCGCGTTCGAGCATTTGATATGCCTTTGCGACCGTGTTGGGATTTATGCCTAATTCCTTGGCGAGCGCGCGCACCGTGGGCAGTCGCTCGTCGTGCTTTAAAACGCCGAGGGCGATAAGCTTGACCACGTTGTTGTACAGCTGTTCGTATATAGGCTCGTGGCTTTCAAAATTTAACGAGAACATAAAATCATCCCTTTCACTGTTTTTATCTGACGGTTTTTGCCACCTCCCGATAAATGTGAATTGTACTATTTCTTGTACTACAATTAATATAATACACTTATCGTGGTTTGTCAATATGTTTTTGCCCTGTATTTTCATAGCTTGACTCAGCATAGAAATGTAACGCGGGGGCGGCGGCGACCCAAATTCCCGCCTCCGGCGGGAATTTGGAAAAACACGGCGGGAGGGGGCGCTGCCCGCGTTAAAAAAATCCTGCGCCGTGTTTTTTGGCGCGGCTTCGCCGCGCCGGTCGCCGCCGCCCCCGCCAAAAATCCTGCCGCGAGAGGAGGAGTAATAATAAAAAAGATAAAGCGAAATTTGCTTTTCATAGCCATAATCGCAGCGGCATCCGCCTTATGCTTCGCCGCCCTCTTTTACAACAACGGCATAATCGACAGAGAAAAGCCCTATACCTCGTCGAGGGTTTACGAGGATATAAAACTCCTTGCGGAAAAATACCCCGATTTGATAAAGCTCGGCTCTATCGGAAGCAGCGTAAGGGGCAAAAATATCCCGCTGATAATTCTCGGCAAAGGCGGCAAAAAGGCGTGCGTCATCGCGGGACTTCACGCGAGGGAGCATATAACGGTGAGCTTCACTCTGCTCTGCGTCGAGGAGTATTGTCGGGCGTACAGCTCCGACAGCGGACTGTACGGAAAATATAATATGAGGGAGCTGTTAAACGAATACACGCTTTACATAGCGCCCGCCTGCAATCCCGACGGTATGGACATCTGCAACAGCGGTGAAGAGCCTAAGACCAAGGCGGCGGGCGGCTTGGACAGAGAGCATTATAAAAACAACTCAAACGACGTGAACCTTAACGCGAACTTCCCGTTTTACTGGAGCGATATATCCGATAAAAGTCGGCAAAAGGGGCCAAGAGCGGCGAGCGAGGCGGAAACGAGGAATATTATGAAATTGTGCAGAGAGAACAGCTTTGAGTGGCTGCTTGATATGCATATGGCGGGGAACTGTATTTTTTGGAGAGACGCGGCGAACGGCGAGGTCGAGGGCGACAACGAGCTTGCGGCGGCTCTCGAATCGGAGTGCAGGTATTACCGATGTCCTGTCACAAGCGACGTAAACGACTATGGCGGAGGGCTTGAAAACTGGTTCAGAGGTGAGATGAAAAGGCCTGCCGTTTGCGTGGAGCTTGTGGTAAAGAGCGAAGCGACCGCAGGAATGTCGATTGCCGATTATAATAAAAATTTTGATAAGGCTCTGAACTGGGAGAAAACTCGGTTCACCTTTGCCGCGGCTATGGCGGCGCATGAAATTAAAATTTAAAGCAGCGGAGAATAAAAAGCGGCAAAGCCCCGTCAGATAGACAGAGCCTTGCCGTTTTTCATAATAAATTTTACGTCCCGCGCCTTAAACTCTCTGCCGTTTAAATAGCCGAGAGGGCCGTCGCTGAAATTAAATTTCAGCTTGTAGGCGTAAAGAGCCTGATATTTGTAATCGCTGTTTGCGTTTTCGCGCTTGCCGTATTTTATATCCCCGCACAGAGGGTGACCTATGCTCGCAAGGTGCGCTCTTATCTGATGCGTCCTGCCGGTTATCAGCTCGACCTCCAAAAGCGAGGTGCCGTTCGGGTATTCCTCCAAAACGCGGTACGCCGTTATCATGGGCTTGCCGCCGTCTATAAAATCGTTGAACACGCGTATCCTGTTGAGCCTTTCGTCCTTTATCATATAAGAGCTGAGCGTGTCCTCTTTTTTGTCAAATATGCCGTGAGCCACGCAGAGATAATATTTCTCTATATCCCTGTTTTTTATCCTCAAATTCAGCTCGCGCAGAGCCTCGGCATTCTTTGCCCCTATAACCAGCCCGCCGGTGTTGCGGTCTATTCTGTTCGCAAGGGCTGGGGCAAAGCTCTGCTCGGCTTTCGGGTCGTATTCGCCTTTAAGGTATAGATAGTGCTTTAGCCTTGATACGAGGCTGTCAAAGTGATACGAGCTGTCCGGGTGGACGATAACTCCCTGCTTCTTATCGAGTATTATTATGTTCTTGTCCTCATACACAATGTCGAGCTTTGCCGGGGCTTTCATAAAGTCGTATTGAGCCTTCTTGGGCTGAGAGTCGAAGAATTCGTCCTTGATAAACAGCCTTATCACATCTCCCTCGCGGAGCATAGTGCTTATTTCAGCCTTCTTGCCGTTGACCTTTATACACTTTTTGCGTATATACATATACATCATAGACTTTGGCAAGGCTGAAAATCTCTTGCTCAGAAATTTATCAAGGCGCTGGCCTGCGTCGTTTTTGTTTACGGTTATCTCTCTCATATTTTAATATTCCTCTGCGCGCCAAATCGCTTTGCCGTCTTATCTAAATAAAAATATTTTATCCAGCAAAATAGGGGGCATTAGGTGGAGCGAAGCTCCTCTAAAAATTCCGTTTTAGTCCGCAAAATAAGGGGGGTAGGGGGGAGCGAAGCTCCCTTATTTTAAATTCGCTCTATAAATCTATTTACGGGCATAAAAGCTCAGCAAAAAAATATATTTGAGCGAGAAGGTGAAGGTGCAGGAGGAGCGAAGTTCCTTTAAAAAATTATTACTTTAGTCCGCGAAATAAGGTGACATTAGCGGGATCTCCGCTCCCCTTATTTTAAATTCGCTCTATAAATCTATTTACGGGCATAAAAGCTCAGCAAAAAAACATATTTGAGCGAGAAGGTGGAGGCGCAGGAGGAGGCGAAGCACCTCCTGCAAATAAATAATATCTAAAGCAGCAGTCCCGCTGCGCAGCAGCGCCGACTGCGGTCCAAGAATAACAAAATTAAAACAGGATTTTAGGGGAATTAAAAAGGGGCTTGCAGCCCCTTTCCATCTTACTCCATTTCCCAGTTGTGCCATACGTTCTGAACGTCGTCGTTGTCCTCGAGCATATCAAGGAGCTTCTGCATCTTGGAAAGCTGTTCCTCGTCGGAGAGCTTTGAGTAGGTGCTCGGCACCATCTCCACCTCGGCGGAGGCGAAGGTGTATCCCTTGCCCGAGAGGTCGTCGTTCACGCCCGAAAAGTCGTCCGGCTCGGTGAATATCTCGAATACGTCGTCGTCAGCCTGAAAGTCTGCGGCTCCCGCTTCAAGAGCGTCCTCCATGACCTTGTCCTCGTCAAAATCGCACTCCTCGCGGTCAACCACAAGCACGCCCTTTTGCTCAAACATAAATGTAACGCAGCCCGGCGTGCCCATGTTTCCGCCGTTCTTGTCAAAGGCGTGGCGAACGTCGGCGGCGGTTCTGTTTTTGTTGTCGGTGAGAGTTTCAACTATAACGGCGATACCGCCCGGACCGTAGCCCTCGTATGTGATAGCCTCATAGTTGTTCGCGTTGCCCTCGCCCGAGGCCTTCTTGATTATCCTCTCGATATTGTCGTTGGGTACGTTGTTAGCCTTTGCCTTTGCTATGCAGTCGCGCAGCTTTGAGTTTACGCTCGGGTCGGCGCTTCCGCCGTCGCGAACAGCAACGGCAAGCTCTCTGCCTATCTTGGTGAATACCTTGGCCCTTGCCGCGTCGTTCTTACCCTTTTTCTGCTTTATCGTGCTCCATTTATTATGTCCTGACATAAAAGCTATTCCTCCTGTGAAAAAACATTCTGCTTAATTCTATCACAAATATTTTGTCTTTGCAACCGTTTGAGAGGAGCGCAGGTCATTCGGCAAGCTCTCCGCAGATATTTTTTTCAAATTCGCTCCGTATCCTATTTGTATCGCTTTTATAAACGCTCGCAAGCAGGAGGAGCTTGCAGTACGCGCACTCAATAGTCATGTCGCGCGCCGAGATTATACCGAGGCGCTCAAAATCCCCTCCGACGGCGTACCGCGAATGTACTATCGCGCCGTTTCTGCACTGCGAAGCCATGACCGTTACCACCCCGCGCGACGCGGCGTATTCTATCGCTTTTGACCACTTATCGTCGGGTATTCCGCCGGAGCCGTAGCCGCACATAACTATGCCCTTATAGCCCGAGTCGGCGCACAGCCTTATCAGCTCGCCGCTGTCGGACGGCACGACGGTTATTACAGCCGTCTTGGCGGAAAGAGATTCGCCGCCGTATTCAAATTCGGTTACTGCGCGGGGCGGCGCGCCGCCTGCAAAAAAGACCGCCCTGCCGTCCTTGATTTCTCCCGCATAGGGCGCGCCCAGCGAAACAAATCCGTCAGCAGATGAGGACGAGCTTTTGTAAGCCCTCGTGCCGTGTATTATCCTGCCGCCGAACACGACGTAAACTCCGCTTATCCCACATTCCGCAGTCTTTATTGCATCCGATAGATTTTTAGGAGCGTCGCTTTCGCTCTCGTACATTGTTTTCATCGAGCCGGTAATTATTATCGGCTTGTCGGCATTGCAGAGCATAAACGAGAGCATGGCGGAGGTGTAGGCGAGCGTATCCGTGCCGTGCGTTATTACAAAGCCGTCAAAGTCCGACATTCTGCGCCTGAGCTCGCCTGCGATAAGCTCCCAATGCCCGGGCTTTATAGCGGTGCTGTCTATGAAAAGCAGATCGCTTATTTCAATTTCCGCGCCGTCCGTATCTATAAAGCCGAGCAGCTCGCTCCCCCTTAGGGCGGGCGCGAGAGCGCCCTCGCCGTTTCCGCAGGAGATCGTTCCGCCGGTCGTTAAAAGTAATATTTTTTTCATATTTTATCGCCCCAATCGCAAATCGCCGCCCCGCCTGAAAAGGCTGGCTGTAAGCATAAAATAAAATCTCAAAATAAAATCACAATTATTATAAGCCAAAGCCGCGTTTTAAATCAAGACTTCGCGTTTGCCGAAATTATTACGCCTTTCATATCTTGCATTTGCGGCAATTTAATGGTATTATAATAACATATAAAATTGGCTAAGTGTGCCAATCTGTTAGGAATGATATAATGATACGCAGTATGACCGGCTTCGGACGAAGCGAACAAAAGGTTGACGGCAGAGAGATAATCGTCGAGATCAAATCGGTGAACCACAGATATTTTGAGTTCGGCTGCCGCGTGACAAGGAGCTATTCCTTCCTCGAGGAAAGGCTGAAAACCTATATTCAGAAACGCGTCGCAAGGGGAAAGCTCGACGTGTACGTTTCGGTGAACGATACCGAGGAAAAGGAGTCGAGCGTGACGGTGAACCACTCTCTCGCGGCGGGGTACGCCTCCGCGCTGAGAGAGCTTAAAGAAGCATACTCGCTTGCGGGCGAGCCGTCGATAGGCGATATTATCCGTTTCGGAGATATATTCACCGTCCACAAAGCGCCCGAGGACGAGGACGCGGTTTGGGCGAGCGTTCAGACGGTGCTTGACGACGCGCTCTCGCGCTTCATATCAATGCGCGAGCGCGAGGGCGAGAAGATGAAGGAGGATATTCTCGAAAAGAGCGATACTGTATTGAGGCTCGTCGGAGATATAGAGGAGCAGTCGCCGCAGACGGTGAAAAACTACCGCCGCAAGCTCGAGGAGAGAATGAAGGAGATACTCGACGGCGTGCAGATAGACGAGCAGAGAATACTGACCGAGGCGGCGATATTTGCCGACAAGGTCGCTGTGGCTGAGGAAACGGTCAGACTGCGCAGTCATTTTGACCAGATGTTTTCAATGCTCGACAGCGGCGAGGCGATAGGCAGAAAGCTCGACTTTATCCTCCAAGAGATGAACCGCGAGGCGAACACGATAGGCTCAAAGGTTCAGGACGCGGAGCTTGCTCATACTGTGGTGAACATAAAGGGCGAGCTTGAAAAAATAAGAGAACAGGTACAGAATATAGAGTAAAAACGGGGGAAATATAATGCAGCTTATAAATATCGGCTTCGGCAACCTTGTTTCAGCCGATAAGATAGTCGCGATAGTGTCGCCCGATTCAGCGCCTATAAAGCGCATGGTTCAGGACGCCAAGGCGCAGGGAACGCTGATAGACGCGACCTACGGCAGAAAGACGAAATCCGTCATAATAACCGAGTGCGATATGATAGTCCTCTCGGCTAAAACGGCGGAGAGCTTTGAAAACAAAAATTCAAAAGGAGGCGGCGCAGGTGAATAAAAAGGGCAGCGCGGTTATAATCTCCGGACCGTCGGGCTCGGGCAAGGGTACGACGGTCAAGGCGCTTTTAAAGGCGCGCGGCAGCGTCAGACTCTCCGTATCGGCCACCACAAGACAGCCAAGACCGGGCGAGGAGCACGGCAGAGAGTATTTCTTTTTGAGCAAAGAGGAATTTGAAAATAAGATAAAAAACGGCGAAATGCTCGAATATGCGCAGTACTGCGACAATCTCTACGGCACGCCGAGGGATTATATCGAGCGCTGTGTGTCGGGCGGCGAGGACGTTATCCTTGAAATCGACGTTCAGGGGGGAATGCAGGTCAAGAACAAGATGCCCGACGCCATTTCGATTTTTCTCATTCCGCCGGACAGAGCCACGATTGAAAAGCGGCTGAGGGGCAGAGGCACCGAGAGCGAGGAGGTCATAGCCCAGCGCCTGAAAAAGGCGGACGAGGAGCTTGAATACGCGGACAAATACGATTACATCGTTATTTGCGGCGAAATTGACAAATGCGTCGCGGATATACTCGGGATAATCGACAGCAAAAAGCTCGAAAGCGCAAATATGATTGATTATGTAAAGGAGAATTTTTGATTATGAGCAATATGATAAGACCGTCAATAGACGATATGCTGGCAAACAGAACTACAAGATACGCCCTTGTTGTCGGCGTTGCAAAGAGAGCGCGCGAAATTGCGGCGCAGTTTCAGGACGACGGAATAGTGACGGACGAAAAGCCCGTGCTGCTCGCGGTAGACGACTTTAAGCACCACCGTTACAGCATACTTGAGCCGGACGTAAATGACTGAATCGTATAAAAAAATCTGCAAGGTGGCGGTTGAAAACGCCGCCTTTGGCTTTGACAGGCTCTTTGACTACGAAATACCCGACGGCGCGGACGGCGCGGAGCTTGTCGGCAAAAGGGTGCTGGTTCCGTTCGGACGGTCGAAATACGCGCGTCAGGGCATCGTGTTTGAAGCGTGCGCGGCTGAAAAAAGGCAGGGGATAAGATTAAAAAAAATATCCTCCGTGCTCGACGGCGCGCCGCTGCTTTCAAGCGAGATGCTCCGCCTTGCCGAGTTTATGAAATCGCGGTTTTACTGCACATATTTCGAGGCGGCTAAGGCGATGCTGCCGGCGGGCTTTAATTTCAAGGTTAAAGAGGTATATACGGCGAGCGACGGTTTTTCCGCGGACGATTTGCCGGACGACCTGCGGCGGGCAGTGTTTTTATTCGTTAAAAGAATGAAAAAGCCCGTGACAAAGCAGGAGATATGCGCGGCGTTCGAGCTTGAGGAAAACGCGGAGGTAATATCCGAGCTTGTGCGCTCGGGCGCATTGGAAACGAGCGAAAACGCCGTGAGGCGCGTCGGAGACGCAAGCGAGAAGATGGTGACGCTCTGCGAATACGATGAGGATATAAGGCTTACGCCCAAACAGCGCGAGGTCGTTGAGCTGCTGAAAATGGCAGGGGAAATTTCCTTAAAGGAAATAATATATTATACCGGCTACACAAAGGCGGTGACGGACGCGCTCGTAAAAAACGGGGTCGCCCACTACTACGACCGAGAGGTTATAAAGCCTTATTACGGCGGCGAAGAGACAGAAGCCGCCGAGGATATAGTCCTTACACAGGAGCAAAGCAGAGCCTATGCGGGCCTTTGCGAAAAGTACGAGAGCCGTATGCCGTGCGTATCCCTGCTGTACGGAATCACCGGCTCGGGAAAAACATCAGTGTTTATGAAGCTGATAGAGCGAGTCCTCGGCGACGGCAGGGGCATAATAGTTATGGTGCCGGAGATAGCGCTGACCCCGCAGATGATTTCAAAATTCAAGGCGAGCTTCGGGAGCGACGTCGCGGTATTTCACAGCGCGCTCTCCCTTGGGGAAAGATTAAACGAGTGGAAACGCGTAAAAATGGGGCAGGCGCGGATAGCGATAGGAACGCGCAGCGCCGTTTTCGCCCCGATAGATAAGCTCGGGCTGATAATAATGGACGAGGAGCAGGAGCACACCTACAAATCCGAAAGCTCTCCGAGATACCACGCGAGGGACGTGGCGAAATTCCGCTGTAAGGAAAATTCGTGTATGCTGCTGCTGTCCTCAGCCACGCCGAGCATAGAGAGCTTTTATATGGCGAACAGGGGAGCGTATTCCCTGTTCACGCTGAGGAACCGCTACGGTTCGGCACAGCTTCCGCAGGTGCTGACGGCGGATATGAATATAGAGCAGGAGCAGGGAAACAAAAGCGTTATATCGTCGGTACTGCTAAAAAATCTTAGGGATAACCTCGACGACGGCAAGCAGTCTATACTTCTCTTGAACCGGCGCGGCTACAATACATTCGCAGCCTGCCGCAAATGCAAGGAGGTCGTGACCTGCCCGAACTGCTCGATATCCCTGACCTACCATTCGGCTAACAACCGGCTTATGTGCCACTACTGCGGATATTCGATGAGAATGACGGACGAATGTCCCTCGTGCCGCGAGCACGCCCTGCGCTTTTCCGGCACGGGAACGCAAAAGGCGGAGGAAACTTTGGCGGCTCTCCTGCCGGACGCGAGAATACTGCGGCTCGACGCGGACGCGACGATGAGAAAAAACTCGCACGAAACACTTCTCAATTCATTTAAAAACGGCGAGTATGACATTCTCGTCGGGACGCAAATGGTCGCAAAGGGGCTTGACTTTCCGAACGTCACCCTCGTCGGGGTCTTGGCCGCCGACCAGCTTTTGTACAGCGACGATTACCGCAGCTTTGAGCGCAGCTTTTCACTGCTGACGCAGGTCGTCGGCAGAGCGGGGAGAGGCGAGTGCCCGGGCAGGGCGGTGATACAGACCTTTACGCCCGAGAGCTACGTTATAAGCCTTGCGGCGACTCAGGACTACGACGCGTTCTACGCCACAGAGATAGCGATGCGGCGCGGGCTTTTATATCCGCCGTTTTCCAAAATATGTATGATAGGCTTTGTCGGGACGGACGAGCTGAAAACGGCGAACGCCGCGCGTGAGTGTACGCAAATTTTGTGCGGCATAGCGAGGGAAAAATACCCGTCCCTGCCGCTGAGAGTGCTGGGGCCGACTGCGGCGACGGTAAAAAAGGTAAGCAATAAATTCAGGTATAAGACCGTTTTAAAATATAAAAACAACGAGGATTTCCGCTCGATGCTCGCGCAGACGCTCACGGACTTCGGGAAGCTGAGCAAGTTTTCGGGAGTTACGGCTTATGTGGACGTCGATCCGGAATCCATACTTTAAGGGACGTGATAAAATGGCGATAAGGAATATAGTAAAGGAGGGCGACCCGATACTGACAAAAAAGTGCCGTCGGGTCGAAAAATTTGACGACAGACTCTTTCAGCTTCTCGACGATATGAAGGAAACGCTGATACAGTCGGGCGGAGTCGGGCTTGCCGCGCCGCAGGTGGGAATACTGAAAAGGGTGGTCGTGATCTGCACCTCACAGGACAAGGTGGAGGAATTTATCAACCCCGAAATAATCGAAACGAGCGGCAATCAGCAGTCGGTCGAGGGGTGTCTTTCCTGCCCGGACATATGGGGCGTTACAAACCGCCCGATGAACGCCGTCATAAGGGCGTTTGACAGGAACGGAAACGAGTTCACGATGAGCGGCGAGGGTCTGCTCGCAAAGGCGTTCTGCCACGAATGCGACCATCTCGACGGTATCCTCTTCACGAAATATATAATAAAAAGGATAAATCCCGCCGAGCTTGAGGAAAGGAAACAGAAGAAATAATATGAAGATTGTATTTATGGGTACTCCGGATTTTGCCATTCCCTGCCTTGAAAGCGTGATAAAGGCGGGACACGATGTGGCGGGGGTGTTTACTCAGCCGGATAAGCCCAAGGGCAGGGGGTATGCTCTCACTCCGCCGCCGGTCAAGGTCAAGGCGCGGGAATACGGCTTGACGGTTTATCAGCCGTCAACTCTGCGCGACGGCTCCGCGCTGTCGTATTTAAAGGAGCTTGAGCCGGATTGCATAGTCGTCGTGGCATACGGCAAAATACTCCCGAAGGAGATAATCGAATTGCCGAAATTCGGCTGTATAAATATACACGCATCTCTTCTCCCGAAATACAGGGGAGCCGCGCCCATACAGTGGAGCATAATAAACGGAGAGCGCGAAACCGGAGTTACCGCTATGTATATGGACGAGGGGCTCGACACGGGCGATATGATAATGAAAAAAAGCTGCGTTATAGGCGAAAACGAAACGGCGGGAGAGCTGCACGACAGGCTCTCGGCTCTGGGGGCGCAGATTCTTCCCGAAACGCTCCGCGCGCTTGAGGACGGCACGGCTGTGCGCGAAAAGCAGGACGGCTCCAAGTCGTGCTACGCCGCCATGCTCGATAAATCGCTGTGCCAAATAGACTGGAGCCTGCCCGCCGAGGCGGTGCATAATAAGGTGAGGGGATTAAGCCCGTGGCCGACCGCAACAGCCGTGATAGACGGCAAAAGCGTAAAAATTCATAAAACGCGACTGTGCGAAAAAAGCGGCGCACCCGGCGAGATAATTTCACTCTCTCCGCTCACGGCGGCGTGCGGCAGCGGCAGCGTGATAATTGACGAGCTTCAGCCGCAGGGTAAAAAGCGAATGGACAGCCGTTCGTTTTTAAACGGACATAAACTCGCCGTCGGCGAATGCTTTGAGTGAATAATTAATATTTAAAAGAATATTTCAAAGATACGCGCAGATATTTTTAAATGTACAAATAAAATAATCGCGAGTAAATAAATAGCGAGTAAATAAGCAAGGCAAGCGCTGAGTGCCGCAAGGCAGAGAGGAGAACAGCAATGGGACTGTACTATTTTGACAGAACGTATATTATCTTCATTCTTCCCGCAGTGATTTTATCGCTGATAGCGTCGTGCATGGTAAATATGAGGTTCAGCAAATACTCAAAAATACCGAACCGCAGAGGTATCACCGGTGCGCAGGCGGCTTATAACGTGTTGAGCGCGCACGGCGTTACCAACGTGAGGATAGAGCGCGTCAGGGGCAACCTTACGGACCACTTCGACCCGCGCACAAACACGATAAGGCTTTCCGACAAGGTGTACGACTGCTCGACGATAGCGGCGGTCGGGGTCGCGGCGCACGAGGCGGGTCACGCCGTCCAGCACGCGGTGGGTTATGTGCCGAACAAGATACGCTCGGCGATAGTCCCCGTGGTGAATATCGGCTCTAAGCTCTCGTGGATAGTTATAATAGTAGGTCTTGTATTGCCGGTGCAGTACGTTGCGGTGCTGTATATAGGAATCGCGCTTTTCGCGCTGACGGTTCTGTTCTCAGTAGTCACTCTGCCGGTTGAATTTAACGCGAGCAGACGGGCGCTGCAAACGATAAAATCCACAAATATGCTCAGCGCGGAGGACGAGTACTCCGGCGCGAGGGCGGTGCTGAGCGCGGCGGCTATGACGTATGTCGCGGCGGCGTTTTCGTCTGTTATGAACCTGCTCAGACTGCTTGTCATCGCGAGCAGCAGAAACAGGAGATAATATGGGCGACGGTAGGAGAGCGTCGTTCAAGGCGCTTTATAATGTGCTTTTTAAAGGCGCGTATTCAAATATAGAGCTTAACAGAGCTATAAAAGCGGCGCAGCTTGACCGGCGCGATTCTGCGCTTGCGTCCGCGATTTTTTACGGAGTGCTCGAGCGGAAGCTGACGCTTGAGAGGATAATAAGGCAGTATTCGTCGGTGCCGTTTCGTAAGATAGAGGACAAGGTGCTGATAATACTCGAGCAGGCGCTGTACCAGATGCTTTATCTCGACAAGATACCGGACAGCGCGGCGGTCAACGAGGCGGTAAAGGCGGCGAAGGCGATGCGGCTGTCAAAGTCGTCGGGCTTTATAAACGGCGTGCTGCGCTCGTTTTTGCGCGCGGACAAAAAATACAAAATGCCGGACAGGGAAAGAGAGCCGGACGATTACCTTTCGGTGAAATATTCCTGTCCAAAGGAAATAATAGAGATATTCAAAGCCTCATACGGCGGCGAAAAAGCCGAGAGCATACTGTGCGCCTCGCTCGGCAGACCGCCGGTAAGCGCGGCGGTGAACACGCTGAAAACAACCCCGCAGACGCTCATAGAGGAGCTCGGGCGCGAGGGCGTGAGCGCCCGACTGTCGCCGCTTGCAAAGAACTCGATAGAGCTGAGCGGGACAGGCTCGATAGAGGAGCTAAGCTGTTTTAAGCGCGGCGAGCTTTATATTCAGGACGAAGCGTCGCAGCTTGCATCCGAGATATTAAACCCTCAGCCCGGACAGCGCGTTATCGACGTTTGCGCCGCGCCCGGCGGCAAGAGCTTTAAATCGGCGATAATGATGCAAAACCGCGGCGAGGTCAATTCCTTTGACCTTTACCCGCACAAGACCGAGCTGATCGCAAAAACAGCCGAAAGGCTCGGAATTTCCATTATACGCGCTTCTGTCAGAGACGCTCTCAAATCAGACGGGCAATTATTAGAGGCAGACAGAGTTATCTGCGACGTTCCCTGCTCGGGACTCGGCGTGTTGAGAAGAAAGCCCGAAATCAAATATAAAAATACCGGGGAGCTTGAACCGCTGCCGGAGCTGCAATACAGAATACTAATAAATTCTTCACAGCTTGTTAAAAAAGGCGGAGTATTATTATATTCTACCTGTACTTTAAATAAAAAAGAGAATAATGATATATGCGATAAATTTCTTTCCGAAAATAAGGGCTTTGAGCCGCTGGCGATAGATCTGCCCGACGGAGTGTCAAGGGAGATCGACGAAAGGGAAAACTGCCTTACGCTGTTCCCGGGCGCTCACAATACGGACGGATTTTTTGTCGGCACGTTTATAAGGTGTGAATGATCTTGACGGATATTAAATCACTCGGCATAGAGGCTCTTGAGGAAAGGCTCGCGGAAATGGGCGAGCCGAAATTCAGAGCGAAGCAGATTTTTTTATGGCTTCATCAAAAAAATATCGAAAATTTTGACGAAATGATGAATATTCCCAAAAATCTTAGGGAAAAATTGAAAGAAATTTATTACATATCTCATTCTGCTATTGAAAAAAAATTGATTTCTTGTTATGATAGTACAGTAAAATATCTTTTTTCGTTTAATGACGGAGAATGTGTCGAGGCTGTTTTGATGAGCTATCATCACGGCTATTCGGCGTGTATATCGACTCAGGCGGGCTGCAAAATGGGCTGTACGTTCTGCGCGACAGGTCAGGGCGGCTTTCGCCGGAACCTCACGGCGGGCGAAATGATTTCCCAGCTCCAGGCGATGGAGAGGGACGCCGGCGTGCGTATTTCAAACGTCGTGCTGATGGGAATGGGCGAACCGCTCGACAACTACGACAACGTGATAACCTTCCTCCGCCTTGCTTCAAGCGGGAGCGGAATGAATATAGGAATGCGCCATATAACCCTTTCCACCTGCGGGCTTGCCGATAAGATAAGGGAGCTTGCGAAGCTAAAGCTGCAAATAACGCTTTCGGTTTCGCTCCATGCGCCGAACGACGAGATACGCGGACGGACAATGCCCGTAAACAAGCGCTTTAACGTCGAAGAGCTTTTGGCGGCGTGCAGGGATTACTGCAAGACAACCGGCAGGCGGGTGACCTTTGAATACGCGATGATAAGCGGAGTGAACGATTCGCCCGATTGCGCAAGGGAATTGGCGCAAAGGCTCAGTGGAATGCTCTGCCACGTCAATCTGATACCCGTAAACGAGGTTGAAAGGACGGGCTATAAGAGGAGCGGAAAAAAGAGCCTGAACGATTTTTGCTCTTACCTCAATTCAAACGGAGTTCCGGCTACCGTTAGGAGAACGCTCGGGGCTGATATAAACGCCTCGTGCGGACAGCTCAGGGGAAAATACGAAAAATCCCGGTGAGCCTGATATACAGTCAATTTTACCAAAGGGGGTAACAGCTTGGAGGTATTTTTAAAAAGCGACATAGGCCTTGTAAGGTCGACAAATCAAGACGCCTGCACCGGCGGAGTGTTCTCGGAAAATGCCGCCTGGGCTGTTGTTTGCGACGGAATGGGCGGAGCCAACGGAGGCAACATTGCAAGCTCCGTCGCGGTAAAGGAGATCTCAAAACGGCTCAAAAGAGGGTACCGTGACACGCTCTCCGACGACGAGCTTGTCGATTTGCTGACCGAGATAGTTCAAAAGGCGAACAGCAAGCTGTTTAAAATACAAAAGAACGACAAGGACCTGCGGGGCATGGGCACAACGGTAGAGCTTGTTGTGGTAAAGGACGGCAAAATACACGTCGTCCATGCGGGCGACAGCAGAGTGTACTGCATAAGGGGCCGCCGCATAAAGCAGCTCACGATGGACCACTCGGTCGTGCAGGAAATGGTCTTAAAGGGCGAGATAACAAGGGAACAGGCAATGGCTCACCCGAACAAAAATATAATAACGAGGGCGCTCGGAATATCTCAGGATATACACCTTGATTACATCGAGGGCGAGTTTAAAAACGGTGATTATGTTATAATCTGCACCGACGGCCTTTCAAACTATATAGAGCCCGCCGAGCTTGTGAGGATATCAAAGACTCACTTCGGCGAGGATTATACGCAAACGCTTGTTGACGCGGCAAAGGATTTAGGCGGAAGCGACAACATTACCGTTGCGGTGATAACAAATTCAACAGATTTGGGAGTGAATTAAGGAATGGATAAATATTCTGGAAAAAAGCTCGACGGAAGGTATGAAATACACGAGCTTATTGGAACGGGCGGTATGGCGATGGTGTACCGCGCATACGACACGATAGACGACAGAACGGTAGCGATAAAGATATTAAAGGACGAGTTTTCCGCAAACGATGAATTTATACGCCGCTTCAAAAACGAGTCCAAGGCTATCGCCGTTTTGAACCACCCTAACATAGTAAAGGTTTACGACGTGAGCTTTGGCGACGTTATACAGTATATAGTGATGGAGTACATCGACGGTATAACGCTCAAGGAATATATGGAGCTTCAGGAGAACAACATAAGCTGGAAGGAGGCTGTGCTGTTCACAACGCAGATACTCCAGGCGCTCGAGCACGCGCACAGCAAGGGGATAGTTCATCGCGACATCAAGCCGCAGAACATAATGCTTTTGCAGGACGGCACGATAAAGGTGACCGACTTCGGCATAGCCCGTTTCAGCAGCGTTGAAACAAGGACGATGACCGACAAGGCGATAGGCTCCGTGCATTATATAGCGCCGGAGCAGGCTAAGGGCGAGCTTACGGACGGCAAGACCGATATTTACTCGGTCGGCGTAATGCTCTATGAAATGCTCGCGGGCAAGCTCCCGTTTGAGGCGGACAACGCCGTATCGGTAGCTATAATGCAGCTCCAGGAGGCGCCCAAGCCGATAAAGGAGGTAAACCCCGAGGTTCCGGACGGACTCGCGGAGATAACCCTGAAGGCGATGCAGAAGGAGCCGTCGCTGCGCTATCAAAGCGCGAGGGAAATGCTCGACGACATAGAGCTGTTCAAGCAGAACCCGTCGATAGTATTTGAATATAAATATATGACGCCGGACGACACGAGCCTTAAAATAAGGGAAACCTTTGAGGAGTCGAGAGGCTCTGCCGACGACGACGCTTACAGCGACGAATACGGTAAATACGCAAACGACGCGGAAAAGGCGAAATCTCCGGCAGGCTCGATAGTTGCGGGTATCATCTCCGCGTTCGTGCTCGTCGCGATAGTCTGCTGTATTCTCGGGGCGTTCAGAGCGTGCCAGAGTCAGAACGCGCCGTCGGTCGACATTCCGAATTTCGTCGGTATGAATTCCGACGACGTAATAAACGGCGGCAGATATAACTTTAAGTTTGAAACGGTAAATTCCTTCGACCCAAATCAGGCGATAGGCACTATACTAAAGCAGTCGCCGGAGGCAGGCTCTAAGCAGATAAAGGAGGGCTCTTCGATAACCCTCACGGTGAACAGCACGAGCACGGTCGTTTCCGTGCCGTATGTAAACGGCTTTTCAGCGGAAAACGCGCTGGCGAAGATGAACGACAAAAACCTCAAGGCGACTATCGTATATGTTGAGGACGAGGAAACCTCGGTGGATATGGTCGTGGATACCTCGCCGAAGGCGGGCTCAAAGGTTGAGGTCGATTCGCCGGTGAAGATATTTGTCAGCCGCGAAAGAGTAGATACCGACGTAGAGGTCCCGAATGTTACGGGTCAGTCGCTCGAGGAGGCAATGGCTTCCCTTGAAGCGCTCGGCTTTACGGTTGACTACGACTACAACGAAGAGGTCGATAAGCCGAAGGATTCGGTTCTCGCTCAAAGCCCGGGATACGGCGTAAAGATGAAGAGCGGAGAAAAGATAAAGCTCATAGTTGCAAAGGGCTTAGACAAGACGAGGACCTGCGAGCTTTACGTCGATCTGCCGGAGGACGTTGAGAAAGAGGTATTTCTCAGAGTAACGGTGGACGGAGTTGTGAACGACGAATATTCGCAGACCGTGATCCCCGCCTACAACAGCACATACACGATCAAGCTCACGGGCGAGGGCGAGGTTTACGTTCAGATAACGCTCGACGACAATCTTTACAGAGAATACACCATAGACTTCAACGAGGGCAAAATAGTAAACTCGCAGAAGTACGATTACGTCGAGTCAACTCAGCCCGCGACTGAGGATACGACCGAGCCGGACGATTCAAGCGACCCCGACGCTACCGAGGAGCCGGATTACGGCGATTCGAGCAGCGAGGAAACAAGCAGCGACGAGGATTCGAGCAGCGAGGACAGCGACTACGATTACGGCTGGCTTTGGTGATAAGAGCGCAATCGGATAAGAGCGCGGAATTTTAATTGACCCATGGGTGATTTTGTGATAACTGAAAAGGGTATTATAACAAAATTAGTCGGCGGCTTCTATTATGTAGAAGCCGCCGAAAAGGTATATGAATGTAAGGCGAGGGGCGCGTTTCGCATAAAGGGAAACGCTCCGTGCGTCGGGGACAGCGTCGAGATAGGCATACCGGACGACGGCTACTGCGTTATCGAGAGCGTGCTCGATAGAAAAAACAGACTCGTCCGCCCCGCTCTGGCGAATATAGACAGGCTCGTCATAGTCGCCTCGTCGGCTCAGCCCTCGCCGAACACGCTCATAATAGATAAAATGATAGCGACGGCAGTCAAAAAGGGAATCGAGCCGATGGTCGTCATCAGCAAGACGGATTTAAAAAATCCCGAGGAGCTTTATAGGATATACAAAAATTCGGGAATAAAAACGGAGCTGTTCTCATCAAAGAGCTATGACGCGGAAGAGCTGCGAAAAAGCATACTCGCGCCCGGGCTTACGGCGTTCACGGGAAACTCCGGCGTCGGAAAATCCACGCTCTTAAACGCAATGCTTCCGTCGCTCACCCTTGAAACGGGAGATATAAGCCAAAAGCTCGGCAGAGGCAGACACACGACAAGGCAGGTCGAGCTGCACAAATGCGAGCAGGGCTATGTCGCCGATACTCCGGGATTTTCGACCGTCGATTTGCAAAGGTATGAAATCATCAAAAAGGACGAAATAGCTCCGTGCTTCACGGAGTTTATTCCATATCTGAACGATTGCCGCTTTACCTCCTGCTCGCACACGAAGGAGCTTGGCTGCGCCGTGCTTGAGGCGGTAAGGGAGGGCAAAATCGAGAAATCGCGGCATACAAGCTACGTCGCAATGTATAACGAGGTAAAGGATATAAAGGAGTGGGAAATGAAATGAACAGATGTATAATAATCTCCGCCGCGCCGTATTCGGACATCAGCTTTTACAAGAGTAAAATAGCCGACGGCGATTTTATAATATGCGCGGACGGCGGATATGATTACGCGCGCAACGCCGGAATAGAGCCGGATCTCATAGTAGGCGACTTCGACTCGGCGAGTATTCCCGATACCGACACGGAAACGATAATACTCCCCGTCCATAAGGACGACACCGACACAATGTACGCCGCGCGCGAGGCGCTGAAAAGGGGATTTCGGGATATAGTTATGCTCGCCGCGACGGGCGGCAGAGAGGACCACACTCAGGCGAATTACGCCGTTATGCTCTATTTAAAGCGCCACGGGTGCAGCGTTAAGATAGCGGCGAAGGACTTTACCGTCTTTATCCTTGAAAACGAGCTTGTGACGATAGAAAATCAAAAGGACAAGACCTTTTCAATTTTCCCGTTCGCCTGCAAGAGGTGCGGAATTTCCCTCAAGGGCTTTGAGTACCCGCTCGCCAGCTATACGCTCAAGGCGGAGTACCCGCTCGGAGTCAGCAATGTGATAACCTCAGACAAGGCCGAGGTCGGCATAAGCGGCGGCTCGGCGATAGTATATATTTACGAGCTGTCGTAAGGGGGAATATGGATATGAAGAAAATTCTTGTTACGGGCGGCACGGTTTTCGTCAGCCGCTACATTGCGGAATACTATGTGGCTAAGGGCTATGATGTGTACGTCCTCAACAGAAACAGCCGAGAACAGTCAAAGGGCGTAAGGCTTATAGAGGCTGACAGGTTTCATCTCGGAGAAGCGCTGCGCGAGCATAGCTTTGACGTCGTAATCGACACGGCATACAGCGCCGAAGGGGTAAATTGCCTGTTAGACGCGATAGGGCATTACGAGGATTATATTTTCATCAGCTCCAGCGCCGTATATCCGGAGTACGGAACACAGCCGTTTAAAGAGGAAGCAAGAACGGCTGAAAATAAATATTGGGGAAAATACGGAACGGATAAAATCGAGGCTGAAAAAGCCGTATTAAGCAGAGCGCCGTCCGCATACATATTGCGACCGCCTTACTTATACGGGCAGATGAATAATGTGTACAGAGAAGCGTTCGTGTTTGACTGCGCGCTGAGCGGCAGGCGCTTTTATCTGCCTGAAAACGGCGAGATGAAATTGCAATTTTTTCATGTGGAGGACTTGTGCCGCTTCATTGACGTGCTGCTTGTAAAAAGACCGCAATACCATGTTTTCAATGTGGGAAATCAAAATCCCGTATCGGTTCGCCAATGGGTTGAAATGTGTTACAATGCAGTCGGAAAAGAGCCTGAAATCAAGAACGTCTATGATAATGTAGAACAGCGAAAATATTTTTGCTTTTATGATTATGAATATTACCTCGATGTATCAAGACAGCATGAATTGATGCCGGACGAAAAGGATTTGTGCGAGGGACTAAAGGAAGCCTTTGCATGGTATAAGGACAACTCGGATAAAGTGAATAAAAAGCCTTACTTTGAATTTATTGACAATGCGTTTGAATCGCGGCAAAATTCAAAGAGCATATAAATTATTCTTTTGCGCTGTACTTTGTGCAAAGGATAGGAGCGCCGAGCAGAAATTTAGGAGTGATTTTATGAATGAATTTTCTCAAAATATAAATGCGTTTTTCTCAAATTTTGGAAAGGGAAAAATAATGGTGCTTTCCACAGCCGAAAATCGGTATTTTAGGAAGTGGCGAATATGGATTTAAAGTTAATTCGTGCCGACGTTAAGGACGCTGAACGTCTTTGGCGAATGCAGGCAGAGGCGTTTATGGATATGTATAATAGGTATCAGGATAAGGAAACAAGCCCGGCTGCCGAGCCGTTGGACAGAATGCTTGAACGGCTGAAGCAACCATTTACATATTACTACTACATTCAATCAGAGGGCGCTGTTGTGGGCGCTATCAGAGTAATTGATATGAAGCAGGCGGATAAATCGAAAAGGATATCGCCTATTTTCATAATGCCGCCCTATCGGAACAAGGGCATTGCGCAGAAAGCGGTGTTGGAAGCGGAGAGGATACACGGCAATTCAAACTGGGAGTTGGATACCATATTGCAGGAGGCGGGCAACTGCCATTTGTATGAAAAGCTGGGGTATCGTCAGACAGGGAAAACAACGCAAATCAACAACAAGATGACGCTGGTATTTTACAAAAAGGATTAACCAAATTACAGCTTGTCAAAATGAACAAACAAAATTTTACACCGCTGATGTGACAAGTATTTATTTTTTATCAAAGCCGCAAAGAACACAGAACCACATTATGATAGAGGACAAGATATGATTTACAGGCTTGACGAGCTTAGCGAAAACAGCATAAACCCCGTCACCGGCAGAGAATACGACGGCTCATGGATAATCCTGATTCTCACCGACAGCCGCGATTACCGCTATATGTGCGGCGGCAATAACGGCTGCGCATATACGATAAAGCTCAGCAAAGCCCTGTGCGGCGACTGGAGAATGTCGGTCGGCGACTTCATAGGCTTTAACACCGCGAGAGAAAAGAATATGATACTCGTGATGACGGAAGACGAATTAAAAAGCGCCGAGCGCGGTTATTCGGGACACAGCTTTAACGAGCCCGAGCTGCGCCGAGGTGAACCGACCGTTCTCGTCCACAGCACTACAAAGGACGGCTGGCGCTCGATAGAGCGCGACGGTATGCTCAAATCATGGAACAGATTGAAATATGAAAATAAAATTTCCGAGGAGGAGCCGATAGGCTCAAAGCTCGGCGACCCGCCCGATTTCAGAGATTACATAATGTTCGGCGGAGGAGCGACGGGCGAGATAGTGGTTAATTCAAAGCAGAGCGGCAAAATCGTAATGGACGACAGCGCCGAATATGTAACGGGCGCAAGGCTCTACTTCGACGCGGATAAAATGGCGCGCGACGGCCTGCTCATACGCGACGGCTGTCACATCAAGGCGGAGGGCGCTCTGCCGCTTGAGCCGTATATGATATGGGCGGCGACATGGGAAAGCGTCGGGCTTGAAGGTGAGATTTCAACTCCGAAAATCTTTTCAAGCTACGCCGACAGGAGATTTACTGATTTAACGGGAATCGTGATATGAATAAAAATAATAACGAGGTGAAAATATGTATCTGCGCGTTTCTGTGAGGAATACGGACAAAAAGGAAAGCTTTATGATAGAATCCGACGGCAAGAAGCGGCCGCTCGACGGCTTTTCGAGAACAGCGTCGTTTGACTGCGGAAAAAATATAAACTGCCACGCCAATATCGAGTATATACCCAAAAACTCGTTTATGGGCTTTTGGGGGTGGCTTATGTTCATACTAAAGGAGATAGTAACGTCTATTCTCTTTTTTCTCGTGTTTGACAGGGGCGCGTGGTACGAGAATATAAGCCCGTTCAGAATCAAAAAGAAAATAGCCTTTAAGCCCTCGTCCAACGACGCGGGCGAGCTGAATTTTGAATTTAAAAACAGCGTGTTCAGCCGCAAAAACGGCAAATATACCCTGCCGAAAATAAGCATAATGACAAACGGAGTCATTCTGACGGAGGAGGTCGGCTATCTGCCGAACCTCGGCGGCATAAGGCTGGGCTTTATACATTATCTGTTTCAGGTGCTGGTTCCGTCCGTCATACTTTTGGCAATCTGCGCCTATGGTATAATCGCCGGTATCCTGCACTACAATCTGCCGGTTATGATAATAGCCTCGTCGTGCGCCTTCGTAATAGCGCTGGTAGACGTACTTATGCTTATCAGAGGCGTGAAAACAAGGCGCAGTATAGAAAATATAGTTCTATCGCAGATGAGGGGCATGGGAATATAGCTGCAAAATTTGCAATATCCGATATGTGTTGATATAATATAGTGGTTGATTGGAGATAAATTAAAAAGGAGGCTGCATTGTGAAATACTATTGCGGCAAATGCCACAGAATATATGATGAAATGAAAAGCTGTCCAAAATGCAAGAGGGCGCTCACCGAGGGTGTTGACGGCAAAGCGCCGGTTACCATAGTAAGCGCGTTCGGAATTGAAAAGGACAGGATAACGGCGGCGCTTGAAAGCGCGGATATCCCGTTTGCGACGAGAGCGGAAAGAAAGGAAATATCCGCCGACGCCATAACGGGGCTTGACAGCGCGCGGTACAGGATAGAGGTGCCGTATATGTATTATAAAAGGGCGATGAACGTCCTTGTGGGCATAAACGCCGTTTCGGTCGAGGATTATCCCGATGCCGACGGAGAGCCTGTGGACGAGAGCGACGAGGAGCTTTCTTCCGCCGTCGAGGAGTTTGAGGAGATGTCGCCGAGCAAGAGGACGTTCGTGAGGATAATTTCGATAATCTTGCTCATACTTGTGGTTTCGCTCGTGATTTTCGGGGTGGATTTTATCGCAAACGCGGTAAAGGGATTATTCGCTCAGGGAGCATAATATTTGTAATTAAAAGCTAAATATAAAGGAGAGATTTTAGCATGGGAAGAAAAATAAGCACCGCCTGCGTGCAGGGCGGGTATGAGCCGAAGGACGGCGAGGCGCGCGTTTTGCCGATAATACAGAGCACGACCTATAAATACAACAGCGCCGACACCATGGGCAAGCTGTTTGACCTTGAGGAGGACGGCTTCTTCTACACAAGGCTCGCAAACCCGACGCTCGACGCGGTCGAGAGAAAGATAGCGGAGCTTGAGGGCGGAGTCGGAGCGATGCTCACCTCATCGGGACAGGCGGCCTCTATGATGTCTGTAACGAATATATGCCACGCGGGCGACCACGTCGTATGCGCCAGCGCGATATACGGCGGAACGTTCAATCTTTTCAACAAGACCCTGCGCGAGCTTGGGATAGATTTTACCTTTGTAAACCCGACCGCAAGCGAAGATGAGCTTATGGCGGCGTTTAAGGACAACACGCGGGCGGTTTTCACCGAGAGCCTCGCAAATCCGTCGCTCGTCGTTACGGATATAGAGATGTACGCCCGCTGCGCCCACGCTCATAATGTTCCGCTGATAGTCGACAACACCTTCCCAACGCCGATAAACTGCCGCCCGTTTGAGTTCGGAGCGGATATAGTGGTACATTCGACTACAAAATATATGGACGGTCACGCGGTCGCCCTCGGCGGAGTTATAGTAGACAGCGGAAAATTCGACTGGAAAAAGGGCGGCTATACGATGCTCACGGAGCCGGACGAAACGTATCACGGCGTTGTCTATACCGAGATGTTCGGCAATATGGCTTATATAGTAAAGGCGAGGACTCATCTTATGCGCGACATGGGCGCGCAGGCGGCCCCGATGAACGCATTTTTGCTGAATTTGGGACTTGAAACGCTTCATTTAAGAGTGCCGCGCCACTGTGAAAACGCGGCTGTTCTCGCGGAATTTCTTGAAAACAACGACAAGATAGAGTGGGTGAATTACCCGGGGCTTAAGAGCAGCGAGTACTATGAGCTTGCTCAGAAATATATGCCTAACGGCAGCAGCGGAGTTATATCGTTCGGCGTTAAGGGCGGCAGAGACGCGGCTGCAAAGCTGATGGAATCTCTCAAGCTTGCGGCTATGGTAATACACGTTGCGGACGCGCGTACCAGCGTGCTTCACCCCGCGAGCACCACTCACAGGCAGATGAGCGACGAACAGCTTGCCGACTGCGGCATAAGCCCGAATATGATAAGGCTCTCCGTCGGCATTGAGGATATAGACGATATACTCGACGACTTTAAACAGGCGTTGGAGAAGATTTGATATAATGTTTGAATTTAAGCATCTTACAATAATTTTGGGACATTACGGCTGCGGAAAAACGAATCTTTCGCTCAACATAGCGCTCGACCTCGCAAGCCGGGGCAAGCGGGTGACGATAGCCGACCTTGACGTAGTAAACCCCTACTTCAGGACAGGCGATTACCGCGAAATGCTCGAGCAGAGCGGGATACGCGTTGTAGCGCCGGTGTTCGCCGCAACCAATTTAGACAATCCTTCGCTTCCCGCCGCTATGGGAGATATATTTGAGCCGCACGGCGACGAGTATGCCGTTGTCGACGTGGGCGGGGACGACGCAGGAGCCTTCGCTCTCGGGCAGTATTCAGCTAAGATAAACAGCTATGAGGACAAGGATATTTTCTATGTTGTGAATAAGTTCCGCTCGCTTACGTCAACGCCGGAGGACTGCGCCGAAATTCTCCGAGAGATAGAATCCGCGGCGAGGATAAAAGCCACGGCGGTCGCGAACAATTCGCATTTGCAGGAGCTGACGACCCCGCAGGACGTGCGCTCCTCGGTCGAATACGCAAAAAAAACGGCGGATATACTCAAATTACCGCTTGCATTTACCGCGCTTGAGAGTAAAATAATAGGCGGGGCTCGCGATATTTCTCCCGCGTATGAAATCAGGCGGATAGTTAAGCCTCCGTTTTGATTTTGCCGCGAACGGTTTATACGCGCCGCAGCAGCCCGTTTTAGCTTAGCGACGGCGACAGAGGATTCGGGGCGGCGACCTCGGCGCGGCAGCTGCCGCGCCGGAAAAACGCGGCGGCGCAGATCCCCTGACAGGGGCAGGCTTGCCGTAGCGCCGCGTTTTTCGTTAAATTTCCGCCGGAGGCGGAAATTTAACGGTCGCCGCCCCGAAAGCCGGTCGCTCAGCCCAATGCGGCATAGAGCAGACTGCGGCGCCGACAGAGGGCTTAAAACCATCGCCAAATCATTGTAAAATTATAAAAATAAAAAATGAAAAACCATAATCAAATTAAAATAAATTCGGAGGGAGGAATTTCTCTATGGCTAAAATCACGGTCAATGAAAACCTGTGCAAGGGCTGCGAGCTCTGCGTGAACTCATGCCCAAAGCACATAATCGCGCTGAAGCACGACGTTATAAACGCAAAGGGCTATCATCCTGCCGCATTGATAAACGAGGAGGAGTGCATAGGCTGTAAGGCGTGCGCGACAATGTGTCCCGATCTTGCTATAACGGTTGAAAGATAACGATTAGGAAAGGAATGAATAATAAAAATGGCAGAAAGATTTTTAATGAAGGGTAACGAAGCTCTTGCAGAAGCCGCAATACAGGCGGGCTGCCGCCATTTCTTCGGTTATCCTATAACTCCGCAGACGGAGCTTGCGGCATATATGTCCAAGAAAATGCCGAAGGTCGGCGGTACATATCTTCAGGCGGAGTCGGAGCTTGCGGCGGCGAATATGGTGCTCGGCTGCGCGAGCGCAGGGTGCAGGGCGATGACCTCGTCAAGCTCGCCCGGAATAAGCCTGAAAACGGAGGCTATATCCTATATGGCAGGCTCGGACGTTCCGGCGCTCATAATCAACGTCCAGAGAGGCGGCCCCGGACTCGGCGGCATACAGCCCTCTCAGGCGGACTATTGGCAGGCGACAAAGGCCACGGGTCACGGCGACTTTCAAATACTCGTCTTTGCTCCGGCGACGGTGCAGGAGATGGTAAACCTTGTCGGCAAGGCGTTCGACCTCGGCGATAAATACAGAATGCCGGCGATGATACTCGCCGACGGTATGCTCGGGCAGATGATGGAGCCGGTTGAAATACCGGACGGCAGCAATACCGAGCTGCCCGAAAAGCCGTGGGCGACGAACGGACACCAAAACAAGAGAGAGCACAATATAATCAACTCGCTCTACCTCACGCCGCAGGCGCTGGAAAAGCTCGTGCGCGAGAGATTTGAGAGATACGAGATAATAAAGAAAAACGAGCAAATGGCTGAGGAGTACCTCACGGACGACGCGGATATAATCGTGGTGGCATACGGAGCGTCGGCGAGAGTTTCGCACAGCGCGGTGGACAGCGCAAGACAGCAGGGAATAAAGGCGGGGCTTATAAGACCGATAACGCTCTGGCCGTTCCCGACGGATACGCTCGCGAAGGCGGCGGAGCACGCGAAGGCGTTTTTGAGCGTCGAGATGTCAATGGGTCAGATGGTAGACGACGTAAAGCTCGCGATAAACTGCTCAAGACCGGTAGAGTTTTACGGCAGAACAGGCGGAATGATACCAACGCCCGATGAGATTTTACAGCAGATAATTGAGCTTGGAGGCGAGAAATAATGGCAGTCGTATTTACAAAACCGCACGCGCTTACGGACGCGCCGTTTCACTACTGTCCCGGCTGCACCCACGGAATAATACACCGCCTTGTAGCGGAGGTAATAGACGAGCTTGGGGTAGAGGGCAAAACGGTCGGCGTTTCGCCGGTAGGCTGCGCCGTAATGAACTATGATTATTTCAACTGCGATATGGTCGAGGCGCCGCACGGCAGAGCGCCGGCAGTCGCAACGGGTCTTAAAAGAGCCAAGCCCGATAACGTGATATTTACATATCAGGGCGACGGCGACCTTGCCGCGATAGGAACGGCTGAAACGGTGCACGCGGCTACAAGAGGAGAGAATATAACGGTAATTTTCGTAAACAACACGATATACGGAATGACGGGCGGACAGATGGCGCCGACCTCGCTGCCCGGTCAGGTAACTCAGACGACCCCGTACGGCCGCGACGTAAACACGGCGGGATACCCCGTAAGAGTGTGCGAGATGCTCTCAACGCTCGACGGAGTGGCGCTTGCACAGCGCGTCGCGGTGGACAGTGTAAAACATGTAAACGAGGCTAAGAAAGCGATAAAAAAGGCGTTTCAGAACCAGATAGACAAAAAGGGTTTTTCGATAGTCGAGGTTCTGTCCACCTGTCCGACAAACTGGGGACTGACTCCGGTCGAGGCGCTCGATTGGCTGAGAGAAAAGATGATACCTTATTATCCGCTCGGCGTGTATAAGGACGAGGAAAAGGGGGCAAGGCTGAAATGAGCACAAATTATAATATGCTGCTTGCGGGCTTCGGCGGACAGGGAATACTGTTCGCGGGCAAGGTAATAGCCTACGGCGGACTCAACGACGGCAAGGAAATATCGTGGCTGCCGTCCTACGGCCCCGAGATGCGCGGCGGCACGGCAAATTGCAGCGTCTGCATTTCCGATAAGGCGATAGGCTCGCCGCTTGTAACATCGCCCGATACGTTTATCGCGATGAATCTTCCCTCGTTTGATAAGTTTATCAACGACGTAAAGCCCGGCGGCACGGTGATAGTTGACAGCTTTCTCATAGACAGAAAAGTGGAGAGGGACGACCTCAACGTGTTTTATGTTCCGGCTACAAAAATAGCCGAGGAGCAGGGACTCAAGGGTCTTGCGAATATTATCCTCGTCGGTAAGCTCTTTAAAGAAACCGGCTTTTGCACCGAGGAGGCTCTCTATAAGGCCGTCGAAAAATGCGTTCCCGCGAGAAAGGCAAATATGCTTGATTTGAATAAAAAGGCTATAAAGCTCGGCATGGAGCAGTGAGATGATAACTCCTAAATGTATTTTCTGGGATTATAACGGAACTTTGATAGACGACGTGAGCGTAGCGCTGGATTCGGTGAACGATATGCTGATAAAGCGGGGTATGCCCGTCATAGATATGGAGCAGTACAAAAGCTACATAGACGTTCCAATCTCGAAATTTTACGAGCATATTTTTGATTTAAATGAAGTCCCGTTTGACGTCATAGCCGAGGAATTTGCCCTCGGCTATGAAAAACATATTCCCGAGGACCCGGTGATGGACGGAGCAAAGGAACTGCTATGCTATTTTGCGAATGCGGGCAAATTTCAGGCGATAATCTCAGGCTCGCACAAAAGCTCCATCGAAACGGGACTTGAGCGCTTTGGACTGCGTGAATATTTCGACCTCGTGTCCGGCGCGGACGATTTAAGAGCGGGCAGCAAGATAAGCCGCGCCGAGAGTATAGCGCGCGAGCATTGCCGCAGCAGCCGCGATATTCTTGTCATAGGCGACTGCGTTCAGGATTACGAGGTGTCAAGACGGCTCGGCGCAAACTGCGTGCTTTTAACGGCCGGACACCAGAGCCGGGCGGACCTTGAAACGACGGGAGCGGTGGTTGTGGACTCGCTTTGCGAGATAAGGAAATATGTGCGGTGACTGCATACGGCGGTACGGACGGTATAATTTGATTGGAGTAAATCGGGCGGCAGCCCGTTTAAGGATTTTCTCGGAGTTGGTTGAATGGCTGAAAAGAAAAAAAGTGAAAAGGGCGTCGGTATTCTTGTCGCCGCTGCACTGCTCGTGGCGATAACAGTCGGTGCGCTGAGCTGGTATTTTATAAACGGCCAGACCAATACCGACTTTCTTAAAAGCTCGTCCGCCCAAAGCGGTACGGACAATTCAAATAAAACCGGCGGCAATTCGTCGGGAGATGAAGCCGACAAGAGCGCGGCGGGAGCCGGAGCGCATTATACGGTTGAAAAGGATAAGGACGGCAACGACATCTACAAGTATTCCGATATTCCTATTGATTTTGAAAATATGCAGGAGATAAACGAGGATCTCTACTCCTGGATATACATTCCAAACACACAGATAGACAACCCCGTCGCCCAGTCGAAAAACAACGACGAGTATTATCTGTCGCACGACATATACGGAAACTACTCAATTTACGGAACTCTCTTTACCGAGCATTACAACTCAAAGGACTTTAACGACCCAAACACAATAATTTACGGTCACGATATGTTAAACGGCTCGATGTTCCAAAACCTCAAGCTGTATGAGGACAAAAAATATTTCAATGCGAATCCGTATTTCTATATATTCACGCCGAATAAGGTGCTAACCTATGAAATATTCTCCGTGTTTTTTAACGACGACAACCATTTGATGTATACATACGATTTTAAAAACAAGGAGGACTTTCAGAGGTTTATCAACAAGGCTATTGACAGAAACCCAAAGACGGCGAATATAAGAAAGGACGTCGAGGTCGATAACGGAGATAAGCTCGTGACGCTCAGCACAAGCGACGCGGACAACGAGGGGGTAAGGCTTCTTGTCGTCGGAAAGCTCATTGACGAGCAAAAATTTGATAAAAAATAATTCCGCTGTCTGTTATGCGCGCCGCGCGTGGCAGACGGCTTTTTGCTGTCCGCTTGAAAAGAGCGGTTGCCGGTGCTATACTGATTTTGCGGGAGTTTTGAAGAATCGGCTCGGCTTTATTCCGCAGAAGAAATTACAGGTGATAAAATGATAGATTTTAAACCGCACGCAAAAACAATAAAAGATTTCTTGACCGCCTTCCTGAAGTGGCTTATCGTATCCGTACTCTGCGGATTGATTGGCGGACTTATCGGCGCGGCGTTTGACAAAAGCGTCGGGTATGTCGCGCGGCTGCGCGACGTTTACCCGTGGCTTCTGTTTCTTCTGCCTCTCGGCGGCGTAGTGATAGTCGCGCTTTATAGGCTCTTTAAAATGGACGAGAGCGTCGGCACGAATAATATAATCAATTCCGTGAGAACCGGCAACGGAGTGCCGGTGATACTCGCTCCGCTTATATTTGTCAGCACGGTAATAACGCATTTGTGCGGCGGCTCCGCCGGGCGCGAGGGCGCGGCTCTCCAGCTCGGCGGCACTCTCGGGGCGAAAATCGGAACTCAGATGAAGATGCAGGCAAAGGACGAAAATATAGCCATAATGTGCGGAATGAGCGCGGTCTTTTCGGCGCTTTTCGGCACTCCCGTTACCGCGACCGTGCTCGCTATGGAGGTCACAAGCGTCGGCGTTATGTATTACGCGGCGTTTCTGCCGTGCGTTTTTTCCTCAATAATCGCGCTGAAAACCTCGACGCTTCTCGGCGTTGTTCCGTTTACGCTGAAAATAGACAAGCTGCCGGAGTTTCACGTTCTGCTCGTCGCTCAGGTTATTTTAATAGCGGCTGTCTGCGCCGGGGTCAGCATAGTATTTTGCTTTTTGATGAAGCTCGCCAACCGCTATTTAAGGATATACATCAAAAATCAGTATATCAGGGCGATAGCCGGCGGCTGCGCGATAATCGCCCTTACGCTCCTGCTCAACACTCGGGACTACAACGGAACGGGAATAAACATAATCGAGCAGGCTGTGAATTTTGGTCAGGTGCGGCCCGAGGCTTTTGCTTTGAAACTGATATTTACAGTCATAACGATAAGCAGCGGCTACAAGGGCGGCGAGATAGTACCCACGTTCTTTATCGGGGCGACTCTCGGGGGGCTTATCGGCAGCCTTATCGGCCTTGATGTGAGCTTTGCCGCCGCGATAGGACTTATCGCCCTTTTCTGCGGCGTTACAAACTGCCCGATAGCGTCGGTTATGCTAAGCGTTGAGGTGTTCGGCACGGCCGGGATACTTCCGTTTGTGACCGCCTGCGCCGTAAGCTATATGCTCTCCGGTTATTACGGGCTTTACAGCAGTCAGAAGATAATGTACTCAAAGCTCAGGGCGGAGCTTATAAACATAAACACGAAGTGATTTGCTCGCCGGTGACTGCGGGAGGATAGGGCGAGCTGTCGCGCGGCTCGTTTTTACGGTGTGCGTGCGTCAGGGTACGGTTCGGGCGGCGACCCGCGCGGCTGCGCCGCGCGAAAAGCGGCGGCGGGGAGAGCTGCCCGAACAGAGTACAGTTCCTGCCCCGCCGCGCTTTTGCGCGCCATTCCGCCCGCAGGGCGGAATGGCGCCGGTCGCCGCCCGAACCCCTCGCCGCCCGCAGCAACCTTGCCGAGAATACAGCGACAGCTCGCGGTCACCCTCCCAAAAAAAATTTTTAACGAGACTTCGCTCCCCGCAGAATATCTATCCTGCGCCGGCGGAGCCTTTTTTCATTCATTTCCTAAGCAAAAGCCGAGCCAAAAACATTCTTAAGGCTCATAGAAAGCAAAACGGCGGCATATAAATTAGCAAAATATCAAGGCAAAAGAAAGGAAATGATAATATGAAAAAAAGGCTGAGAGCAGTGGCGGCGCTTGCCGCGCTGACCATTTTAAGCTCGGCGATAACGGCGGTCGGAGCGTCCGCGCTCTCCGCGGATTCCGTGTCGGCTCCGTCGGCGGTGCTTATGGACAGCGAAACGGGTCAAGTGCTCTTCGATAAGGACAGTCACTCAAAGCGCCCCTGCGCGTCCATAACCAAGGTGATGACGCTGCTGCTCGTTTTCGAGGCGATAGACGACGGAAAAATCTCAATGAAGGACGAGGTAAGCGCGAGCGAGCACGCGGCGTCTATGGGAGGAAGCGACATATGGCTTGAAGCGGGCGAGGTTATGAGCGTAGACGACCTTATCAAGGCGACGACGGTCGCAAGCGCGAACGACGCGGCGGTAGCCCTTGCCGAGCATGTAAGCGGAAGCGAGGAAGCGTTCGTAGAGTCGATGAATGCGAGGGCAAAGGAGCTGAAAATGAACGACACGACCTTCAAAAACTGCAACGGACTCGACGAGGAGGGACATATAACCTCGGCGTACGACGTGGCGATAATGTCGCGTGAGCTGATAAAGCACAAGGAGATATTCAACTACTGCACTATATGGATGGATACGCTGAGGGGCGGCGAAACGCAGATAGTCAACACGAATAAGCTGTTAAAAACCTATAACGGAATAACGGGACTGAAAACAGGCACGACCGACGACGCGGGCTGCTGCATTTCGGCGACGGCGGAAAGAAACGGCTTTAAGCCGATAGCCGTAGTCCTCGGAGCGGCGTCGGGCAAGGAGCGCTTTGCGGACGCGGCGACTCTGCTTGATTTTGCCTTTGCCGGGTACACAAGCGTAAAGCCGGAGCTGCCGAAGGACCTTGCGTCCTCGGTTGAAATATCGAACGGTATGGAAAAGGAAATTCCGGTTAAGGCGGATATAAGCGGCTCGTTTTTAGTCGCAAAGGGGCAGGAGAAAAATATCGAGAGCAAAATTAAGATGAACGAGGAGATAAAAGCGCCGATAAAAAAAGGAGATACGCTCGGGAAGATATATTATTATCTCGACGGAAAGCAGATAGGGGAGTACGATATAAAGGCTCAGGGCGAGGTCGCAGAGATAACCTTCGGGGGAGTTTTCTCCCTGCTTTTACAATATCTTCTTCAATTCTGAACGATTTAAGAAAAAAGTAACAATCTTACCTTGCAAAAAGGACGATTATATTGTAAAATAGTATTAAACCAATATCGCGTAATGCTCGGCGAACACCCCGCCGCACATCGGGCGCGGGTCTAAAATGCCGCGACTGCGCGGCGAAAGCGGCTGTTTGCGCATTCGGCAGCCGCCAAAAGACGGGCAAAAGCAAGGAGGAAAAATATATGTCAACAAGGTTAAGTGATAAGCATATCCAATCTTTCGTAAGCGAGGAGGAATATGCGGGAATAAAGTCGCAGGTAAAAGCGGCTCACGAGACGCTTCACAATAAATCGGGACTCGGAAACGACTTCCTCGGCTGGCTGACGCTGCCGACGGATTACGACAAGGAGGAGTTTTCGAGAATAAAGGCAGCCGCAGAGAGAATAAAGAAAAACACCGACGTGTTCATCGTAATCGGCATAGGCGGCTCTTATCTCGGCGCAAGGGCGGCGATAGAATTTATAAAATCGCCAAACTACAACGCGCTCAAAAAGGATACGCCTGATATATACTATACGGGAAACAGCATCAGCTCGACGGCTCTTTCCGAGCTGCTTGAAATATGCGAGGGCAGAGATGTTTCCATAAATATGATTTCCAAGTCCGGCACAACGACTGAGCCGGCAATCGCCTTCCGCGTGCTCAGGGATATGCTCGAGAAGAAGTACGGCAAGGACGGCGCAAAGGAGAGAATATTCTGCACCACCGACAAGGCGAAGGGAACGCTTAAAAGCCTCGCCGACAAAGAAGGGTACGAAACCTTTGTAGTACCGGACGACGTAGGCGGCCGCTTTTCTGTGCTCACGGCGGTGGGACTTCTCCCGATAGCCGTTTCCGGCGCGGATATTGACGCGCTCATGGCGGGAGCGAAAAAAGCGCAGGATGAGCTTGCGGACTGCGATTTGAATACTAACGACTGCTATAAATACGCGGCGCTGCGCAACATACTTTACGCCAAGGGCTACACAACGGAGATACTCGTCAGCTACGAG
>CANPZK010000008.1 GCA_947588875.1 uncultured Clostridia bacterium
GAAAACCGCTAAAATCGCCCCCGCCTTGCTCGGAGCCGCCGCCCTCGCCGCCGCCATAAGCGCCTCCTTCGACAAAGGCCTGCGCTCGCTCATATTAAACGGCGGCTTTCTGCTCGCCGCGACTCTCGTCTGCTCTGTGATTTTCCCGATAATACTGATAATTAAAAGGAGGCTCAAGGGATGAAGCGCATTTTATCGCTCGCTCTCATCTGCGCTCTGCTTTGCTTGACCGGCTGTTCGCCCATTGAGAACCGCCTTGACAAGCGGCTTATAATTCAGGGCGTAGGCATAGACAAAAAGGACGGCGATTATAATATAACCGCCATGTATATGGACACCGCGAATCCCGTCGGCGAGGGCGACGTTACGTCGGAGCTTGCTCAGGGCAGCGGAAAGAGCGTGCTTGCCGCTCTGACCGACACTGTGAACAAAACCGGCAGAGAGCCGCTTTACGGTCAATGCGGCTTCATAGTGCTCGGCGGCGAAATAGCACGCGGCGGTATAAAGGAAGCCCTCGAATTTTTCACCGACTACTACGAGTTCCACCCGAATATAAAGGTGTTCTGCTCGGACGGCTCGGCTGAAAAAATAATGAAGGCCGAGAACATGAACGACCGCCTCATGGGCGATTTTTCCGACGCCGAAACCACGACCGGCAAGACTATCGTCAGCTCCCTCAGCGAAATATACGCCGACATAATCGGCGGGAAGTCAAACGCCGTCACCGCTCTTGTGGGAATCGAGGAGAAGAACGCCGTTTTAAAGGGAGCCGCGGCATTTGACGGCGACCGCCAAAAGGCTGTTTTAAGCAGCGACGAATGTATAGCCGTTCAGCTTTTACGCGGCGACGCCGAAAACGTCTGGGACATATTCCCTTCCGACGACGGCGACGGCATAAATTATTTTCTCTCCGACTGCTCGAGCAAGACCGACATAAGCGTTGACAACGGCTTATCGTTTCATTTTTACGTTTCCTCCCGCGCCGGAGCCTTCGCCGTATCCGCCTCCTCAAAGACCGAGAGCATGATAGCCTCTCGGGTAAAGGAGCTTTGCGAGCGCTCGATACAAAGGCTTTTAAGGGAAAATCATCTCGACGTTTTCAATCTCGAGCGCTGTCTTTATCTTTACAGATATGAGAAATACAGGAGTCTTGAGGAGCCTAAGAAGGCTATCGCCCTCTCGGACATACGCATCGGCGTTGATGTTTCTTTGCTTTAATCTGTTTTTATTATAGTTATATTCTTGTTGACCGCAGTCGCGCCGCCGCCGGCGGCGGCACTCGTTGACCGCAGTCGTCGCTGCTTAGCAGCAGCTCCGACTGCTGGTTTATATTTAATTTATTTGCAGGAGGAGCTTCGCTCCTCCTGCACCTCCACTTACTCGTTTAAAGAATATTATTTTATCCCCACTCTCTGCCACGGAATTAATTTATGGACGCAAAAGCTCAACTTTAGAAAAATCCTTGTGCGAGTAGCAGGGTTGCAAAGGGGCATCGCCACTTGCCCGCTCAAAAAATTATTTTTAGCTCCACTCTCTGCCACGGAATTAATTTGCGGGCGCAAAAGCTCAACTTTAGAAAAATCCTTGTGCGAGTAGCAGGGTTGCAAAGGGGCATCGCCACTTGCCCGCTCAAAAAATTATTTTTAGCTCCACTCTCTGCCACGGAATTAATTTGCGGGCGCAAAAGCTCAACTTTAGAAAAATCATTGTGCAAGTGGCAGAGGACTTGCGAACGTCGCAGGTATTAATATTGCAAATAAACCTTTGAGCGGACAAAAGGGGGCATACGGGGGAGCTTTGCTCCCCCGTATTAAACCTAATTTCAAAGTAGCAGTCGCGCCGCCAGTGGCGGCGTGACTGCGGTCGGCGGGGCTTGCGAACGGAGCAGATATTAATATTGCAAATAAATCCTTTTAGCGAGTGGCAGAGGACTTGCGAACGTCGCAGGTATTAATATTGCAAATAAACCTTTGAGCGGACAAAAGGGGGCGTACGGGGGAGCTTTGCTCCCCCGTATTAAACCTAATTTCTAAGTAGCAGCTTTACCGGCGCAAGTCGGTAAAGCTGCGGTCGGCGGGAGCAAGCACGGGGCGCAGATATTAATATTGCAAATAAATCCTTTTAGCGAGTGGCAGAGGACTTGCGAACGTCGCAGATACTAATATTGCAAATAAATCCTTTTAGCGAGAGGCGGGGGTGCAGGGGGAACGCCAGTTCCCCCTGCAAATAGATATATTTTAAGTAGCAGTCGGAGCTGCTGCCAAGCAGCGCCGACTGCGGTCGGCGAGAGCGGTCTTAGGCTGCAAGCCAAAAAAAGAACGAGCGCCGCGTTTGGAGCGCAATCCCCAAATGCGGCGCTTATTTATATCCTCTTTCTCATTATCCGCATGGCGTTGAGCACGGCGATTATCATAACTCCCACATCGCCGAACACAGCCTCCCACATACCGGCGACCCCGAAAGCGCCGAGAATCAGAAACAGGAGCTTAACGCCCAAGGCAAAGGCTATATTCTGAATTACTATGCCCTTTGTAGCCCTCGCGACCTTTAAAGCGTCTGCGAGCTTGGACGGTTCGTCGGTCATAAGCACGACGTCGGCGGCTTCAATGGCGGCGTCCGAGCCAAGCCCGCCCATGGCGACTCCTATATCGGCTCGGGCGAGCACAGGAGCGTCGTTTATTCCGTCTCCGACAAAGGCAAGACTTGATCCGGCGCTCTTAGTTTCGTTCAAGCGCTCCAAAGCCTCTACCTTTTGGTCAGGAAGAAGTCCGGCGTGATACTCGTCTATGCCGATTTTTTCGGCAGCGTCGGCGGCTATTTTCTCGCTGTCGCCGGTCAGCATGGCGACACGCCTCACTCCGAGCTTTTTAAGCTCGGCTACCGCTTTAATGCTGTCGCCCTTTATCTCGTCGGAGATGAGTATGCACCCGACAAACGAACAGCCCCTCGCGACGTACACGACGGTTCCGACCTTGGCGCAGGGAATAAAATCAACCGAATATTTTCTCATGAGCTTGTCGTTCCCGACGAGTATTTTTTCCCCGTTTTCAACCGCGATTACCCCGTGACCCGATATTTCCTCATAATTTTCGAGCCGCTCAACGTCTGTTCCCGATTTGTATTCGCTGATTATGGAGCGCGCGATGGGGTGATTTGAAAGGCTCTCGGCGGTAGCGGCGAGCCTCAATACCTCGTCCGAGCCGAAGCCCGCCGCGGGTATTATATCAGTCACCCTGAAAACGCCCTTGGTAAGCGTTCCGGTCTTGTCAAAAACCACGGTTTCCAGCTTGCTCAGAGCCTCCAGATAATTGCCGCCCTTTACCAAAACTCCTCTCTTTGAGGCCGCTCCGATTCCTCCGAAAAACGTGAGCGGTATTGAAATGACGAGGGCGCAGGGGCAGGATATTACGAGGAATACAAAGCACCTTCTGAGCCACTCCGCCCATTCTCCGCCGAAGAGCAGAGGAGGAACAACGGCGAGCGCCGCAGCGAGAATTACGACTGCCGGAGTATAGTATCGTGCGAATTTTGTGATAAAGTTTTCGCTCTTTGCCTTTCTGCTCGAGGCGTTCTCCACGAGGTCTATTATCCTTGAGGCGGTGGAGTCGCCAAACGACTTCTCGACCTCGATTTCAAGTATGCCGCTCTGATTTACACAGCCCGACATAACGCGGTCCCCGAGCCTTGCCGACCTCGGCGTTGACTCTCCGGTGAGGGCTATTGTGTCGAGCATGGACTCGCCGCTCACAATGACCCCGTCGAGCGGTATCCTCTCGCCCGGTTTTACCATTATCCTGTCGCCTATCGACACATCATCGGGAGATACCTCGGCGTACCCGTCGCCGCGCCTTACGCGCGCGCGGTCGGGCCTTATATCCATTAAATCCGATATTGAGCGTCTGGAGCGCTTTACCGCGAGCCGCTGGAAAAACTCCCCAATCTGATAAAAGAGCATGACTGCGACCGCCTCGGGATATTCACCTATCGCGAATGCGCCGACCGTTGAGAGCGTCATAAGGAAGTTCTCGTCGAACACCCTTCCCTTTAATATGTTCCTCAGGGCTTTCCACACTACGTCCGCTCCGAGGATAATATAAGCGAGAATAAATATTCCGAGCCAATAATAGCTTGCGGCATTGAAAAAATACAGAGCCATACCCAAGGCATAAACAGCCGCTCCCGACGCGAGCCTTATCGTCGTCAGCCTATCGGAGCTATTTTCGCCGTCCGGCTCTCCCTCAGCCTTTTCGCCCGACCTCTCACACGACTTTTCGCCCGCCTCGCTTACCGAAACGTCCGGCTCGTGCTTGTGGACTATATTTTCAACATCGGAAAAAAGGTCGCCCTTATACCGTCGGTCCGCCGTGACAGTGAGCGTCTGCTTGATGAGGTTTACCGACGAGGAGCTGACTCCCGCGAGGGTTCCGACCTCTTTTTCTATTTTTGCAGAGCAATGCGGGCAATCGAGGCCCTTTAATACAAATACCTTTTCCATAGCGCACTCCTTGTTTTGTTTTTGTTTTTGTTTTGTCTTGCTTTATTCTTTTTATTGTTGCTCAATTATTCAACTAAGAGGGTAAAAAAACACCCCTGAAATATACAGCCGAATTTTTATTTTTTCATTCTCTCAAATGCTCAAAGCCCTTGTCGAGAATTTCCTTAACGTGCGAATCCGCGAGCGAGTAATAAACCGTTTGCGCCTCCCGGCGAAACTTGACTAAGTTTGCGAGCCTAAGCGCCTTTAGCTGGTGCGACACCGCCGATTTTGTCAGACCGAGCAGCGCGGCTATATCGCATACGCACATCTCGCTCTGCTCGAGCGCGTGCAGTATCTGCACTCTCGTTCCGTCGCCGAAGAGCTTGAAAAGCGACGCAAGCTCGATATATTCCTCCTTGCTCGTCATGCTTTCGCTTACCTTTTTCACGACCTCGCCGTGAATCACTTCGCAATCGCAGAAGGGTTGCTTTTCCAATTTACGTCCTCCTTGTATTAGTTGAGCAATCATTCAACAATGATATTATATGCTCTTTTTTATATTCTGTCAATAGCCGGGGATTATTTTTTTTGGCTTGCAGCCTAAGACCGCTCCCGCCGCCCGCAGTCGTCGCTGCTTGGCAGCAGCCCCGACTGCTACTTTGAAATTAGGTTTAATACGGGGGAGCAAAGCTCCCCCGTATGCCCCCTTTTGTCCGCTCAAATAGTTTATTTGCAATATTAGTATCTGCGCCGCTCACAAGCCCCGCCGACCGCAGCTTTACCGACTTGCGCCGGTAAAGCTGCTACTTAGAATTTAATCTATTTGCAGGAGGAGCTTCGCTCCTCCTGCACCTCCACTCACTCGCTCAAAGAATATTATTTTATCCCCACTCTCTGCGACGAAATTAATTTACGGGCGCAAAAGCTCAACTTAAGAAAAATCTTTGTGCGAGCGGCGGGGTTGCAAAGGGGCTGCAAGCCCCTTTGAGAACTATCCTAATTTTAAACCAGCAGCCGTGCCGCCGCAGGCGGCGTGGCTGCGGTCAACGAGTGTCGCCACAGGCGGCGCTCCAAGCCGAAGCGATTTTTGGGTACCGCAAGAGGGAACGCGAAGCTCCTCCTGCAAATAGATAGAATATAAAGCAGCAGTCGGCGATGCCGATGAGCATCGCCGACTGCGGTAAACGTGAAGGCAAGGGGTTTCAGGGGAACCGGAGTTCAACTGAATAAATTATTTTGCGAGGCGGCTGTTTACAGCCTGCAAAAATTCCTCTGTGTTGAGCTTTTTCTTGTTTTCGAGAGTTGAGAGCAAATAAAGATCGCCGGTCATTTCGCCCTCCTCGATTGTCTGTATAGTAGCCCTTTCGAGCTTGTCGGCAAAGGCGCAAAGCTCCGGAGTGCCGTCAAGCTCGCCTCTCTTGCGCAGAGCGCCGGTCCATGCAAAAAGCGTCGCTACGCTGTTAGTCGAGGTTTCCTCGCCCTTTAAATGCTTGTAGTAATGCCTCTGAACTGTGCCGTGTGCGGCCTCGTACTCATACACGCCGTCGGGCGATACGAGCACGCTCGTCATCATGGCGAGGCTTCCGAAGGCTGTCGCCACCATATCGGACATAACGTCGCCGTCATAGTTCTTGCAAGCCCAGATGTAGCCGCCGTTTGAACGCACTACGCGAGCTACCGCGTCGTCGATGAGGGTATAGAAATACTCTATGCCGGCGGAGTCGAACCTCTCCTTGTATTCGCTCTCGAATACCTCGTTGAATATATCCTTGAAGCGATGGTCGTACTTCTTGCTTATGGTGTCCTTTGTCGCGAACCATACGGTCTGCTTTGTGTCAAGGGCATAGTTGAAGCAGGAGCGGGCAAAGCTCCTTATGGACTTGTCTATGTTGTGAAGCCCCTGTATAATTCCGTCGGAGTCGAAATCGTGTATGAGAGTTCTCTCCTCGGTGCCGTCGGGCTTTGTTACGCAAAGCTCAGCCTTGCAGCCGCCCTCTACCACCATCTCGGTGTTTTTGTAAACGTCGCCGTATGCGTGACGGGCAATACAGATGGGCTTTGTCCAAGTCGGGATAAACGGGGTGATGCCCTTGACGAGAATCGGAGTTCTGAACACGGTTCCGTCGAGTATGGCGCGGATAGTTCCGTTGGGCGACTTCCACATCTCCTTGAGGTTGTACTCGGTCATTCTGTCGGCGTTCGGGGTGATGGTAGCGCACTTTACGGCTACTCCGTATTTCTTAGTAGCCTCCGCGCTGTCGAACGTTACCTGGTCGTTCGTCTCGTTTCTGTGCTCAAGTCCAAGGTCGTAATACTCGGTCTTTAAATCGACATATGGCGTTATGAGTATGTCCTTTATCATCTTCCAGATGATCCTCGTCATTTCGTCCCCGTCCATCTCGACGAGAGGGGTTTTCATTTGAATTTTGTCTGCCACTTAAAATCACTTCCTAATATTTTTCAATCAATATATTTTTAAAATATATTTTTTCAATCAAACATATTTTTCAACCAAATTCAAATCAAGAATTTGCCTTTGTGTAGTTGAGCAGTCCTCCGGCAAGGATAATATCCCTCGTTCTGTCGGTCAGCTCGCACTTAGCCTTGATCTGTTTGCCGGTCGTCTTGTTCGTAATAACTATGTCGCCGCCGGACTTAACCGCCTCCTTAACGTCGGGCATTGAGAGAAGATCGCCCTGCGAGATCGAGTCGTAATCCTCCTCGTTCTCAAACGTGAGGGGAAGTATTCCCGCGTTGATGAGGTTCGAGCGGTGTATTCTCGCAAAGCTCTTAACGAGAACAGCCTTAACTCCGAGATAGAGCGGAGCGAGAGCCGCGTGCTCGCGCGACGAGCCCTGACCGTAGTTGGAGCCGCCCACTACAATGCTCTTTCCAAGCTCCTTGGCTCTTGCGGGAAATTCCTTGTCGCACACCGTGAAGCAGTGGTTTGAAATAGCCGGTATATTTGAGCGAAGCGGAAGTATCTTTGCGCCCGCCGGCATAATGTGGTCTGTCGTTATATTGTCGCCCACCTTTAAAGCGCACTGCGCCTCAATGCTGTCCGAAAGCGGCTGCGTCGTCGGGAACGGCTTTATGTTCGGCCCTCTGAGAACCTCTACGCTGTCCATCTCCTCCTCGGGAGCGGGAGCGGCGACCATATTGTCGTTTATCAAAAATTCCTCGGGCATGATTATCTCCGGCTGCTCTCCGAGCGTGGTCGGGTCGCAGAACACTCCGGCGAGCGCCGAAGCCGCCGCCGTTTCGGGAGAAACAAGATATATCTGACCGTCGGCGGTGCCCGAACGTCCCTCAAAGTTCCTGTTGAACGTGCGCAGTGAAACTCCCTTTGAGTTCGGCGACTGACCCATGCCTATGCACGGTCCGCAGGCGCACTCGAGTATTCTCGCGCCGGCGGCTATCAAATCGCCGAGCGCGCCGTTGAGCGCGAGCATATTGTAAACCTGCTTTGAGCCGGGGGCTATTGCAAGGCTCACGTTCTCGGCAATGGTCTTGCCCTTTAATATAGAGGCAACTATCATCAAATCTCTGTATGACGAGTTCGTGCATGAGCCTATGCAGATCTGGTCGACCCTCTGACCGGCAAGCTCCGAGATGCTCTTTATGTTGTCCGGGCTGTGCGGGCAAGCCGCCATAGGAACAAGACTTGAGAGGTCGATGTCGATAACCTCGTCATAAACCGCGTCGTCGTCGGGCTTCTGCTCGCTCCAGTCCTCTTCTCTCCCCTGCGCCTTGAGGAACGACCTCGTTATCTCGTCGGACGGGAATATCGACGTTGTAGCGCCGAGCTCCGCGCCCATATTTGTTATTGTGGCTCTCTCCGGCACGCTCAGGGTCTTGACTCCCTCGCCGCCGTACTCGATTATCTTGCCTACTCCGCCCTTTACGGACATTATTTTCAGTACCTCAAGAATTATGTCCTTTGCCGATACCCACGGCTTCAATTTGCCCGTGAGGTTTATCCTTACCATCTTTGGCATTGATATATAATAGGCTCCGCCGCCCATCGCTACGGCTACGTCGAGTCCGCCCGCGCCCATTGCGAGCATTCCTATGCCGCCGCCCGTCGGGGTGTGGCTGTCTGAGCCGATGAGCGTCTTTCCGGGCTTGCCGAAGCGCTCAAGATGAACCTGATGACAGATTCCGTTGCCGGGGCGTGAGAAATATATGCCGTGCTTTTTGGCTACCGACTGGATAAATCTGTGGTCGTCCGCGTTTTCAAAGCCCGTCTGGAGCGTGTTGTGGTCGATATAAGCGACGCTTTTTTCCGTCTTTACCCTCGGAACGCCCATCGCTTCAAATTCAAGATAAGCCATTGTACCGGTCGCGTCCTGTGTGAGCGTCTGGTCGATTTTAAGTCCGACGTCTGTCCCGACGGTCATATCGCCGCTGAGCAGATGCGCCTTGATAATTTTTTGCGCTAAAGTCAAGCCCAAAAAAATCTCCTCCTTTGATTGACTGCAAATTTTGTATCTATTATATAATATAGGCGGTTAAAAGTCAACATTATGAATTATTGTCTTTTGATTTTTTCATTTTGCAACAATATGTAATATTATTTCGCGGTTTTTAGGTGAGGTTTTTGCAGGATTTATTTTTTAATCTTTCATAGTTAAGCCTTACCCTCCGCCCGAAGCCGCCGCGCAAAAACAAACGCGCCGACATTTGCTTTAATAAAAATCAAACGCTCCGGCGCGAAGTCCTCGCCTCAGCCCTTTTCTATCGACATAGTGGCGCAGGCGTTCAGCGACAAATCGGCAATATTTCCGCTTAAATATTCATAATAGCCCTGAGAGCCGACCATGGCGGCGTTGTCCCCGCACAGGCTCATATCCGGCATAAACAGCCTTATCCCCCTCTTGGCGCAGCCCTTTTGCATCTCCCGGCGCAGCAGGGAATTTGCCGAAACGCCTCCCGCGGTAACTATCGTGCCGGCTTTTAATTCCGCCGCCGCCCGAAAGACGTTATCCGTCAGGCTGTCCACCACCGCGCGTCTGAACGACGCGGAGAGGTCCTCGACCGGCAGAGTCTCGCCCCTTTGCTGTGAGTTATGTATGAGATTTATGACCGCCGTCTTTAAGCCGCTGAAGCTGAAATCATACGGCGCGTCGCGAACCACCGGGTGCGGGAGCTTAAACGCTCTTTCGTCGCCCCGCTCGGCTATTTTGTCGAGATGTATCCCGCCGGGGTACGGCATTCCCATAGTTCTCGCCGCCTTATCAAACGCCTCTCCCGCCGCGTCGTCGCGCGTTTTTCCTATTATCCTCATTTTAGTATAGTCCTCGACCATAACTATATGGCTGTGTCCTCCGCTTACCACAAGGCATAAAAACGGCGGCTCCAGCTCGCTGTGGCTCAGATAATTCGAGGCGATATGCGAGCGCAGATGATGAACCGGAACCACCGGTATGCCCGTCGCCAGCGACAGCCCCTTTGCGTAATTCACGCCCACGAGCAGCGCCCCGATAAGTCCCGGCGCATATGTAACGGCTATCGCGCCTATATCCTTATAGCCGCAGCCCGCCTTTTCCATAGCCTCGTCAACCACGCCCACTATCGACTCGCAGTGGCGGCGCGAGGCTATCTCCGGCACAACTCCTCCGTACAGCTTGTGCTCCTCGACCTGCGACGCTACCACCGAGGATATTATATTTCTGCCGTCCTCAACGACCGCCGCCGCTGTTTCGTCGCAGGAGCTTTCTATTGCAAGAATTTTCATATTACTTTATCACCCTTTAAAATAGCGCGTCATTATCAGCCCGTCCTCCTTGGGGCTTGAGTAAAAGCCCCTGCGCAGTCCCACGCGCTCAAATCCGTATTTTTCATACAAGCCTACGGCGCTTTTATTCGAGGGTCTGACCTCCAGAGATATAAAGCTCATTCCCAGCTCTTTTGCTGTTTTTACGGCTTGCTCCACAAGTTTAGAGCCTATTCCTCTGTTCCTGTATTCGGGCAGGACTCCCAGATTGTTTACATAGCATTCGTCCGCCGCGCAGTACGCTCCTATATATCCTACCGTTTTCCCGCCGCAAAGCGCGGCAAAAAAATGCGCCGTTTCGCTTTCAAGCGCTTCCTCTATGGCGCGCTCGCTCCACGGCTCGGAGAAGCACCGCCTTTCGATTTCCGCCGCTCCGCTTATATTCGTTTTGTCCATTCTCTGTATTTGTATTTGTGTCCGCGTCTGCATATTTATTTTACCGCTCGTTATTTTCCTTGATAAACTCCGCCAAATGCTCGGTCGAGAGCTTTATCGCCTTGCAGCATTTGTCGTAGGTTTCCTGATTGCCGCCGTAGGGGTCGAGTATATCCATCACATATATTTTATTTTTCGGCACTCCGAGGTTCATAAGCATTTCGGCGTGGTCCATGGTCATAGCCGCGAAGAGGTCCACCCTGCTCATATCGAGCGAGCGCACGCTCCTGCTTCTGTGCCCGGAAATATCTATTCCGAGCTTTTTAAGCGCGTTCACCGCCTCCGCCGTCGCCGGTCTGCCCTCCGCTCCGACCGCGACGCCCGCGCTCTCGGACGTGCAGTCGAGGTTATTTTCCTCCGCTGTGCGCTGAAAGACAGCCTGTGCCATCGGGCTTCGGCAGGTATTTCCCGTGCATACAAAGAGCACGTTTTTTATTTTTTCCATTTTATACTTCCTTCCGTCTTTGGATATATGACCGTATAGCGCGCGAGCATTGAGGCTTGAGTGGCTCTGCCCGCTCGGGCGGCTGTTTTCTGCGGGAGGATACGGGCGGCGACCCGCAAATTTCCGCTGCGCGGAAATTTGCGGGAAAACGCGGCGGGCCCGGCTTTTTGCGGCGGGGCTGGGTCCCTGCCCCCCGCCGCGTTTTCCCCGCGCGGCTGCGCCGCGCCGGTCGCCGCCCGAAACCGCAGCTCCCGCTCAAAGCCGTCGGGACGTTCACCCTGCCTCCACGCAATGCCGCCCCCTGTCGCGTGAAACGCCCTCAGTGAGCGTCGTACCAGGTATCGCCGATAGACGCGTCGGCAATAAGCGGCACCTTAAGCTCGACGGCGCTCTCCATCTCCTCGCGGAGTATCATCGCCGCGCGCACGGCCTCCTCCTTCGGAGCCTCGACAATCAGCTCGTCGTGTACCTGCAATATCAGGCGTGAGCGCATATTTTCTCTTTTTAACCTCTCGTCAACCCTTATCATGGCTATCTTGATTATATCGGCGGCGGTTCCCTGGATAGGCATATTTCTCGCGACCCTCTCGCCGAAGGAGCGCATATTGAAGTTGGTGGATTTAAGCTCCGGCAGATAACGCCTGCGGTTGAACAGAGTGCTGACGTAGCCTCGGCTCTTAGCCTCGTCCACCACGCGGTCCATATACTCCGCAACCCCGCTGTAATGAGCCAAATACGACTTTATATAGCTGTCGGCTTCCTTTCTCGTCACGCCTATATCCTTTGAAAGCGAAAACGCGCCGATGCCGTAAACTATTCCGAAGTTTACAGCCTTTGCCCTGCTCCTCATCTGAGGAGTTACCATCTCGAGCGGCATATTGAACACCTGCGAGGCGGTTATAGCGTGTATATCCTCATTATTTGTAAAAGCCTCTATCATATTCTTGTCTCCGGCGACGGACGCGAGAACCCGCAGCTCTATCTGCGAATAGTCGGCGTCGACCAGCACGCAGCCCTCTCCGGCGACAAAAAATCTTCTCATCTGCCTTCCCTGCTCCGTCCTGACCGGTATATTTTGCAGGTTCGGCTCCGTCGAGCTTATCCTTCCCGTTCTCGTTTCGGTCTGATTAAAGCTGCTGTGTATCCTCCCGTCGTCGCCTATGACCTTGAGAAGTCCGTCGCAGTATGTGGACTTCAGCTTTGCAAGGGCGCGGTAGCTCAATATTTTATCTATGCACGGGTGATACGGGCGAAGTCCGTCGAGCACATCAGCGCTCGTCGAATACCCGGTCTTTGTCTTTTTGCCCATAGGAAGTCCGAGCTTTTCAAACAGAGCTGTCCCGAGCTGCTTGGGCGAATTGATGTTGAATATATACCCCACGTCGTCGTATATCGAGTTTTGCAGCTCGTCCACCGTCTTTTCAAGCGACAAGCCGTATTCCTCTATGCCGCCTTTATCGACCGCAAAGCCGCAGCGCTCCATCTTTGCGAGCACGCGCGCAAGCGGTATCTCTATATCATAGAGCAAAGCCTCCTGAGCGTTCGCCCTTATTTTTTCGAGCAACACGCGGCTGAGCTCGAGTATTTCCGCCGCTTTAAGCGCAAGCTCGCCGCCGTCCGCTTGCGGAATGGCGACGCCGTACTCGCTCATCAGTCTTTCGCAGTCATAAGAGCTTGCCGAGGGATTTAAAAGATATGCGGCGAGCGAAGCGTCAAACGCGGGATTTTTTATTTCCGCTCCCAGCTCCTCCGAGTATTTGAACAGCGGCTTGAGCGAATCCGAGAAAACAGGCGCGCCCGACTCAAAAAGAGCCTTGAAGAATTCCCCGTCGGCGCTGCCGTCGAGCGTTATTACCCGCAAATCGTCGAGGGCTATCGCGGCGCTCTTGCTCTCAATATCATAGGCGACCGCCGCAGATTTTGCCTGCGCTGCGAGCCTTACAGCCTCCTCCGGCGTTCCTGCCTGCGCTTTATACGACCGCGCTTCGCCCGAGTCGCCGTGCGCGCTCTGCGCCGCCGCGTCAAGCCCGAGCTTTTTTATTATGGAGAACATCTCTAACCTCGCGAGCATTGCCGCCGCCTCGCTCCTGTCGCCGTCCGTCAAAATATAGCTGTTTATATCCGTGTCTATCGGGGCGTTCCTCACTATCTCGCCGAGCATAAGGCTTAAATACGCGTTGTCGCGGTCGTCGGTCAGCTTTTTGCGCATCGCCGGCTTTATGTCCTCGCTGTCGATATTTTCATATACTCCGTCAAGGCTGCCGAACCTTCTTATCAGCTCGCCCGCTCCCTTTTCACCTATTCCCTTTACTCCCGGGATATTGTCGGAGGAATCGCCCTGTATCGCCTTTATGTCGATAAGCTGACGCGGCGAAACGCCGTAGTCCTCCATTATCCTCGCCTCGTCATAAATCCTTACGTCCGGTCTGCCCATCTTCGTCGCGGCGAGCCTTACCGTCACGCTTGGCGACACAAGCTGGAGACTGTCGCGGTCGCCCGTGGCTATGACGCACTCGTTGCCCGTATCCTCACACGCCTTTGCGAGCGTTCCGAGAATATCGTCCGCCTCAAAGCCCTCGCACTCGATTATTTTTATTCCGAGCTTGGTCAAAAGCTCCTTTATTACCGGCACCTGAGAGGCAAGCTCGGCCGGCATGGGCTTGCGCTGCGCCTTGTAGCCGTCATATTTCTTATGCCTGAACGTGGGCGCCTTTAAATCAAACGCCGCCGCTATCGCGTCCGGAGCGACGTCCTCCTTAATTTTCAGCAGCATCGTCATAAAGCCGTAGACGGCGTTTGTATAAGCGCCGTCCTTTGTCGTTAAGAGCTTTATGCCATAAAACGCCCTGTTTAATATGCTGTTTCCGTCAAGCGCCAATAGCTTCATAATTATCCTCACATTTCTCTGTCAAGCAGCGTAGACGCGCTGACTATCTCGTTGTCCTTCAGATAAACCCTCGCGACCCTTTTACCGACTATGCAGGTCACCTCGTAGTTTATCGTTCCTATCCACCGCGCTATATCGTCCGCGCTCGGCGCTCCCTCGGCTCTGCCGAACACGGTCGCCGCGTCGCCTATCGCTACGCCGTCTATATCCGATATATCGACCATCGTCTGGTCCATACATATTCTGCCCTTAATTTTCGCTTTTTTTCCTTTTAAAAGAACATATCCGTCCCTTGCTATCGAGCGGACATATCCGTCCGCATATCCGACCGGCAGGGTCGCGAGCGCGACGGCTCCGTCGGCCGTATATGTTCTGCCGTAGCTCACCGTCATGCCCCTGCTTATTTTTTTCGTGTGCGACACGGCGGATTTAAGCTCCATGACCGGAACAAGGTCGAGCGGTTTTTTCACCTTGGCGGACGGCGCAAGGCCGTATAATATTATTCCCGCTCTGACCATATCGAGGTGCGTTTCCGGATAATCCTCTATCGCCCCGCTGTTTGCGCAGTGGCGTATTTTGAATTTTATCCCGCTCTCCTCAAGCCTGTTTACCGTATACATAAAATTATCAAACTGCGATTTTGTAAATTCCTCGCCGTCGCCGCCCTCGTCGGCTACGGCAAAGTGCGTGAACACTCCCTCCGGTTCAAACGACGGCATTGAGCATATTTTTACTCCGTCCTTTACCGCCTCGTCGTCGCCCTCCTGCGACTGGCAGAGAAGCCCTATTCTGCTCATTCCCGTGTCGAGCTTTAAGTGTATTTTAATTTTAACTCCCGCCCTTTGGGCGCAGTCGTTGAGCCTTTCGGCGTATTCAAGCGAATACACTGTCTGCGAGATGTTATTCTCGCTCAGCGTTTGCGCGCACTCCGTCGGCGTGTACCCGAGGATTAGTATGGGCTTTGTTATTCCGGCGCGGCGCAGCTGCATCGCCTCCTCGATATTAGAAACGGCGAACCAATCCGCCCCGAGCTTTTGGTACGCCTGCGACAGCATGACCGCGCCGTGGCCGTATCCGTCAGCCTTGACTACGCAGCACAGCATGGTATTTTTATCGACTCTATTTCTTATTTCTTTATAATTATGTATCGCGGCGTCGATATCTATTTCCGCCCACGTTCTCTTTACAAATTCAGTCATATTTCCTCTCCGCTTGCTTTCGGCGCGGAATCAAAAGCACCCTGCGCGCCGTTTTGATTATTTTTATTATATTACCATTGGCTTTGAAGGTCAAGGATTATCGGAGCAGGGGCTTGCGGCTCGTTTTCGGTTGGGCTGTCGCCTTGCTCGCCCGCGGTGCGGTGCGGGCGGGGAGCTTCGGGCGGCGACCGTTCCGCGCCTCCGGCGCGGAACCGAAAAACGCGGCGGCGGGGGTCGGTTCAGCTCACCTTTGGGGCGCGTTTCGGCTTTTGGGGCGCGCTCCGCTGGAGCCCCCTGCCCCCGCCGCGTTTTTCCGCGCGGCTGCCGCCGCGCGGGTCGCCGCCCGAAAACCACGTCTCCGGCACAAAGTCAAACCGAGCCGCCGCGACAGCCGAAAGCTCCGCCCAAACCTCCTGTTCCAAGCGGTTTCCTTATATGTTCAATTTTAAATATATCAGACAAAAAGCTATTGCCTGCCCTCAAATTTTATAGTATAATTTTTTTAAGCCTGCGGGAACAGCCGAAAGCGATAAGGCTCTTATCGAATAAGGCTGACTCTACACGCCCGCAGACACTTTGAAAAAGTGAGGTAAAACAAAAATGAAGCTAAAACGATTGATCTCTGCCGCAATGGCGGCGGCGCTCGGCTGCACCTGTATTCTTTCGGCGGCGGCAGCCGGCAATTACGAGGGTCGTCCCTCGTACTCGAAAATCCTGAACCTGAAAAGCGGACAAACGGTCACAACCAACATCTACGTCAAAACGGAAACGCCAAAGCCGACAAAAATCGCGGGCGTTCAAGTCAACCTCGTGCGCGACGTAAACGCCCTTGATTACAGCGCGCGTGTCAAGGGCATACCGGAGGACGAGCTTTCCTCGGAGCTTTGCCCGAACTTCCCCGGAATGTTGATAAATCTTCACCCGGAATTAAATCCCGACCATTCTATGTTCAGCCTGATGCTCTCGCCGGACAATAGGTTTGATTTTTCCAGTCGCACCCTGTTCGCAAGCGTTGAATTTGACGTAAAGAAAAGCGGAGCGACGAACCTCAACGCATATATAGTTTCCTACCCGGAGGACTCCGACGGTTTCCCGAGTATGCTCCAATACGCCAAGATAGAGCAGGAAATTTTAATCAACGGCTACAAGCTCGGCGACGTCACCGAGGACAACGCTGTCTCTATCGCCGACGCAATATTGGTTCAAAAGCATATAGTCGGCATAAGCACCTTCGACAGTCTTGAGGAGACCCTCGCGGACGTCGACGGAAACGGCTCGATCACTATTGCCGACGCGATAGCCATACAAAAAAATATAGTCGGTCTTTTAAATTTATTATAAATCAGGTGATGCTATTATGAAAAAAAGATTAAAAATGATTTCGGCAGTCCTTACGGCGGCAATGGCGGTTTCATCGTTCGCCTTTTCGGCGGCGGCAGCCGTTCCGGGGGAAGCGCCGTCAGTAGGCAGCGACCCGAGGAGCCTTGAAAGGAGCCTGACGGTTACGCTCGACGAGGGAGATGTTCTTGATTTCAGCACCCTGCTTGATTACGACGACGCGCCGGTATGCTCGTTCCAGGTTGAATTCTATGCGGACGCGGCGGATCTGGAGTTTGTCGGAGATACCGAATTTCCGAGCTTTGAGAGCGTGGACTACCACCAAGCGACTGAGGACGGCAGACTTACCCTGAGAGCCTCAAAGCTCACGGCTCTGGACACCATCAACCTGTCAAACAATCCCACGCTGACCACGGCAAAATTCAGAGCGCTCAGGGATTGCACAACGACGATAGATTATCTTGTAAAAAGCATTTATGTCACGGTTAAACTGGACGAAAACATAGAGGACATTTCATCGGTGCTCGATTATGTCGCTCTGAGCGACCGCTTTAAAATAAACGGTCACGGCATAGGCGACGTCAACGGCGACAACGCCGTCACGATTTCCGACGCAATATCAGTTCAAAAGCATATCGTAAGCATTCTCAAATTAAGCGGCTCGGAGTTCACCCTTGCGGACGCCGACCGAAACGGCAATATAACGATCTCCGACGCGATACAGATACAAAAATCCATTGTCGGAATAGCCGACCTCTATTAACGGTCATACATTCAGAGCGATAGGAGCCGGGCCCAAAGCGGTCCGGCTCTTTTTTTCTTTGCCGGAAACGGGCAAGCTAAAAACAGCGGCTCTACCGAATAATGTCGGTAAAGCCGCTGTTTTAAAATCTAAATTTATTCATAGGGAAAAGCCCAATACGCAGTCTATCCTCACTCCTGCTTAGAGGATTTTTGCTTCTTTATGACCTTGAGCCGAGAGAACTCCTCCCTCTCCTTTTCCTCGAGCGCGTCGGTAATAAACTTTACCGCCTCCTCGAATCTCGGTATCATTATATTCTTCAGGGCGTTTGCGCGCTTTTGCGTCTTCTTTATCGAATCGGCAAGGCGATACACGCTGTTTTCAACCTCGGCAAGCTCCGTCGTGAAAACCTTTACCTCGTTGAATTTTACATACGCGTCGTCAAGCGGCGAGGTCGTGTCGAAAAGCCCGTAATGAAGCTCCGGCTTTTCATCGCCCCGAATGGAAACTATCGGTATCTCAACGCCCATTACGCTCCTGTAAGACAGCTTCAGGCTGTCCTCTATCGGAACGCTCTGCGAGATCTCCGAGCAGAAGCCGGAGAGTATATTAGCCCTTTGCAGGGAAAAATACGCCTCGCTGTAAGCGTTGTCTATCTTGTTCTGTATTTCGTTCGCCCTGTCTATCAGGGTCATCATCTCACGAATGAGAATATTGCGTTTTTTGTCGAGCAGCTCATACCCCATCTTTGCAAGAGCGAGGGTCTTTTTTGTGCTCATTAAATTGCCCTTTGTCGCCGTAATCTGTGCAGGCACAATATTCACCACCTTAGCTCAGAATATCAAAGGTTTATTTTATATCAAAGTCCTCCGGCGAGGTTTCCTTATAGTACTTTTCAAGCACTGCGTCGTCAACGCGGTCAAGCTCAGCCCTCGGCAGCGTGCCGAGCAGCTTCCAGCCGAGGTCAAGGCTCTCTTCAATGGTGCGGTTCGTTGAAAAGCCCTGATTCACAAAGTGCGCCTCAAACAGCTTTCCGAACTGCATATACTTTTTGTCCGTCGGGGAAAGCTCCTCCTCGCCGATAACAGAAGCGAGGCTTCTCGCGTCGTTCACCTTGGCTACGGAGGCGAAAAGCTGGTTTTGCAGAGCCGGGTGGTCCGCCCTTGTAAAGCCCTCGCCTATGCCGTCCTTCATCAAACGCGAAAGCGACGGCAGAACGGACACCGGCGGATAAAGCCCCTGCCCTTGGAGCGCCCTGTCCAAAACTATCTGTCCCTCCGTTATATATCCGGTAAGGTCGGGTATAGGGTGAGTAATATCGTCGTTCGGCATTGTAAGTATCGGTATCTGCGTTACAGAGCCGGTCGAGCCTTTTACCATTCCGGCGCGCTCGTAAAGCGAGGCGAGGTCGGAATACAGATAGCCCGGGTAGCCCTTTCTTCCGGGAATCTCTCCCTTTGATGAGCTGAACTCGCGCAGAGCCTCGGCGTATGAGGTTATATCTGTCATAATTACCAAAACGTGCATATTCAAATCAAAGGCGAGGTATTCCGCCGCCGTCAGCGCGCACCTCGGCGTGAGCGTTCTCTCGATTATCGGGTCGTTTGAAAGATTTAAGAACATAACGACCCTCTGGAGCACTCCGCTCTCCTCAAAGCTCTTGCGGAAGTAGTCGGCAACGTCGTTCTTTACGCCCATTGCGGCAAAGACGATGCAAAATCCCTGACCCGCCTCGTCGGCTATTTTCGCTTGGCGCACTATCTGCACGGCAAGCTCGTTGTGGCTCATTCCCGAGCCGGAAAAAATCGGCAGCTTCTGCCCTCTTATGAGCGTCATAAGCGTGTCTATCGTTGAAATGCCCGTGTTGATATAGTTCTGAGGATAAACTCGCGACACCGGGTTTATCGGCGTGCCGTTGACGTCCGCCGTCTTTTCGGGGAAAATCTCTCCGAGGCCGTCAAGCGGTCTGCCCACTCCGTCGAACACTCTGCCGATTATCTCGGGCGAGAGCGAGATCTCCATCGGGTGGCCGGTCAGCCTTGTCCTTGTGTTCTCAAGCGACAGTCCTCTCGTGCCCTCAAACACCTGAACGACTATCCTGTCGCCCTCCATCTGCACGACTCTGCCCTGCCGCCTTGTGCCGTTGTCAAGCCTGATCTCAACTATTTCGTCAAAGGACGCGCCCTTTACGCCGTCGATAACTATAAGAGAGCCGTTGATCTCCTTAACGCCAACATAATCTATTATCAATTAAATTACCTTCTTTCTCTCTGTTCGTCGGCTATTCGCCGCCGATTATCAGCCGTGGGCAATAGCCTCGAGCTTTTCCCTGATCTCGTTTCTGTAATCCTCAAACATTTCCGGCTTGCTGTTCGGAATATCGTATTTCATCTTTGTCAGCTTGTCGAAAAGGCCTGTTTCGAGTATCCTCGATATGGGGATTCCGGCGTTTACAAGGTGCTTTGCCCTCTTGTTAAGGTAAAGTATGGTTTTCATCATCTGCTTTTGCTTTTCAAGCGGAACGTATGTATCGTCGGCGTGGAAGGCGTTCTGCTGTAAAAAGCCCACTCGGATAATGCGGCATATCTCGATAACGAGCTTCTGGTCGTCCGGCAGAACGTCGGAGCCGATGAGCTTTACTATCTCCATAAGCGAGCTTTCCTCCTGGAGCAGCGCGCTTATTCTCCTGCGGTATTTTATGAAGTCCTCTCCCGCGTTTTCGGCAAACCACGGGTCGAGGTCGCTGAAATATTCGCTGTAACTCGACAGCCAGTTTATGGCGGGATAATGTCTTGAATAGGCGAGGTCCTTGTCGAGCGCCCAGAAGCAGCGGATAAATCGCTTTGTATTCTGAGTTACCGGCTCGCTCATATCTCCGCCCTGAGGCGAAACCGCGCCTATCATCGTGACAGAGCCGCGAGCGCCGCAGAGCGTGTCGGCTATGCAGGCTCTCTCGTAAAACTCGGAAAGCCTTGACGGCAGATAAGCGGGGAAGCCCTCCTCGGCGGGCATCTCCTCAAGACGGCCGCTTATTTCGCGCAGAGCCTCCGCCCAGCGCGAGGTCGAGTCCGCCATTATCGCGCAGTTGTAGCCCATATCTCTGTAATACTCCGCGAGCGTAACGCCCGTGTATATCGACGCCTCGCGCGCCGCGACCGGCATATTTGAGGTGTTGGCTATCAGCACCGTCCTGTCGGTCATCGGGCGGTTCGACTTAGGGTCTATAAGCTCGGAAAACTCCTGCAAAACCTGGCTCATCTCGTTGCCGCGCTCGCCGCAGCCGACATATATTATGATATCCGCGTCGCACCACTTGGCAAGCTGGTGCTGCGTCATTGTTTTTCCCGTACCGAAGCCGCCCGGTATCGCCGCCGTGCCGCCCTTTGCTATCGGGAACAGCGTGTCTATTACCCTCTGACCCGTTATGAGCGGAACTGACGCAGAGAGTCTGTTCTTTACCGGGCGCGGAGTTCTTATCGGCCACTTTTGGCAGAGCGTCAGCTTTATCTCCTCGCCCTTTTCGTCCCTCAGCGTTGCGACTGTATCGTTGAGCGTGTACTCGCCGTCCGGCATAACGCTTGTGACCTCGCACTCGCCTACAAGCGGCGGGACGAGCAGCCTGTGCTCTATTATCGGCGTTTCGGGCAGCGTCGCGTAGATTTGTCCGCCGCTGAGCTTATCGCCGACCTTGACCTTCATTGTAACGCTCCACTTTTTATCCGGGTCGAGCGAGGGAACGCTTGCGCCCCTTGAGATAAACGCGCCGGACTTCTTCTCTATCTCCGACAGCGGTCTTTCTATTCCGTCGAATATGTTATCTATAATTCCCGGTCCGAGCGTTACGTTCATCGGAGCGCCCGTGCCGACTATCGGGTCGCCGGGCTTCAGTCCCGACGTTTCCTCGTACACCTGAACGGTGGTCGCCTTGTCTGTGACGCCTATTATCTCGCCGACAAGCCTTTGCTCACCGACATAGACCATCTCCATCATAGAAAAATCCCTGGCGTTTTTTACGGTTACAACAGGTCCGTTGACGCCGTAAATTACATTTTGATTCGCCATAAAATACCATCTCCTCCGGTACATCGAATTTTGTTCGCGGTGAACAATGCTTAAACCTTCAGCTTGGAGTTTTTCAGGAACCACTCTCTGCGATTCTCGAGCTTTGTATCGAGAGTGAAGTCAACGACAATGCCCTTTTTCGCGCACTGCGCCTTGAACCCTCCGACAGCTATATCCGAAGCGGTCTTTACGCTGCAATTTTGTCCGAGTATTTCCTTGATCTCAGCGCTCAGCGGCATATCGTCGCTTTTTATATATACCGTTATTTCATCTCCGCCAAAATAGCCGGCAGCCTCTGCGGCGTTCTTCTTCATCGCGTCCTTATACTGCTCGGTTTTGCTGTATTCCAAGAGCTTTTTTGTCGCCTTCGCGAACACCTCTTCGACCATCTCCTCGCGCCGTTTATACAGCGCCTGCCTGCCCTCGTCCTCTTTTTTGGCAAGCTCTCTCGTTATCCCCGCGCGCATGGTCGCCATTTCTCTCTGTATCAGCGCGTGGGCGTCCCTTATGCCCTCGTCCTCGGCTTTTTTCAGTTCCTCCGCCTTAAATCTCTCTACCTCGGAGCGAATCATATGCTTTTGCTCGTCGGCGTATTTCTGTATTGCATTTAAAAAGTTACCTGTCTTTTTGTCAGGCGACATAATAACCATCCTCTCCGAAGAGTGTAGTTTTTGCGCGCTCCGCACAAATCTGCGGCGCGCGGATATCAGGGGGATCGCTCTCCCTTACAGCGATAATTTTCGCCAACGCTTCGGGCGGCGACCGCTTCCCGCGCCCCTGCGGGGGCGCGGGAAGCAAAACGCGGCGGCGCAGGGTAATCCTTAAGCGTGCGACGCAAGCCGCCGCGCCGCGTTTTGGCGCGCTGCCGCAGGCAGCGAGGGTCGCCGCCCGAAGCGGAACCTCGCGATTGGTCGTCGGGGGACATAGGCGCGTTATTCAAAACGCCCGCGTCAGAGCTTTACGCCTATTGCCTCCTGAACGTACCTCGTTATGGAATCCTTTGTTCTTCCGTTTCCGTGACGGTCGGGGATCTCGACTATCAGCGGCCTCTGCCTGTTGAGCTTTAAATCGTAGACAAGCTCCGGACAAAGAGATACAAGCCGCTCGGTCATAAGGATAACCGCCACGTCCTCCATCTCCATAGCCTCGGAAAGCGCCTTGCGCACCTCGCTGTCCTCGTGGATAACCACCCCGTCGATCCCCGCGAGCCGCATACCTATCTGTGTGTCAACATTGTCGCTTATCAAGTAAAAACGCATCTTCTCACCTAATCCTTCGTCTGTGCGTTTTATGTATTCTTTAATTATGAGAAGAGAATGAGGATTGAAATAAGAACGCCGTAGATCGCGATACCTTCCGCAAGAGCGACGAAGATGAGCGATTTACCAAACGCCTTCGGATCCTCCGACGTAGCCCCGATAGCAGCCGGAGCCGCGCCGCAAACCGCTATGCCGCCGCCTATGCCGGAAAGTCCCGTAACAAGGCCCGCGCCTATGTACTGGAGTCCCTTTGAGGACGCGTCCGCTGCCGCTGCGGTATCAGTTCCGGCGGCGGAGGCTACGATAGGACAAGCCACGCAAAGCACCATCATTGCGGCGAACGAGATTATCTGTCTGAGCACGGCGCTCTTTCTGCTGCGGCGGCCGCGAGCCACCGAGCGATACGACAGTGTCATTGAAACGAGCAAGAAAAGTACAGGTAAAGTTAAAAGTATGATTTGCATAATAAATTCCTCCTGAATGATAAATATATTATCCCCGCAAGTGCGGAGCTTTTGACATATCAGCGTCTGCGCTCAAGTCTTACCGGCTTAAACGCCCTGCCGTCGCCCACATAGAAGCGGCTGAACAGCTCGTAATATTCGAGCCTGAGCACCTGAATCGTTACGAGAGTCGCCTCGAGCGCTATAACGAAGCAGTTGCCGAATACTATCATGATTATATACGGAACAGAGCCTTCAGCTCCTATAAGTCCGGCGAGCGTGAAGAACACGAGCATCATGCCGGCGTGGACAAGCACGAAGGTGCCTATTCTGAGGTAGGACATCGTGTTTGTTATATAGCTGAGCATAGCCTCGAACAGCTCAAAGAAGCTCTGCACGAGAAACTCTCCCCATTTTTCCGGCTTCCAGTTTTTTTCTCCGTTTATAAGCTTTGAAAGCGGCTCGCCGAGGTATATCAGAATGACCGGAATCACTATCAGGCAGATAACGTAAAAGACGTTCATTATCTGTATGCCGAACAGGGAAAGCAGCATTCCCGCTATGAGCGAGACGTAAAAGACTATGCCGCACACGCCGCTCGGACTGAACAGCGCCCTGCCGAAATCTCGTCGCTTCAACGAGGAGATGACGTTTAAAAGCATCGCCAAAAATACGAGGAACACTCCGATTCCCGCGGCTATTATAACGAGCGTCGTCGCGCTCTCGATAGCCGGCAGCGGGGCGGATTTCAGCCCGATGGAGTTATACAGCGGGTCGAGCGCGTGCTCAAAGCCGAACACTGAGCCGTAGACAAAGCCGAACAGCGTCGCCGCTATGCCGCAGGGTATCAGTATCTTTCCTATGTCCATTCTCTTGAACTTCCACATCAGGAAGCCGATTATTGAAACGAGTATGCCCTGTCCGACGTCGCCGAACATCATTCCGAATAAGACCGTGAACGTCAGCGAGACAAAGAGCGTCGGGTCCGGCTCGTTGTAGCACGGCAAGCCGTACATATCGACGAAAAATTCATACGGTCTTGAGAAGAAGTTGTTTTTCAGCTTGACCGGCGGGGAATGCTTGAGCTCCTCGCTGCCGTCCGAAAGGGAGCACTCTATGCTGTCGATTTCCTCGAGCCTTGCCACGAGCTTATCCGCGCTCTTTGCGGGGACCCAGCCCACAAGGATAAAGCTCTTGTTGTATATCATCGCGTTTTTCTTTATGCCCGAGTAAAGCTCCATCTCCGAAATTTTGCTGAAATATTTATCTATGTCATTTTTGTTGTATTTATAATAGCTGTCGAGCTTCGACGACGCGACCTCGTGATCCTCGCTCAGAGCGCTCAAATGATCCTTCAATATCTCTATCGACTGCTCCGGCGTGCCGTGGTATTCCTTTATATCGCATCTCTCAAAATATAGCCCCGAAAAAATTCGGTCTATATCGCTGCTCTTGTCTATCGGGGTCACATACACCCCCCAATAATGGGTGTCGTCCTCGGTGCAGACAAAGAACGAAACGTAAGGATTATCCTTGTATTTATCGAGCTTTTCATAGCTCTCCCGAGGCAGTCGGCCGAAATTCGCCTTTATGAATTTGCACTCGAGAATCTTGTCAAAGTTGACTCCGATCCCCGTAAAGTGCGACGCCTCCTCGATGCTTCTTCTGCACTGGTCGATTCTCTGGTCTAAATCCGCCTTATTTACGACAAGCCTCTCAAGCTCGCCGTCCATCGCCTTAACCCTGTCAAGAATTTGCTCGTCGCTGTCTATCAAATCCGAAGCGTCAACTATCTGCGGCGTTATGCCGGCGGCGCTGAGCGTTTCGGTAAAATCCGCAAGCGGCTCCGTGTATGGATTCCTGTCGGTAACCGGGGAAAAGCCTCTTGTGTCGGAGTAAAAGTTAAGCGGGTCGTCGGGCTGGAACACGCCCGAGCTTCCGCATACGTTTATTACCTTTTCAAGCTCCGACTTAAGACCGATTATACCAACTGATTTAATGGGAGAAACAGCCATCACTATACCTCCTTAAATTTATTGATATATCAATAGTTTTTTTATCGTGTCGGGATCTACCTTATATCTTACTCCCTCGATAATATTTATTATATTGTTCAGCTCCGTTTGCCCAAGCGTGAAATAACTCATCATAACAACCGTTGGAATCGTAGAAAAGCGTATCTGCCGCCTTGTGTAGTTATACCTTCCCCGCCTGTCTATCTCGCCGGCGTAGCTGTACTCCATTTTCGCTATCCTTTTGCCGACGCTCGTCTGCGCCGCGATTGCAAACAGCTCCTTCGCGCTGCCTGCGGCGCACATCTCGTCGAGTATCCTGTCCTTTATCGAGCCTCCCGGAATAAGATGCTCCTTTATCTCGTCCGGCTTCATTTGATAATATTTCTGAAGTCTTAATATCCTGACAAAATTCTTTAAGTCTATATCGGTGGAGAACATATCGGTAAGCCCTTTTTTCTCCGCGCCCGAGGTATGCTTGTCGATAATCTCAAAAAGATTTGAATATAAATCCGCATACAGGGCGTTTTCTATTTTCGGCACGTCGGGCGCCTCTCCGTCCGTCGGTTTGAACGGACTTAAAAGCCTTTTGTATTTCGAGCCCTCGAGCGCCGCGAGAAAATCGTCGTAATTTTCCGCCTTGGCGAGCAGCTTTAAATCTATTTTTGTGTGCGCCTCAAGATGAGAGGGCAGGTCGAATACGTATCTGTCCGCGTTGCCGGAGCTTAAAAGCATTAAAAAGTGCGAGAGCTGCTCCACCTCGGCTCTGTTTATGAGATACTGTGAAAACGACTCCCCCGTCGCTATCTCATAGTGGCTCAGCTGTGCAAATTCCTGTATGAGCAGGCGCTTCAGCACAGACTCGAGCTGACCGCGGTGAACGTCTCTCTCGCTCATATTGTTCAGCACCGTCGAGTACCTTGTGTGCGTTTTGAGATACGACATAACCTCGCCTACGCTTGAACAGCCCAGCAGGGATTGATAGTCCTTCTCCCGGAGCCGCTTGCCATACATTGCTCTCGCCTTTGCTATTATGGCGTTTGCGGCATATTTTGTGAATACCATTGCTCAGGCTCCTTTCCAAAATCTGCGTGTAATGTACTCGCTCAGGAGCCTGTCACCTGCGAAACTATCTCGTCGACCCATTTATCGCAGTTATCCGAAAAGGTCTTTTCGAGCCTGTCAAGGGCTTCCTTTTGCTTTTGCTTCGACTTTTTCAGTCTGTCGTCAGCCGCCATGCGCTCGGTGACCTCGTTCTTTTCGATTCGCTTTCTCGCGTTTTCGATGTACTTGTTGTAAACGGCGTCTCTCGCCTTTGCTATATCCTGCTCCGAGGTCGCCTTCTCGCGGTCCGCCTCTTCGGTGAGCTTGCGCGCCTTTTCGTCCATCTCAACTATTTTTGAGAGCATATCCTCCATATGAACACCTCCGTAAATGAATAAAGCGAGGCGCACAGTCCTCGCATTTCGCCGTTGAAATGAAAATAACAATAGCAAAAACCTACATATTAATATGCATCAGTTCTGCGTTGTCGTTATTATAGCACTCTTAAACATATTTTTCAAGCATAATAATTGCCGATATTCAAAATTTATTTTTAAATTTTCAATGCGCACAATTCTTTTCGTTTCTTTGAAAAGAAATTTATCATAGCGACAAATCAAAAATTCATCGCGGAATTTTACCCGACGCATATTATAAGCGTAAGGAGTGATTTTATGGAAAAAAGCAACGGCTTCAGCCGCGTGACAAAGGAATATCTGTGCGAATACGAGGAGATACTCGGCACAATGATATGTAAAATGACGAGTGCCGAGCTTGGGGACAGCATTTCCGAGCGCTTCATAAACCAGATGATACCTCACCATATGGCGGCCATTGAGATGTCGCGCAATATTTTGAAGTACACCACCAATCTGCGCCTGCAAAGCATAGCCGACAATATCATATCCGAGCAGACTCAGAGCATTGCCGATATGACCGAGATTGAGCGCTGCTGCTCGGAGGTGTGCAATTCAAAGAGCGAGCTTACATCTTATCAGGGCAGAACCGACTCCATACTCAAGGCGATGTTTGCGGGAATGAAAAACGCACGGGCTGTCAACTGCATAAATTGCAGCTTTATCCGCGAGATGATACCCCACCATATGGGCGCTGTGAGAATGTCCGAAAACGCCCTCGGGTACGACGTTTGCCGCGAGCTGAAGCCGATACTCCGCTCTATTATCGCCTCTCAGCGCAGGGGGATAATGCAGATGAGGCGGCTCGCCGGCGAGCTTAACTGCTCCTTGAGGTAGGTTTCTCACGAGGGCTGGGCTGCCGCTTGTCCTGTTTTTGCTCTCTGCCTTGTGCCGAGGCTTGTTCGGGCGGCGACCGGCGCGGCGCGCCGCGCGGAAAACGCGGCGGGGCTGCGTCCTTCCCCGCTATGAGAGCCCCCTGCCGCCGCGTTTTCGGCAAATTCCCGCCGGAGGCGGGAATTTGCGGGTCGCCGCCCGAACCCCAGCCTCCCGCTCAAACCCAAGGGAAGAGCCTGCGGCAGCCGTTTATGTATTGCCGTTTCTTCTTGCGGCAAGATAATCCTCAAGTATTATCGTCGCCGCCACGCTGTCGATAACCCGCTTGCGCTTTTTACCCCTCGTGTCGGTCGCGTTCAAATAATTGTGCGCCGTTATCGTGGTGCCTCTCTCGTCCTGCATAACGCATTCAATACCCGTCCTCTCGGACAGGCTCTCGGCAAAGGCGCGAGCCCTCTGAGCCGACTCGCCCTCGCTGCCGTCCATATTCCTCGGCAGCCCGACGACTATCAGCTCCGCCCCGCACTCACTCGCCTTTTCCGCTATTTTCACCTCAAGAACGTCAAGCTCCCTCTCCTCAATCACGCAAAGGGGCGACGAGAGCAGCTCGCTTTTGTCGCAGCGGGCGAGTCCCGTCCTCGCAAGCCCCAAATCAACCGACATTATTATCATCTTTACACCTCATATCACTGAAAAATATCATTCCCGCTCCGTCCTCTCTCATAGCCGTAGGCTATAAGCCCCTCGCCGTCGCTCGCGGAGTAAAACACCTCGGAATATTTGCCGTAGCCGAGGGATTTCAGCTCCTTTTTCAGCCACTGCTCGTCCTTGCCGGAGGCGTGAAGATTTTTCTTCATCAGCCTGCCGTCGGCTATGAGCGTTATAAAATACCGCGCGGCTTGCGGAGATATATTCATATCCTCGGGACACATCGGGCGCTTTGCGGATTTCGGCAAAAACGACATTTTGCCGTTGCTTTCAAACACAGCCGTCTCTATTTCATCGAGGTCGTAATACCCGTTTACGCGGCACTGTATAAGAAATTCATTCAAATCAATTCTCGCCTTTTTCATATTGTTGCGGTATATTTTGCCCTTGTCCATTATGACGAGCGCCCTGCCGCCGAAAAATCGCCTGAGCCTGTCGGACTTCTGCGACAAAAGGGATATGAGCGCGACCGCAACACCGTAAATCACCATTGCCGTGAGCGGCTTCAGCGCGTCGCCCTCGAGCGAGGTCGCCATTTCTGCGGCTATCGAGCCTATCGTTATACCGTTGATATAGTCGAACATTGTGAGCTGCGACATCTGCCTGTTGCCGATGAGCTTAGTCAGCAAAAACAAGGCGACAAGCGAGCCTATCGCCGCCAAGGCTATCTTTGACATATCCATAATAATATCCATAACATTCACCCGTTTTATTATGGGCGCATTATGAAAAAATATTCGCGGCGTTTTTCTTTTTCATCGCCAATGAGCGCCGCTTGTGGCGGATGAAGCGAATTGGGGATGGCGCAGCGGTCAAAAATCGTCGGCGCTCCAAGCCGAAGCGATTTTTGGGTACCGCAAGAGGAATCGCCAATGAGCGCCGCCTGTGGCGGATGAAGCGAATTGGGGATGGCGCAGCGGTCAAAAATCGTCGGCGCTCCAAGCCGAAGCGATTTTTGGGTACCGCAAGAGGGAACGCCGGTTCCCCCTGCAAATAAAAAAGTTTTAAGCAGCAGCTTTACCGGCGCAAGTCGGTAAAGCTGCGGTCCCACGCCGCCTGCACATCAACATAAATTAAAATCCATATCAAACGATTGGCAGCATATGCGGCTCGCGCTTTTTATATACGGCTATCTCCTTAACTCCAAGCTCCGACAGAATATCAAGAGCTCCGTCTATTCCCTTTGCGAGATCCTCCGCTTTGTGCGCGTCGCTGCCGAGGGTTATATATCTTCCGCCCAGCTCGATAAAGCGCCTGAGAAAATACACGTCGCGGCAGTCGTCCATGCAAGACGACGAAAGCTCCGGATTGCGGCAGGTGTTAAATTCGAGCGCCCTCTCCCCCTTTGCAAGGAGCGACAGCGCCTCGTCGATCTCGGCTTTATAGTCGTTCATATCAATTTGTATTCCCGCCCTGCCGCAGATGTACCTTAAGGGATAGGTTATATGCGCAAGGCTGTCGAACCGCCCCCACTCAATGCACTCGCAAAGCTCCGAAAAATATTTTTTCAAAAGCTCGGGTATTGCCTCCCTGTGGTAGTCGAGCCAGAAAAAGTCGCCCATATCCTTTAAATTGTGCGTGGAGCAGAGTATGAAATCGTAGTCGGCTATGGCGAGCGCGTCCTCCGTCGCCCTTATATCGTGCAGAGGCTCGCCAAGCTCTATGCCGCACAAAAGCTCCGTTTTAGATACATTGCTTTTCCGCGCCGACTCAATATCGCTCGCGGACTGCCTGAGCAGGCTCGGCTGGTCGCCGAATTCGCTGTCCGGCTTATAATAGAACGCCGACTCAAAGTGGTCGGTCACTGTGAGATAATCAAGCCCAAGCTCGTCCGCTCTTTTCAGCTGCTCCGCAACGCTGCTGTCCGCGTCAAAGGAATTTTTGCTGTGTACATGGCTGTCAGCCGTAAATCTATGCCTCATCTGCAACCCTCCGGTTTCTTTTAAAAAAATTATATATTGACTTTCCGGGTTTTTCAAGTCCCATGAATTTTTCAGTCCGTTTGCCGCTGTGCGCCGCTCCGCTCCTCTAAAGCTATGCGGTGAAAAGCGCCTTTCTTTGACAAAATGCCGCGCCGCTATTGACAGGCGGAGATAAAAATAAGATAATATTATAAGCGTATTATGTTGTACGCACCGGAAAATTATTTTCAGGAGGACTTTTTTATGCGCGCATTTATTACCGTTATCGGCAAGGACACAGTCGGAATCCTCGCAAAGGTTTCTTCGGCGTGCGCCGAATATGGAGTCAACATTCAGGAGGTCACACAGTCTGTCTTGCAGGATATGTTTGCAATGATAATGCTTGTAGATATAGACAAGTCGAGCGTTCCCTTTGACAAGCTCTCCGACAGTCTTTCCGCCCTCGGCGACGAGATGGGGCTTAAAATCCACATAATGCACGAGGACATATTTAACTCAATGCACAGAATTTGACCGCGGAGGCTTGAATAAATGATAAACACACACGACATACTCGAAACGATAAATATGATTGACAACGAAAACCTCGACGTGAGGACTATCACGATGGGGATCTCGCTGCTCGAATGTATAGACGAGAATATAGACCGCGCCTGCGACAAGGTATACGACAAGATCTGCCGCTATGCAAAGGATCTTGTCAAGACGGGCGAGGACATATCTAAGGAATACGGCATACCCATAATCCACAAGAGGATAGCCGTTACGCCTGTCGCAATGCTCGCGGCGGCGTGTCCGTCGAGCGACCCCGTTAAATTTGCTCACGCTCTCGAGAGAGCGGCTCAGACGGTCGGGGTAAACTTTATCGGCGGATACTCGGCTCTCGTTCAAAAGGGCTTTGCCCAGGGCGATTACAGCCTGATTGAGAGCATACCGCGCGCTCTGTCGGAAACCGAGCACGTTTGCTCGTCGGTAAACGTCGGAAGCACCAAGGCGGGCATAAATATGGACGCTGTCGCGAAGATGGGAAGGATAATCAAGCAGACGGCTGAGCTTACAAGCGACCGGGAGTGCATCGGCGCGGCAAAGCTCGTTGTGTTCTGCAATGCTCCCGAGGACAACCCGTTTATGGCGGGCGCGTTCCACGGGGTGGGCGAGCCGGACTGCGAGATAAACGTCGGCGTTTCCGGCCCCGGCGTGGTGCGCTCCGTGCTTTCAAAGTGCGGCGACTGCGACATCACCGAGGTCGCCAATCTCATTAAGAAAACCGCCTTTAAAATCACGAGAACCGGTCAGCTTGTCGCTCAGGAGGCTTCAAGGCGGCTCTGCGTTCCGTTCGGAATAGTCGATTTGTCGCTCGCGCCGACTCCCGCCGTAGGCGACAGCGTGGCGCACATTCTCGAGGAGATGGGTCTGGAGCAGTGCGGCGCTCACGGAACCACCGCGGCTCTCGCATTGCTGAACGACGCCGTTAAAAAGGGCGGCGTTATGGCTTCGTCGCATGTCGGCGGACTTTCGGGCGCTTTTATACCCGTTACCGAGGACGCGGGCATGATAGCGGCGGCAAAGAGCGGCTGTCTGACACTGACAAAGCTCGAGGCGATGACCTCCGTCTGCTCCGTCGGGCTTGATATGATAAACGTACCGGGCGACACGACCCCGGAGGTTCTTTCCGCCATTATTGCCGACGAAGCCGCTATCGGTATGGTGAACTCAAAGACGACCGCCGTCAGGCTCATTCCGGCGATAGGCAAGAGGGCGGGCGAATGGCTTGAATTCGGCGGGCTTTTGGGCGGCGGCCCCGTTATGGAGCTGAACACCGCCTCCCCCGCAAAATTCATATCACGGGGCGGCAGGATTCCCGCTCCGCTGCAAAGTCTTAAAAACTGATTTTTTTAATTGATTTTATTTTTACTGCCATATAAGCATTGAAAGCGATCGGCTGTCGCGATTTCCTGTTTACGCCAAAGCGAGGGGTTAAACAGGGTTCGGGCGGCGACCGGCTCCGTTCCGCCCTGCGGGCGGAACGGAGCCGCAAAAACGCGGCGGGCAGGGGCTTTTACCTTACAACAGGGGGGCTCCGCCGCCGCGTTTTTGCGCGCGCCCCGCCCGGCGGGGCGGGGCGCGGGTCGCCGCCCGAACCTCCCTCACGCCGCAGTGCAGTCAAAACGGGCAGCCGCGACAGCCCCCAAACGCCCGAGCCTCGCCTAAACGAAAAATAAAATCCCAGCCGCCCCGCTCACAATACCCCAATATTCCTGCAAGCATAGCTTCGCCCTGCGGAACATACTTCCGCAGGGCGAAATTTATATTAAAAGAAGAGGTAAGCTAATCCGTCTGTTTTACCGTAATATCAGTTGAAAAACTCGTTAAAGAAATCCTCAAATCCTCCGCCGTAGTTATTGTTGCCCGAATTTCCGCTGTTGCCGTCCTCGCTAAAGCCGTTTGTCGTAGACGACGATTCGGGGATATACTCCTCAAGCTCGAGCTTCAGCGTCGCCTTCTGACCGTCGCGGCTGACAACTACGCTTACTACGTCTCCGACCTTGTGACTCTTTATCTGCGCCTCGAACTCGCTCTTGGTCGAAACCTCCTTGCCCTCGACGGATACTATCCTGTCGCCTCTGATAAAGCCCGCGTCATGCGCCGTGCTCCTCGAATCTACGCTCTGAACGTAAACGCCGGTCTCCTTAACGCCGTACATCATGGCGGTCTGCTCGTTCGGAATGTCTAAAAGCGTAAGTCCCGTCTCGGTAATGCCCTTTACATAGCCGTATTCGGTTAGGTCGCCCACAACGTCGGAAATACTGTTTATCGGAATGGCAAAGCCTATGCCCTCGATCTCATTGCTGACAGACTTTGCGACTACCAAGCCTATAAGGTTGCCGTGTCCGTCAAAAAGTCCGCCGCCGGAGTTGCCCGGGTTTATCTCGGCATTCGTCTGGAGGAGGTTCATAACAGTCCCGTCAACCGTTATGTCGCGGTTCAGGGCGCTGATTATGCCCTCTGTCACCGTTCCGCCGAGCTGTCCGAGCGGATTGCCTATCGCGACAGCCTTTTCTCCGACCTTTATCTCATCGCTGTTACCCATAACCGCCGGAGTGAGGCCTGTCGCGTTGATTTTCACAAGGGCTACGTCGAGAGTCGGGGAAGCCGTTCCGACCAGCTTAGCGTCATAGCTCTTTCCGGCCTTAGTTGTAACCTTTATCGTCTTTGCGCCGTCGATAACGTGGTTGTTTGTTATAATATACCCGTTTTCGGATATTATAACGCCGCTGCCCGCGCCCTGAGTAATATAGTTCTGCGAGAACGCGCCGGTAGTTACCGATTCGGTGGTTATCTCAACAACGCTGTCCTGAGTTTTGGCGACTATGTCCTCCGTTGACATCGCGCTGCCCTCTGCCCCGGTTGAGACGGTTTCAACAACCTTTTGGATATTCACCCCGCCGCTTGAGGTGGGATTAAGACGGTTCGCAAGCATCGCTCCTCCAAAGCCGAGTCCGGCGCTCAGGAGCATACACGCGGCTATAAGCACCGCCATGCCCGCTCTGCCCTTTTTCTTAGTCTTATTTTTCTTTTTTGCGTTGCCGTACTGCGCCGTCTGCTGAGTCGGGGTGTAATAGCTCTGCGGCGTTGTGTAGCCGGAGCCGCCCTGCCGGGTCTGC
>CANPZK010000009.1 GCA_947588875.1 uncultured Clostridia bacterium
TCATCTCGCCCGTAAAGCCGAGCCCCTCCTCGGTGGTCGCCTTGACGTTCACGCAACCCTCGGAAATCCCGCACACCTTTGCAATATTCTCTCTCATGCGCCCTATATGGTTCGCAAGCTTCGGCTTTTGAGCTATTACCGTGCAGTCTATATTATTGACCTCATATCCCCTGTCGTGTAAAAGCCCTACGACCTCTGAGAGCAGCTTCATACTGTCCGCCCCCTCGTACCTCGGGTCGGTGTCGGGAAAATGCCGCCCTATATCGCCAAGAGCAGCCGCGCCCAAGAGCGCGTCGCTCACGGCGTGCAGCAGAACGTCCGCGTCCGAGTGGCCGAGCAAGCCGAGCTCAAACGGTATCTCGACTCCGCCGATAACAAGTCTTCTGTTTTCTGCGAATCTGTGTACGTCGTACCCGTGTCCTATGCGCATTATTTTCCTCCCGTCAGCCTTTCGGCTATTGATATATCCTCCGGCGTTGTTATTTTTATATTCGTGTAGCTGCCCTCCGACACATACACTTTCTCGCCGAGCGCCTCAAACAGCGCGCAGTCGTCCGTGTATTCCTTTCCGTCCCTGAGCGCCTTTTCCATCGCTAACAGATATTTATCCCTTGAAAAAATCTGAGGGGTCTGTATAGACACAAGCCTGTCGCGCCTCGGCGTTTGCTCAATAAGCCTGTCCTCGTTTATTATTTTTATCGTATCCTTGACCGCGACTCCCGGCGCCGCCGCCCCGTATTTTTCCGCGCATATTGCGGTGCGCTCTATAACCTCGCGGCTTATAAGCGGCCTTGCGCCGTCGTGTATCGCTATGAAGCCGCAGTTGTCCGACGTGAGAGAAACCGCGCCGAACACGGACTGCTGTCTCGTTGCCCCGCCGCGCGAAAAGCATTTGAATTTTGTTATATCGTACCTCTTCATCAGCCGCTCGAACGCTTCTCTTTCCTCGTCGCGGCAGACTATTATTATCTCCTCTACCGCTTCTGTCGATTCAAACGCTCCCGCTGTGCGCGCGAGCACCTCGACGCCGTTTATCTTTAATAGCTGCTTGCTGACGGCGGAGCCCATTCTGCTCGAGCTGCCCGCCGCAGGGATAATTACAGATAGCTTCATCTCAACCTCACTGAAATATCGCTCCGACCGCCGTTGAGCGCAAATCGGTGCATATAGTTTCAACCGTTTCGTCGTCTACGTTTGAGAGCACTACGACGTTTATGCCGTAATTAAGGTCTATAAGATCCATTGTATAGCACGCCATAGACTGTCCCGTGTGCCAATAGTAGCCGTTGTCCGATATGAACCAGCCGTAGCCGTAGCCCATACCTCTGTTGCTGAGCATTTGGTTCAGGGAATCCTCGCTTATTATCCTTCCCGAGAGCAGTCCGTTGAGCCATTTGCTCATATCCTCAACGCTCGATACTATCTCGCCTGCCGCTCCTAAGTACGTTGTGTCCGCTTTATCGCCCTCCGAGCCGTCTATCAGATAGCCCACCGCGTCGGCGTTGTTCATATTCATGCTCGTGTTTGTCATATCAAGCGGCTTCAATATGTTCTGTTCGATAAACTGCTCGTATGTCATACCGCTCAGCCTCGATATTATCTCGCCGAGAAACATATAATTCGTGTTTGAATATTTATACTGCGTGCCGGCGTCAAACAGCAGTCCGTTTGTGTTTGCAAAGTCGAGCACGTCGTCAAAGCTCGTCGGCTCGGTCATGTCTATCTCGCCCGTATCGTTAAGATATATCATTGTATTGAGGAAATCCGGTATCCCGGAGGTCATATCCAGCAGATTTTCTATCTCTATTTCCGCGCCGTGCTCATATTCCGGAATATATTTGTCCACCGTATCGCCGAGTGAGAGCTTGCCCTGCTCCTGAAGCATCATTATCGCCGCCGCCGTAAACTGCTTTGTTATCGAGCCGAGCTCGATTTTTGTGTTTGGCGTATTCGGCGTGGCGTTCGCCTTATCGGCAAAGCCGTGTGAATATTCGCACAGCGTCACCCCGTCCACCGAGATCAAAACGGCTCCGGAGAAATCATACTGCTCCATATACCCCTCGACCGCCTCGGTCAATCTTTTTCTTCTCTCGGCGGTCATCTCGTCCTCGGTTGCCGCCTGAGTTTCCTCCTCGGCGGCGGATATATATGATGAGCCTTCGCCGCTGCCCGTATCGCTGCTTCCGCACGACGGCAGCAGGCAGAGCGCCGCCGTGCATACGGTAAGCGCGGAAAGGAGTTTTTTCTTAACGGTAAAATTCATACTGCACCTCCGTTTGACTTTGGGGAGAAATACGCCGCGGCGACAAGGACGACAAGACTGCGCCCCTGTCTAAATTTAGCGGTGTGTTTTTGTCGGGCGGCGACCGCTGCTTTTCGCCTGCGGCGAAAAGCAGCCATAACGCGGCGCGCTCCGGCTTTTGCTCTGCGGCAGGGTCTTTCCTGCGCCGCGGTATGACGGGCTGCGGAGCAGCCCGGGTCGCCGCCCGTATCAACAAGCTCTAACCGCCGCGGCCGACCCTGCCCGCACACAGCCGGACTGCGCCGAAATATTTTTTATTCCCGCCCGCTTATTTTTGAGAAATTATAAATTATTTCCCTATGTTCGTCAAGGGAAATTGCTCAAACGCCCGCGCTGTGGGAACTAATATTTAATAATACAAAAAAGCCCGCATCCTCATCAAACGGGATATGTAAGCTGCCCGTCGCGAATATCTCTGAGCGTTTCATTCAAATACCTCTCCGCCTCATATTTTGCCATGGGCAAATTCTGGTCAAGATAATTGCCGCAGGAGTACGCGTCCGCGCCGGGTATTTCACCCTCGTAGCCCGCCATAAACTCAAACATCTCCGTCACTATCGGCAGAACGTCCCTTGAGGAAAGCTCCCCCTTCAAAATCAGATAAAACCCTGTTCTGCAACCCATGGGGCCGAAGTATATCGTCTGCTCCCTGTATTTTTCGTGATTGCGCAGGAACGTAGCGCCGAGGTGCTCCATCGTGTGCAGCTCCGCCTGATTTATAACAGGCTCGCGGTTCGGTCTTTTCATTCGCAGATCAAAGGTGGTCGCTATGACCTCTCCGCCGTCGCCGTAATCCCTCCTTGAAACATATACTCCCCTTTCGAGAAGAATATGATTGACCTTAAAGCTCTCTATTTTCTCCATTGTTTTCATTTCACCGTTCACCCTTGCTCAAGTCACTTTTTCGCGGTTATCTTCTTTTCCGTGCCGTTTAAAATTCTCTTTATGTTTTCCTTGTGCTTCACCACTACCGTTATTCCGACGAGCGCCATGCAGACCGTCGCGACTATTACATACACCGCCGTGTGTTGACTATCCGTTCCCTGACTCGGCAGGTAATCGAGAAAATATGTAACGAGAAAGGTATATACCGGCAGCAGTATAGCGCTGATAACGGACGCCTTTGATATTATCTTTGTGAAAAGAAAAATCAGCCCGAACGTAATTATGGTCGCGAGGAATATCCTCCAATCGGCGACCGCAAGCATTGCCGCCACGGTCACGACCCCCTTGCCGCCCCTGAAGCCGAAGAATATCGGGAAGATATGGCCGAGCATACAGCACATACCGCCGATATATTTGCCGTATGAAATTATCTCGCTTTGCAGCACCGAGCCGCCGTCAACGGTCTGTATAGTTGAGAACAGCAGCCAGCCGATTATAACGGATATTACTCCCTTGAGGAAATCGAAGAGTATGGTAAGCACCGCGGGAGCCTTTCCGACGGAGCGCAGCACGTTTGTAAAGCCCGCGTTGCCGCTGCCCATCGTCCTTATATCGGCGTGATTATCGACTATCCTCGTTATGATTATTGAAAAGCTCACGCTGCCCAAAAGATATGCTGTTACGGCTGTCAGCACGAGCTGGAGCCAGCCGTTTGAAAGCAAGGTAAGATACTCCCGCATTATTTTTCTCCTCTTTCTCTTATTACAAATCTCACCGGCGTTCCCTCAAGCCCAAACGTCTCCCTTATTCTGTTCTCAAGATAGCGCTGGTACGAAAAGTGGAAAAGCTCCTGATTGTTGACAAAGAAAACAAAGGTAGGCGGCTTTACGGACGCCTGCGTCATATAATATATTTTCAACCTTTTTCCTTTATCCGACGGCGGCTGTACCCTTAGCACCGCCTGCGACAGCAGCTCGTTGAGTCTGCCGGTCTTTATTCTCATCGCGTGGGAATTTGCCGCACGCTTTATAAGCTCGAAAAGTCTGTCGAGCCTCTGCCCCGTTTTGGCTGAAATGAACGTCATCGGCGCATAGGACATAAACGAAAAGTCAACGTCGAGCTTCTTTTTATACTCGTTCATCGTTTTGTCGTTCTTTTCGATAGCGTCCCATTTGTTCACGGCGATTATACACGCCTTGCCCGCGTCGCAGGCGAGGCCCGCCACCTTTGAGTCCTGTTCGGTAAAGCCGTCCTCGGCGTTTATCATTATAACGCACACGTCGCAGCGCTCGACCGCCATTTTTGCCCTTATTACGCTGTACTGCTCTATTTTATCGTCCACCTTGTTTTTTCTGCGCAGTCCCGCCGTGTCGATAAAATTGAATTTGCCGTATTCGTTTTCGACGAGAGTATCTATCGAGTCCCTTGTCGTGCCCGCGATATTTGATACTATGCATCTCTCCTCGCCCGAGATTTTATTGATGAGCGAGGATTTGCCCACGTTCGGCTTTCCTATAACGGCTACGCTTATAACCTCGCCGTCGCCGTCGTCCTCGCCGTCGCTCTCTATATATGAAAACGCCTGCTCCAGCAGGTCGCCGGTGCCGTGACCGTGGACGGAGGATACTTGTATCGGGTCGCCGAGCCCGAGATTGTAAAACTCGTAAAATTCCGGCTCAGGCTCGCCGATTTTATCGCATTTATTGACGCAGAGAACTATCGGTCTGCCGCTCTTTTGAAGCATTGAGGCGACCTCTATATCCGTTGCGACAACGCCCGATTTGAGGTCTGTCACGAGTATTATAACGTCAGCCGAGTCTATGGCAAGCTCCGCCTGACGGCGCATTTGGGAGAGGATTATATCGTCGGAGTAAGGCTCTATTCCGCCCGTATCTATGAGCGTCGCCTTTTTTCCGCCCCACTCGACCTCGCCGAAGATTCTGTCCCTTGTGACTCCGGGGGTGTCGTCGACTATTGATATTCTCTTTCCCGTCAGTTTATTAAAAAGCGTAGATTTGCCGACGTTAGGTCTGCCGACTATTGCAATTACAGGCTTTGCCATTCGGCCTCATTCCTTTCCTGCTTTATTTATATAAAATTTTGCTTTTGTGGCTGAGGACCGCCGCGCCGTCCCGGTTTTGCTTAGTGCTTAACAGAGAGTCTCGGGCGGCGACCGGCGCGGCGCAGCCGCGCGGGAAAACGCGGCGGGTGCAGAGCCCCTGCCCCGCCAAAAAATCGCTGTTCCGCCGCGTTTTTCGGCACATTTTCGCCGCAGGCGAAAATGTGCGGTCGCCGCCCGAACCCATTTCCCCGCTCAAAACAGCCGAGGCTCACCGCGCGGCTGTTTTCCGTTCCTCACAAAAGCGGGTACAAGCCGATTAAATTACCGATAGTATAAAATATACCGTTGGTATAATCACTTCAAAATCTCATCGAGCAGCTTTTCCCCGTCGTTCATAACGGGAACAAGCGAAACGCCGAGCGCGCGTTCAACATCGTCCGTCGAAGTGTCGTCCAAAAATAAGTCGCCCTCGTGCCGGAGCATAGCCGTCGAAATAATCAGCTTGCCGCCAAGCGCCTTGCCTTTAAGCGCGTTTATCAGGTCAACGCCCGTCACAAGCCCCGTAACGTCGATCTCGCCGCCGAAAAATTTATTTTCAACTCCTATCACGTTCACACGCACATTCGGGAATTTTTCCCTCAGCGAAAGCATAAGCTCCTTCAAAAAGGCCTCCGGAGCCTTGCCGCAGGCGAGGGTCATCTCTCTGCTTATATCGGAGCCATCACACTCCGAAAGCGCCCACTCAAATTCGTCCTTCAGGCACGCCATAAGGCCCACGCCGTCCTCGAGCTGTTGAAAGCCCTCGTAAAAATCGGCGTCGGGTATAGCTCTGCCCGCCTTGAGGTAAAATTCGTCCGAGGCGAAGACTGTTCTCCTGCCGTACTCTTTGATAAATTTATCTCCCCATTTTTCAATCTGCTCAAGCGTCGCCCTCGCCGTATCCTTATTATACGACTTAAGCGGATACAGACCGTCGCGGAAGCCGGTAAGTCCCACCGGCACAACGGCTATACTCTCGATTTGAGGGAAAAGAGCCTCAAGGTCACCGAGCGTCCTGTCAAGCTCCGCCCCGTCGTTTATGCCGGGACAGGACACTATTTGACAATTTATCATTATACCGCCGTCGGCAAACCTGTTCAAAACAGAGAGAGCCTCGCCCGCGAAGCGGTTGTTGAGCATTCTGCATCTCAGCTCGGGGTTCGTCGTGTGAACGGATACGTTTATCGGGCTGATATGCAGCTTTATTATTCTTTCTATTTCGTGCTCGGTTATGTTTGTCAGCGTTACATAATTCCCGAAAAGAAACGAAAGGCGGGAGTCGTCGTCCTTAAAATACAGGCTTTCCCTCAGCCCCTTGGGGAGCTGGTCGATAAAGCAAAAAATACATTTGTTGCGGCACGAGTGCTGCTTATCCATAAGATATGTTTCAAACTCAAGCCCCAGCTCCTCATACTCGCCCTTTTTTATTTCAAGCTCTCTGACAGCGCCGTTTTCGTCCTCGACGACGAGCTTTAAATTTCTGTTCATCTGATGAAAGCGATAGTCGAGAACGTCCGCTATCTCCTCGCCGTTTATCGAAACAATTCGCTCGCCAGCCTTCACTCCCGCTTTTTCACATCTGCCGCCCTTTGTAATGGCTTTTATAAGAACAGACATTTTTCACCCCGCAAAAAAAAGAGGAGAGGATTTTGCCTTCCTCTCCGCCTTAGATTTTTAAACGAATCAAGCGTCCTTTTTAACTACTTCTCTGCCGTTGTAGTAACCGCAGCTCGGGCAAACTCTGTGAGCGAGCTTATATTCGCCGCAGTTTGTGCACTTTGCAAGCGCCGGAGCAGAAAGCTTCCATACGTTAGATCTTCTTGTGTTTCTTCTCTGCTTTGATGTTTTATTCTTTGGTACTGCCATGATTCAGCACCTCCTTAATTAGATTTGTATTTAGAGCTCATACTCTTAATTCAATAGCTGTTTCAGAACCTCAAGTCTGGGGTCCGCCGCATTTTTGCTGCATCCGCAGTCGCCCTCGTTCAGGTTGGCGCCGCAGCTTTGGCACAAGCCCTTGCAATCTTCCCTGCACAAATACTTGAGCGGCAGCTCAAGCAGAATGTCGGCTCTTGCAAGCTCGTCCAGATCCAGCATATAATCGGGGGTTTCAACGTAGTCGTCATTACTGTCGCCGCTTAGGGATGTGACAAGATTATGCTCAAATTCCAAACTCATATTTCTGTCACTCGGCGAAAAGCAACGGTCACACGGTCTGGAGTATAAGAATTCAGCTTTTATTATAAGTCTTACCGCTCCCGCCGTATTAACCGCCTCAGCCTTCACTCTTACGGGCTTTGGCATGGGGTTAACGCCGTCGACCGCAACCGAGCTTAAATCAAGCTCATAATCCGCGAGGCTGTGCGCTCCCTCGTTGAGGAACACTTCCTTTACATCGAGAAGCATATCGGCACCTCCGCGAAAAAAATTGCGGCGCATTAAAACACCGACTAATATTATACAATCAAGGCATTGTTTTGTCAACGATTTGAAAAAATATTTCAGATTGATTTTTCAACAAACCTAAAGCTGTTTTTTCGCAGGTTTTCATACTAAATACTTAAATCGCGGAAAATCCGACGGCTCCAATCGGGGCGCGGCAGACTTTGACGGCGGCGCGCGGCATACCTCTTAGCTTACTGACGATAACAGGGGTTCGGGCGGCGACCGGCGCGGCTGCGCCGCGCCTGAAAAAACGCGGCGGGACAGACCCTGTCAACGAGTCAAGCCCCACCGCGCCGCGTTTTTTTGCAGCTTCGCGCCGCGGGCGGCGCGAAGCTGCCGGTCGCCGCCCGAGCGCTCCCGCCCGCACTCACTGTAAAAACAAGTCTGCGCGCCGCAGGAGCCGCCTCAAGGCGTGCGCCTATTTATCCCTCGGGCTTATGCGATAAGGGCGATCCCCACCACGTGCTTTTGCACTCTTATCGCGTCCGCTATCGTTATTTCTCCGTCCTTGTCAATATCGGCAATGGCTCTCTGCTCGCCGTCAAGCGTCAGTATATTGACTACGTGCTTTTGTATCATTATCGCGTCCGCCAACGTTATTTCGCCGTCGAGATTCACGTCGCCAAGCCTTCCGTCAAGGCGCTTGTAATCCGTCCACGAGCCTCCGTACACGTCGCCCTTGCCCGGGTCGAACGAAGGGTTGTTATAATCCGGTACGAACATTTTCTCCGGAAGCCCCGGGAAAATGAGATTCTCGGTCTGAGCCGTATTCTGGCCGTTGCCGAAAATAACGTTGCTCATATCGGCGCTGACCCTATATTTCCAAATTCCGTTTCCGCAGTCGGTCATGGGCTTTCCGGGCCATTCAACAACGTCGGCTGTTCCCCACCAATATATAAATACATTATCCCATTTGGTCATGGAGTTGTCAAAGTACACATAAAAGCTGCCGAGCGCACCCATCATTTCGCTCTTGGCGGCGCTTAGCGCGGTTTGAACGTCCGCGCCGGTCGACGCGGCGTTTATAGCCTCCGTTCCCATTTGATACGCCGCGAGAAATTCATTCCACGACTCCTCGCTGTAATCGTCCTTGTTAAAGGAATTTTTGTACTCGTCAAGCTCGGCAAGAGCCGCTTTTCTCACGGTATCCACGCTTATAAACGTCCTGTTCATAAAGGCTTCACGTCTTGACATCCAGTCGATATAATATTCAAGCTGTTCCTCGTGTGTGCCTCCTGCGGACGGCACAAGAAGATTGTCGATGAGAGTCCGCTCCCATCTTATGTAGTTCATATCCGCGCTGTCCTTTAACAATGCTCTGTACTCGTCAAAGCTCTTCAGTCTGCCCGTTCCCGTCGCTTTGCCGTTTAATATCGCAAAGGCGGGAACAAATCTCTCGTTCCAAAGCTCCTCCGCCGCCTTCGCAATTTCACTCTGATGTGCAAACTGCGCGATTATTGTGTATTTTCCGTTTCCATACTGCCTGCTTTCCGCCGCAAATATGGAATCCGTATCCATCATATTTACTCCGTCCTTGTAGGTGTTCAGGTTGCCAAACGCCACGTCATAGTCCCACACTGGCGCGGCATGGAGCTTTCCGTCGCCGGCAAGGTCGGAATCCTTGTAGAAAAAGCAGCTCGAAATTCCCGCGTCAATGTTCACGGACAGCTCCTCTATCAGGTACATCAGGGCAGCCGATTCAACGTCTATGTAATCCGAATAGTGCTTTCCCTTTGAGTTATAGCCGCTCGGAGAATAAAGCGCGTCCTCCATATCCTGAACGAAGTCGGCTATGTAGTTCACCTGCTTGAACGACGCGGCGGTTTTAAGGTCCACCGACTGACCGCTGTCTGTAATAAAATGGCAGCTTTCCTCGGGAACAGCGATATATTCAAGCAAATAGCCGCCCGTTATGTCCTCCGGCTCGACCGGTATGTCATAGCCGCTGCGGGCGCCGTAGTAGCTGCCATCGGATTTGAGCCTGTACGACTCTATATCGCTGTTATAGCCCGCCGCTGAAAGCGCGTCCTCGGTATTGCCCTGGAGGTCGGTTATGCTCACGAGGTTATTCTTTCCAAGCTCGACCTTTTCAGTTATCTGATAAGAGCCGAGATATTCCCCGTTGGCATATACGTCGGCAAACCTTGACTCGGGCGAAAAATCGAGTCCCACCTCGTCGGCCATGTCGTAAACAACGCGGTTCCTCAGCATAGAGTGATCCTGTCCGTTCGCGAGCAGGCACCACTTCTTGCTCGCCTTCATTCCGAGCAGGCTCGCCTTAGAGGGGAGCTTGATGTTGTACGGCTTTTTTTCTATATTGCGCCACGTCGTGTTTCCTCTGCCCTTTATCGAGGAAAGCTCCCCCTCGTATGAAATCGCGCCGTCGCTGTCCACCACAAGCATTTGCCCCGACTCGGAGTACTCGTGGTTCGGGTCGGCGTTTATACTGTCCATACTGCCGCTCTCCGTGGTCAGGAACATAGAGGCTATGCCCGACGACTGCATTATCTTCACATTATAATTTTTTCCGTCGCAGTTCATTGTGACAGAGCCGTTCTTTTCAAGACCGGTGAGCGTCTCCCCGCTCAAAACGCTCTTGCCGTCTATCGTAAGACGCGTAAAATTGTGATATATGACTGCCGACGACAAGTCGGCAGAGCCGGGCATAAAGAAGTAATAATCTCCGTTTGAGTCACAGTACCACTTCACGGCGTCTATTTCCGACGACGTACCGGCGGAGCAGGCGTCGAGCCATACAGCCTTTTCTCTGCTTTGCGACACATACGGGGGTATGCCCGAGCCGAAGGAGTCGGACTGCGCCGCAAACGACGACGGAACGCAGAACGCCGCCATAATAAAGCACAGCGTCAGCGCAACCGATTTTTTTAACAAACCAATCTTTTTCATATTTTGCCTCCTGATAAAAAATAATTATTTCAAGATCCTCGAAACGAGATTCCTAAAAGCATACCGCTCTCGCGTCCGCTTTGCCGGGGCGGATTTTTTCGCTCGGCGCTGTTAGTCATACTGCCGCCGCGCCCATGCGATAAACAAAGCGTAAAACGCCCTCAGATTAATTATATCATTCTTTTTCCGTTCTTCATATTGTCAAAAAGAGAGATTTCTCGTTTAAAAAAATGTGAAAATCGCAAAACCGCCGCGGTAAAAGCGCCGCGGCGGTTCAAGTTAAATCAAGTTAAACCCAAGTTAAATATATTTAATATATTCCCTGCACTACGACCTCTCCCGCGCCGACGCATATTTTTTCGCCGCCCTCGGTCAGCACGACAAGCCCGCCGTCGCCAAGCACGTCCGCCGCCACTCCTTTGACAGCCTTACCGCGCACGGTCGCCTCGACCTCTCTGCCGACAGTCGCGCACAGCGATAAATACTCTTCCCTGAACGCTTCAAAACCGCACATTATGAACTCGTCGTATATTTTTTCAAGCGTGTTTGAAAGGTGAGCTGCTATCTCGCTGCGCTCAAGCTGTTTGCCGAGTTCAATGCGCAGGGAGGTCGCCTTTTCGCTCACCTCGGGAGGGAACTCCCTGTTATTCACGTTTATCCCTATTCCGACTACGGCGTAGGATACCATATTGTCCTCCACAGACATTTCCGTGAGTATTCCGCACAGCTTTTTCCTGCCTATTATTACATCGTTCGGCCACTTGATTTTTGCGCCGCAGCCGTAAAGCTCGTTTAACGTCCTGCACACGGCAAGCCCCGCCGCAAGCGTTATGCACGGTATCTGCGACGGCGGCAGCTCGGGTCTTAATAAAATACTCTCGTATATGCTCGTTCCCAGCGGCGACGTCCAGCTCCTGCCGAGCCTGCCCCTGCCCGCGCTCTGGCGCTCGGCTATAACGACAAGCCCCTGCCGCGCTCCCGCTCGCGCGCGCCGCTTTATCTCATCGTTGGTGGAATCCACCTCCGCCAAAAGCTCGGTAGGTCTGCCTATATAAAGCGTTTCCAGCATACTCTCTATCCTTTTTTGCGACATTTCGTCCGGCTCGCCTATAAGCCTGTATCCCCTGTTGGTAACGCTGTCTATATCGTATCCCCGCTCGCGCAGAGATTTTATCTGCTTGCTCACCCCGCTGCGCGATATGCCGAGCCTGTCCGATATTTCCTGTCCGGACACATATCCGCCGCGCCTTAAATCGCTTAAAATCATTTCGGCTGTATTCAATTCCGGCTCCTCCCTCCCGCGAATCATTGTTTTAATCGTTTTATAAATATTATACTATATCGTCAGGCGATTTTCAAACGCTGTATGCAGTATGACGGAAGCTCCGAAAAACGCCGGCGGCAAAGGACTTTATTTTGCATAATGCGCGCAAAAAAGGTGTTTATTTTGCTTTTAATGAAAAATAGCTTGTCCCGTTTGTGTTATGATTTTGAAATGTGATTAGATACTTTTATGATTGAGCTTGAAGCGCTTATCCGCTTCGCCCGTCACACTTTGTAAGAAAGGAAAGATTTTGCAATGAACAGCACAGAAACACTTGAGCTTAAAAGGCTCGCCTGCAAAGCGAGAATGGGCGCTGTTACAGGCACATACAAGGCAAAATCCGGTCACCCGGGCGGATCGCTGTCCGCGGCTGACATATTTACATATCTCTATTTTAAAGAGATGCGCGTTGACGCCAAAAATCCCGACGACCCCGACAGGGACAGGTTCGTTCTCTCAAAGGGTCACGGCTGTCCGAGCCTTTACGCGGTGCTCGCGCTGAAGGGATATTTCCCGTTTGAGGAGCTTGAAAACCTGCGCCACGTCGGCGCTATGCTTCAGGGACACCCCGATATGAAGGGAACGCCCGGAATAGATATGAGCAGCGGCTCTCTCGGTCAGGGCGCGTCCGCCGCCTGCGGAATGGCTGCCGCCGCAAAAATCGACGGCAAGGATTTCAGAGTATATTCCGTTCTCGGCGACGGCGAATGCGAGGAGGGTCAGGTATGGGAGGCGGCTATGTTCGCGTCTCACTACAAGCTCGACAACCTCTGCTTCATAGTCGATAACAACGGACTTCAAATAGACGGCAAGGTCGAGGACGTGGCAGGTCTTTGTATGCTCAAGGAGAAATTCGAGGCGTTTGGCTTTGGAGCGGCGGAAATAGACGGTCACAGCTTTGAGGAGCTTGAGCAAGCCTTTAACGCCGCGCGCGAATGCAAGGGCAAGCCCTTTGTTATAATAGCGAAGACAGTCAAGGGCAAGGGCGTTTCGTTTATGGAGGATCAGGTCGGCTGGCACGGCGTTGCCCCGAACGACGAGCAATACAAAAAGGCTATGGCGGAGCTTGAGGCTCAGCTAAAAGCAATCGAGGAGGCGTGAGAAATGGCGGAAATCGTAAATAAGGCAACAAGAGAGAGCTTTGGTCTGGCTCTGTGCGAGCTTGCAAAGACAAACAAAGATATTGTCGTTCTCGACGCCGACCTTTCCGGCTCGACAAAAACCGGAATATTCGCAAAGCAGTTCCCTGAAAGGTTTTTAAACTGCGGCATCGCCGAGGGCAATATGATGAGCGTTGCGGCAGGTCTTGCCGCCTGCGGTAAGATACCATTTGCCGCCACCTTCGCCATGTTCGCGACCGGCAGGGCATACGAGCAGATAAGAAATTCAATAGCCTATCCAAAGCTCAACGTAAAAATAGCCGGCTCTCACGCCGGTATCTCCGTGGGTGAGGACGGCGCGACGCATCAGTGCTGCGAGGACATCGCGCTGATGAAAACGCTCCCGGGAATGGCTGTTATAAATCCCGCTGACCACTGGGAGATGACGGAGGCTGTCAAGGCGGCCGTTGAGCTAGACGGTCCCGTATATCTCCGTCTTGGCCGTCTTGCCGTCGACAGCTTCAACGACCCCGAAAATTACAGCTTTGAATTCGGCAAGGGAATCACACTGCACGAGGGCAGCGACATTACTGTCATCGCCTCGGGCATCATAGTAAAGGACGCTCTTGACGCCGTGAGGGAGCTTGAGGCTCAGGGCATAAGCGCAAGGCTTATAAACATACACACTATAAAGCCTATCGATGAGGAAATAATCGTAAGGGCGGCTAAGGAGACCGGCAGAATAGTTACGGTTGAGGAGCACAGCATTATCGGCGGACTCGGCGACAGCGTAAGCGACGTGACCTCGAGAAAATGCCCTGTTCCCGTTACAAAGATAGGTATTCAGGACAGATTCGGATACTCGGGCCCCGCAAAGGAGCTTTTAAAGCTCTTTGGCCTTTGCAAGGATAATATAGCAAAGGTAGTTTTGGACATTGTAAAGAACGCCTGATAAAAAACGCGTTTTAATAAACTGATGGGTAGAGCCAAAGGCTCTACCCATTTGCTTTTCTATAAACTTATTTTTGCAGAATAAAATAAAAGTTTTCGCCCGCCTTTTTCCAAAAGGCGGCGGTTTCCAAAGGCGGCGCCTTTGGTCGCAGCCCGCAGGCTGCGAAATCCCATTCTTTGCCAAGCGCTTACGGCAGCTTTATCTCACCAGTCACGTCCGTGAGCAGCTTTTTCATATTGAGAGCCTCTCTCCTCGCCGCCTGAGCGTAGTCGCGCTCGCCGCAGCTCTCCTTTTGCCACGCGCACATTATCCCTCTTGATGAATTGACTATCGCGCCAAGTCCGTTTTTATCAAACGCTCCGGCTATATCGTCAGCCGTGCCGCCCTGAGCGCCGTAGCCCGGAACGAGGAAAAACGTGTGCGGCAGCTCCGCTCTCAGCTCTTTTAGCTGCTCCGGGTAAGTAGCGCCCACAACCGCGCCTACTCCCGAATAGCCGTATTTGCCCATTATCCCCTCGCCCCACTGCTCGCAGAGCTTTCCAACATGGAGATATATCGTTTCCTCACCGGCAAGCTCCAGATTTTGAAGCTCGCCCGAGCTTGGGTTTGACGTTTTCACAAGCACGAAAATGCCCTTGTCCCTCTTTGATGCTACGTCCGTTACCGGCTTTATGCCATCGCTCCCGAGATAGCCGTTCACGGTCAGCGCGTCCGCTCCGAACGGCTCGGCACATTCGCCGTCTATGTCGGCGGCTCCGAGATGAGCGCAGGCATACGCCTCCATCGTCGTGCCAATGTCGTTCCTTTTTGCGTCCGTTATGACAAACAGGCCCTTCTCACGGGCGTATTTTATGGTTTTCGCAAGCGTGCGAACGCCCTGCCAGCCGTACATCTCGTAATACGCCGCCTGCGGCTTTACGGCGGGGACAACGTCGCACAGAGCGTCTATCAGCCCCTTGTTATACACCCGGAGCGCTTCCGCCGCGCCGTCGAGCGTTTTGCCGTATTTTGCAAACGCCTCCGCCTTTATATACTCCGGTATATACGCGAGCTTCGGGTCAAGCCCCGCCACGGTCGGGTTCTGTTTTTCCACTATATTTTCAATCAGTCTGTCAAAAGCCATATCAATTCTCCTTGTCGTTATACACTGTCCTGCCGCCCAGTATAGTGCGCTTCACCTTTCCCTTGAGAGTTTTCCCCTTGAACGGACAATTTTTCGACTTGCCGTGCAGTTTGTTTTCGTCAACGATCCATTCCTCGTCGGGGTCAAACAGAACTATGTCGGCGTTCGCGCCTATCGAGAGCGTTCCCGCGTTTATTCCGAGAATCCTCGCCGGATTTGCGCTCATCAGCCTTATTATGTCGCTCAGCTCCAGCTCTCCTTTGTGATACAGCTCTGTAAGAGCCGCCGCAAGCGACGTTTCCATTCCTATCGAGCCGTTCGGCGCTTTTTCAAAGTCGGATTTTTCCTGAGGCGCGTGCGGCGCGTGGTCGGTCGCTATCGCGTCGAGAGAGCCGTCCTTCAGCGCGGCTTTTATCGCCTCCCTGTCCTCGGCTGTGCGCAGAGGCGGATTCATTCTGTAATCGGCGTCGCGCTTTAAAAGCTCGCTCTCGTCCATGGAAAAATAGTGCGGGGCTGTTTCAGCCGTCACCTTGACTCCTCTCGCCTTTGCGTCTCTTATCAGCGCCGCAGAGGTTTTTGTGCTCACATGGCAGATATGCACGGGAACTCCGTAAGCCGCCGCAAGAGCTATCTCCCGCGCGGTGCCGCAGTCCTCAGCCGCCGCAGGTATCCCCTTTATTCCGAGCTTTTCGGAAATTTTGCCCTCGTTTATCTTGCCGCCGTCGGCGAGGTACAAGTCCTCGCAGTGAGCGGTAACGGTCATATTTTTCTCGTTCGCCTTTATCATCGCAAGAGCCATGAACCTTGTGTTTTCCACCGGTCTGCCGTCGTCCGTCAGAGCGATTGCGCCCGCGCCTTTCAGCTCGTCAATATCGCACATCTCGGCGCTTTTCAGCCCCTTTGTTATGCTGCCCGCGGCGTAGACCCTCGCGTCCGCGCCGCTTGCCTTGTCAAGAATATACTTCACCGTTTCGGCGTTGTCCGCAGTCGGCTCGGTGTTCGGCATCGCGAGCAGGGAGGTCACTCCGCCCGCCGCAGCCGCCCTGCACCCGGTTATAATATCCTCCTTATGCGTATAGCCGGGGTCGCGCAGGTGGACGTGCATATCGACCAGCCCAGGAGCCGCGACAAGCCCCTCTCCGTCTATTATCTCGGGGTTCTCCCCCGCGTCGGACGATATTTTCCTGTCCTTAATATAAAGCTCGCCACTTTTGTCGACTCCGTTTGCCGGATCTATTATTCTTATGTTTTTTATTATCGTTCCCATAGCTCAACACCGTTACCTGTATTTATCCCAGTAGCTGTCGCTGTCAAAGCTCTTTACATACTCGCTGTCGGAGTACGATTCCCGGCGCTCCGCGCGCTCGCTCTCTCTCCTGCGCCGTCTTTCGGCGGCCTTTGCCCGCTCCTCCTCCGTGCGCTCCGGTCGCGTCCTTTTAGGTCTTTCCGCGCTCGCCCGCGCCTTTTCTTCATTGGCATTATCCCTTTTCGGTCTGCCGAGCTTCTTTTTGCCGCCGTCGCTCTCGGGATAATCGTCCGTCGGCGCTTCGTCGTAATCCTCGTTGTTGTTTCTTGAAAGCTCGAGCATATCGGAAATGTCGGAGTTTTCTCCGTCCTCCGTCACCGGCTTTATTATATCGACTCTCATGCGCACCGGCGTGTTCTTAAACTCCTCGTCGCCCGGCACGTTGTTTATGTAGCCCATCTGAACCTGCGTCGGTATCTCCTCCGCCTGCTCGTCAAAAAGTCCGTCGCTCTCTATCTCCTCATAAAAGCTCTCTGCCGCGCTGTCGGATTTAAAATCCTTTCTCTTAGCCTTGCCGTGCTGGGGCTTGTCCTGCCTGACAGAGCGCACGACCTCAAGCCTGTCCTCCTCCTCGGGGGGCGTTTGCGGAGCTTCTCCGCGCCCGCTATGAGCCTGCTCATCATGCTTTGCCGCGATTTTTTTATCAATCGCCATATCCGCGTTATCGTCTATACCGCGCCCGCGCGGTTCTCCCTGCGCTTTCGGGGAATTGCCCTGTCTGCGCCTTCTCTTGACGGCGGCTTTGTGAATGAGTATTACCGCTATGACTGCCACGGCTAAAATTACTACGCCTACGCACACTATCGTCCCGACGTTCCCAAGCACGTTTACCTCCACCGGGCGGTTCTCTATATTGTCAAACACTATGCTTCTTGCCGCCGTGTTGAATATTCCGTGGTCGGAAATTGTAAGCTCCCTGTTTCCCGCCGAGAGCTTCAGCACATATTCGTATCCGTTCACAAGCGTCGTTGAGGAAAGATACCTGTCGCCGTTGTTTATGCAGTCGAAGAATATAGCCTGGTTCGTTTCATACGCCGTCACCTTATCGGCGTTTTGCTCCGTCTTTATCTCGTTTTCCGCCTGCTCTATTCCGTCCTGCTTCAGATTTTTATAGTTAAAGGTATCGCCGCCGGACTTTTCCCCGGTGAGCGTTATCGTGTACGTCCCTTTTGCGTCGGACGCGGTCAGCAGCTCGCCGGTTTCCGCCTCGTTTACGGTGTAGATTGCGTCGCCGGGTATTTCAACCGTTATCCCCGGAGTCTTTATATGCACGTTCTGTCTTTCCCCTGCCGCCGCGGCGGGCAGGCAAACGGCAATCGCCGTTGCTATCACCGATAAAAATATAATAGCGCTCTTTTTTATTTTCAGTTTCATACCTACAACCCTTTGCATTTTTTATTCAATAACAGCCTGTATTCCCGTTTTGCGGCGGTTGATTTTCCCGCGCGCCGCCGCTGAAAAATACATCTCTTATCATTATACTATTAAAGCGGAAAAAAAACAATAAAAAAATAAGAGACCGTGCGGTCTCTTAAATATTTTTGCATTATGCTGCCATCAGGAATTCTTTTCAATGAAATCAACGAGATTGCCGACAGTTTTGATGTTTTCGATCTCGTCGTCGGGAACCTCAACCTCGAACTCGTCCTCGATCGACATTAAAAGATCGACTACGTCGAGAGAATCAGCTCCGAGATCATCTTGAATAGTCGTTTCAGCCGTGATGCTGTCCTCCTCAACGTCAAACTGCTCTGCGAGAATCGCTTTTACCTTTTCCAGAACCATAATTTGTAACCTCCGTAAAATTTAATTTTGCGCATTGTCTTTGAATTGTGGACAAACCACATCATAATGTGTTAAAATGTTAAATAAGACAAAGACAACTTGTCTGCGTATCTGTTACAAACATATATTATTTGCAAATATAGTCTTTGTCAATTACAATTTTGTAATTTTTAAAAATTTTATAAATTTTTTTCATTTTGCATTTATGCCATTATGAAAAATAACGTCAATAAATTAACATGGAAAGCAGGTTTTAAGATGAATAAAAAACAATATGCCGTTATCGGACACCCAATCGGACACACTATGTCCCCGTTTATCAACAAAAGGCTTTTTGAGCTTGAGGGAATAGACGCAGACTATTCGGTTTTTGATATAACCCCCGAGGAGCTGACGATAAAATATCGCGAGCAGCTCACGGCTCTTGACGGCTACAACATTACAATTCCCCACAAGCAGACTATTATCCCGCTTATCGACTCTCTTGACAAGAAAGCCGAAATTTACGGCAGCGTGAACACCGTAAAAAATTCCGACGGCGTATCAAAGGGCTACACGACCGACCCGAACGGCTTTTTAAAGGCGCTTGAAGCGTACGACATTCCTCTGAAGCACAGCGTTGTTATCGTCGGAACAGGCGGAGTAGCCCGCGTTATGGCGTTTGAGGCCGCGATAGCCGGCTGTGCGATAACAATAGCCGTGCGCGAAAGCGACCTGCACGACGTTGCGGCTCTTGCCGCGGAGCTAAAGCTCAAGGTTCACGGAATAAGCGTCGACACCTGCAAGATAAACCGCCTCGACCACTTTGAAAAAAGCACGATAGATCTTCTCATAAACGCGACTCCCGTCGGAATGTACCCGAACAGCGACGCCTGCCCGATAGACGATCACGTCATATCAAGATGCGCCCATGTTTTTGACGCGGTATATAATCCGCTTGAAACGACGCTTATAAAGAAGGCGAGAGCCAACGGCGCGAAGGCTGTCGGCGGAATGTCCATGCTCGTATGGCAGGCGGCGGTTTCGCACGAGATTTGGAACGGCGCCGTATTCGACAGGGAAGATATTGAAAAAATCTGCGCCGACAGCGCGGAAGAGCTGAAGAAAACTTTTTAAGGCGGCGATAGCGTGAACGATATTCCACCGATAGTTCTCTGCGGCTTCATGGGCTGCGGAAAGACGACGGTCGGCAAAATCATAGCCAAGAGAACGACCCTTGATTTTATCGACATGGACAGCTACATAGAGCAAAAGGAGGGCTGCACGGTCAAGGAGATCTTCGACCGGCACGGCGAGAGCTATTTCCGCGATCTTGAGCATCTGGCGTGTATTGAGCTTGCGGAGAAGAAAAACTGCGTAATAAGCTCCGGCGGCGGCTCCGTTATATACGAGCGAAACGTGCGCGCCCTTGAAAAAAGCGCGAAAATCATTTTTCTCTCGGTTCCGCTCGAGGACATAAAATACAGGCTCAGGAACGACACAAAGCGGCCGCTGCTGCAAAGGCCCGACAAGGACGAGGCTATGGCGGAGCTTTATCACAAAAGGCTCCCGTTTTATTACGCCGCCGCCCGCTTTGTCATACGCCCCGGCAAAACTCCCGCCGCGACCGCCGAGAAGATAATAGAGATATTAAAGCTCCCGAGAGCGCTGCCCGAAAAATAAATTTAACGATAAACAAAGCGCCTTCCGTTTTGGGAGGCGCTTTTGATCTGTCAAATTTGAAACGCAGGGGAATTTCGCAGTCTGCGGACTGCGACAAGTGGCTCTGCCCCCTTGACCCCCGCCGCCTTTTGGAAAAAGGCGGGCGAAAACTTTTATTTTTATCCTGCCAAGGCAATATTTGTCGGCAAACAGAAAGCGCCTATCACATCTCGCGGTAATTTCCGAGGAACGAAAACTCCGGCAGCTCCTCCGAGAGCGCGCACATCAGATTCATAACGTGCTCGCTGCGGACATTGCCCGTGAAGTCAAGGTAGAATAAATACTCAAAGCTCTTGTCCGGCAGGGGGCGGGATTCTATCTTCGTCAAATTCAGTCCGTGACTGCTGAAGCGGCACAGCACGTTGTGCAGAGAGCCCTTGATATGCGGCAGGCAAAAGCAAAGGCTTATTTTGTCCGCGTCCTCCGGAATAAACAGCTTTTTCGATATGACTATGAACCTCGTGCTGTTTTCGCTGCTGTTCTGAATATCGCGCTTTAATATTTTAAGCCCGTACTCCTCCGCCGCCTGCTCGCTGCAAATTGCGGCGCAGCTCAGCCTTTTTTCCTCGGCGACCATTTTCGCGGCTATCGCGGTGTTTGAGCAGGGAACGGACCTCAGACCGTTTTTCGATATATACCTTGAGCATTGGGCAAGCCCCTGCGGGTGCGACCACACCTGCTCTATATCCGAAAGCTCGCTCTGTCTGAGGGCGCATAGGCAATGCGATATCGGCAAATCAAGCGCGCCCGATATGTAAAAGCGGTATTTAAGTATCAGGTCGTAAACGTCGCTTACGGAGCCGGCGGAGGAGTTTTCTACGGGCAGAACGCCGTAATCGGCTTCTCCGCCGTCAACCGCCGTGAACACGTCCTCCCAGCTCGGATAGAACACCGGCTCGGCGTTTGGAAAGAGCTTTTTCGCCGCCTCGTGGGAATTTGCGCCCTTTATGCCCTGACAGGCTATTTTAAGCGCTCCAAGCGAAAAGTTGCTCTCGTTTTCGCTCGTTTCGAGCAGGCGGCGCATATCCTTGCCGCTGCCCACAATGTCGTGCTGGAGAGCGCGGGAAAGCTCCATGATATTGGAAAACAGCAGCCGCGCGGCATAGCCGTACTCGCCGCCCTCGGTCTCCACTCTATCGAGTATCTCGTCCTCCCGCTCGAGATTCAACACGGAAATCCCGTGCTCGAGCTTGTATTCCCCTACGCGCTTGGCGCAGTCCATTCTGTCCTTAAAGAGCCTTATCAGCTCTCTGTCTATTTTATCTATATCCTGTCTTATCTCTTCAAGTCCCATTGTTTCACCTCTTTACAGGTTTATCAGCGCAATCGCAAGCGCCGATTCTATAACCACAGCCGCGCGCGCGACTATGCACGGGTCGTGTCTGCCCTGAATTTCAAGCGTCGTATTCTCGCCGCTCTGCAAATCGACCGTGTTCTGCTCCTTCGATATTGACGGGGTGGGCTTTATCGCGACGCGGAATAATATCGGCATTCCGCTCGTTATGCCGCCGAGTATCCCCCCGTTGTTGTTTGATGAGGTCATAACTCTGCCGTCTATATACTCAAAGGGGTCGTTGCTCTGACTGCCGTACATTCTCGTTATGTCAAAGCCCGCGCCGAACTCTATGCCCTTAACGGCGGGAACTCCGAACATCACAGACGAGATGAGGCTCTCCGCTCCCGAAAACATCGGGCCGCCGAGCCCCGGCTCTATTCCGGCGGCGCAGCATTCTATGATACCGCCCACGCTGTCGCGGTCAAGCCTCGCCCGCTCGATATGAGAGCGCATATCGTCCTCTATATCTTCGTTTATGAGCGGAAAGCTCCTCTTGTTCAGCCGCTTTATAAGCTCGCCGTCTATTGAAACGGGATTAAACGGCTCGTCCTTTATATCCCCCACCGAATAAATATGGGACGCTATCTCGACACCTCTTTTTCTCAGCGCCTGACGGCACACCGAGCCCGCGAACACGAGCGGAGCCGTGAGCCTGCCGGAAAAGTGGCCGCCGCCCCTTATGTCGTTAAAGCCCCGATAGCGCACATAGCCGGTGTAATCCGCGTGCCCGGGTCTCGGCTTTGAGAGCAGATTGCCATAGTCCTTGGAGCGCGTATTCGTGTTTTCTATAAAACAGCATATCGGCGCGCCCGTCGTCACTCCGTTTAAAACGCCGGAAACTATATTAGGAACGTCCGCCTCCTTGCGCGGAGTCGCCGCCTTATCCTTGCCCGGGGCGCGTCTGCCCATATTCAGCAGAAGCTCGTCCATATCGAGCCTCAGCCCCGCCGGAGCGCCGTCGAGCACAACCCCTATGCCCTCTCCGTGGCTCTCTCCGAATATTGAGATTTTTACCTTATTCCCCCAGACAGATGACATCAGCCCTGCCCCCCAATCTGTTGTAATCCTCGAAAAACGAGGGATAGCTCTTGTTTATGCTCATGGCGTCGGTTATCGTCACCTCGCCGGTGGCCCTCTCTGCGGCGACGGACATAGCCATAACTATCCTGTGGTCGTTGCAGCCCTCGACCTCTCCGCCGCTTATTTTCTCTACTCCGGTTATTATCAGCCCGTCGGGGCGCTCCTCGACCTTTGCGCCGAGCCTGTTCAGAGCCGCGCTTATCGACGCGAGCCTGTCGCTTTCCTTTATCCTGAGCCTTTCGGCGTTCGTTATCCTTGTTACGCCATCCGCGAACGCGGCGGTCACGGCGAGTATCGGCACGAGGTCGGGTATCTGCCTTGCGTCTATATCTATGCCCCTGAGCCTTCCGGGCGCAACGGTCACGCTGTTATCGCCGAAGGTCACGCTCGCGCCGAACCGCTTTAAAAGCTCCGCTATCTCTCTGTCGCCCTGCATGGAGTTTATGTCCGTACCGTTGACCGTTATCTCCCGGTTGAGAGCGCCGGAGCACATAAAAAACGCCGCCTGCGACCAGTCGCCGTCGGTTTTGTAGCTTATCGGCTTGTAGCTTTGATTGCCGTTTATGTGCCAGCCGGAATTATTGCTCTCGACCTTTACTCCGAAGCTCTCCATTGTGCGTACGGTCATATTTATATACCCTACGCTCTCCATCGGAGAGGTCAGGACTATGTCGCTGTCCCCGTCGAGCAAAGGCAGTGCCAGCAGCAAGCCGGTTATAAATTGGGAGCTTATATTCCCGGGAACCTCAAATCGTCCGCTGCCGAGCCTGCCGCTGATTTTCAGCGGCAGTGTGCCGGAGGTTTCGCAGTCGACCCCGACGGGCGGCAGTATGTCCGAGAACAGACCTATCGGTCTTGTGACAAGACTGCCGTGACCCGTAAACTCGACCTCTCCGCCGCCGAGCGCGGCGACCGGCACAAGAAATCTGAGCGTGCTCCCGCTTTCTCCGCAGTCAAGGCGGATTTTTTTATTTTTGAATACGCCCGACGCGTCAACCGTCAGCACGCCGTTTTCGATTTTTGTTTCGGCTCCGAGCGCCTCAATACAGCCTATCGTCGCCTTTATGTCGTTTGGAAGCGCGACCGGGGCTATCGTGCTCGTTCCGCCCGAGAGAGCCGCGCAGATTATCGCGCGGTGAACGTCGCTCTTTGACGGCGGGACCATCACCTCGCCGCCGAGCTGCGACGGTGAGATTTTAACTATGCTCATTCCGTTTCCCCCTGACTGCAAAAGCCGTACAGCTCCGTTTTTTTCAGCCTCTCGGTGAAGCTGTCGCCTATTTTCCTTATCAGAACTATATTTATGCCGTCGCCGCTCGCCTTTTTGTCGCCGAGCGCGCCGTCCGTAAGCGTTTTAAGCTCGGTTTTGTCGGAAACGGGCAGCTTGTATTTTTCAAGCAGAGCCTTTATCCTGTCGGCGCAGCCGCTCTCGGTCATTCCTGCCGCCTCGCCTGCCCTTGCCATAATCACCATTCCTACGCCGACCGCCTGACCGTGCGATATGCCGGTATAGTTATGCGCCTTTTCTATCGAATGGCCGAGCGTGTGACCGAAGTTCAAAAGCATACGCTCGCCCGCCTCGCGCTCGTCGCGCTCGACTACGCCGCGCTTTATATCCACGCATTCGTAAATTATCTCGTCTATTATCTCCGCCGCGTTTTCACTCTCGAGCCGCTCAAACAGAGCCTCGCTCTTTATACAGCCGTATTTTATTACCTCAGCCATTCCGTCGGAGAAAAATTCCGGCGTTAGCGTGGCGAGCGTGTTTGGGTCTATAAGAACCACGGACGGCTGCCAGAACGCTCCGACAAGGTTCTTGCCCTGCCTTATGTCCACTCCGGTCTTGCCGCCGACCGAGGAATCCACCTGAGAGAGCAGCGACGTGGGGATTTGGACAAAGTCTATCCCGCGCTGATATGTAGCAGCCGCAAAGCCCGCCATATCGCCCGTCACTCCGCCGCCTAGGGCGACTATGAAATCCCTGCGCGAAAATCCGTTTTCCGCGAGGGAGTCGTACATATCCGCTATCGAGGCGAGATTTTTGGATTCCTCACCCGCCGGAAAGACGTGGGAGCATACCTTGAAGCCCGCGCTTTCGAGCGACTCGGTCACCGCGCCGCCGTATATCGGATATACGTTGCTGTCGGAGATTATCATAGCCCTTTCGCCTCTTACGATCGGCTTTATGAACTCCCCGCAGTTTTTTATTATTCCGTGTTCTATGATTATCTCGTAATCCTTTGATGATTTTACATATAGCTTTTTCATTCGTCGAGCTGCTCCTTGATTCTGCGGCTTTTTGAGAGCGTAGCGATGAGCTTGTCGGTGTTTTCGTCTCTGACGCCGTTTTTTATGAGATTAAGATTTTCAATAAGCGTGTCTATCTCCGCAATCAGCGGCTCCTTGTTTTCGATAAACAGCTCGCTCCAAAGCTCCGCGTTTATCTTTGCCACCCTTGAAACGTCGCGGTAGCTGCCCGCGGAAAAGCCCTTGTGATTGGGGCACTGCGGACTCAGCACATAGGCGCAGGCGAGAACGTGCGGGAGCTGCGACGTATAGGCTATCATTCTGTCGTGCTCCTCGGGGGTGGTCATTCTCACGCCGGAAAAGCCTATCTTTATCGCAAGGCGGCACAGCTTTTGCACGCTTTCATAGGGCGCGTCTCCGGGGACTACTATAAAGCTCGCGCCGCGAAAAAGATCCGCGTCCGCCGAGGCGAAGCCGTTTGTTTCCTTGCCCGCCATGGGGTGCGAGCCGATGAACACAAAGCCGTTTTCCTTTGCGAGCTTATCAAGCGCCGGACACACCGCGCTCTTGATGCCGCTTGTATCGGTTACTATCGCGCCCTTTTTTATCAAATCTTTGTTGCGCCGGATAAATTCGACGGCAAGGGCGGGGTAGAGTCCGAGCACTATTATATCCGCCTGAGCCACGCTCGCTTCGTCGCCTATCTCGTCTATTGCGCCGGCTTCAAGCGCTTTTTCCAGCGTTGATTTCGTCCTGTTTATCCCTATAACGTAATGGTCTGTATATTTCTTTAACGCCATGGCTATCGAGCCGCCAATCAGCCCCAAGCCTACAATTGCTATTTTCATCGCTTAATTTCTTCCTTTTGGTTTTTCATCATTCGTTTTCCGTGAGGTAATTTTTAAGGCCGTACACCTTCTTCGCTACCCTGTCAAACTGCTCCGGCGTGAGCGACTGCGCCCCGTCGCAGAGAGCGCGCTTCGGGTCGTTGTGTACCTCGATGATAAGGCCGTCCGCTCCCGCCGCTACCGCCGCCATGGACATCGACTCGACGAGCCAGCTCTTGCCGGTCGCGTGGCTTGGGTCAACTATAACCGGCAGGTGCGACAGGCTCTTTAGGATAGGAACCGCCGAGAGGTCGAGCGTGTTCCTCGTGTAGTTCTCGTATGTCCTTATGCCGCGCTCGCAGAGAATGACCTTGTCGTTTCCGCCCGCCATAATATATTCCGCGCTCATCAAAAGCTCCTCTATCGTGCTGGAAAATCCCCTCTTGAGCAAGATGGGCTTGTCGAGCTTGCCGAGCTCCTTAAGCAGCTCAAAGTTTTGCGAATTTCTCGCTCCGACCTGGATTATATCCACGTTTTCAAACATATCTATATGCGACACGCGCATTATCTCGGTTACTATCGGCAGTCCCGTTTCGCGCCTCGCCTGCTTCAAAAGGTCGAGCCCCTCCGCCTTTAGTCCCTGAAACGCGTAGGGCGAGGTTCTCGGCTTAAACGCGCCGCCCCTGAGTATCTGCGCGCCTGACGCCTTGACGTCCCGCGCGATCTCGCACACCTGCTCGCTGCTCTCAACGGAGCAAGGCCCCGCCATAAGCACAAGCCCGCCGTCGCCTATTTTAGTCCCGTTTGAAAGCTCTATGACCGTGTCCTCGGGGTGGAATTTTCTGTTCGCCTTTTTATAAGGCTCCTGCACGCGGCGCACGTCGTCAACTATGTCCTGCGCGCTTATATAGTCGATGTCGATGGTCGTGGTGTCGCCGATAAGTCCGAGGACGGTCGAGTGTACGCCCTCCCATGTGTTGACCTTGACTCCGTATGTGTCGGCGAGATTTTCCTTGAAGGCTACGAGCTGTTCCTTACTGCATTCGGGTTTTAATACAATGATCATAACAAATGTCCTTTCTGTTTTTATTTTGCCGGAGAAAATAAAAAAACGGAGCGATAGCCCCGTTGTACTGCGCTTTTATCAAAGCGGAAACATCACGCGTAAAGATGACTTACAGGGCAGAAAAACAAGTCCCGATCAAAAGCTGACCGAAAAAATAAAAGCCTGTAAATCGTGAGCCGCTTGTGTAATTCATAATAAATTCTCCGTTTTATGTTGATAATATGATAATAATACGATAAAAGGGATTTGTCAAGCCCCGACCTGAGGCGGAACGCCCGCCGTGCAAAGCAAAACCGATTCGGCGGCAAAAGCTGTGCGCCGAATCGGTAATTTTTTCTTGCTTTATTTTGACGATATCTCGGTTGAATATATCTCCTTGCCGTCGGAGTTTAGATATACCAGCTTCAAAATCGGGGCTTCTGTATTCACGCGCTGTTTGATATAATCCAACACATTTTCAAACGTCTGCTGCTGAGATTTCACCGTATCCTTTATCAGCTCGACCTGTTTTTCTTCGTCCACCTTTTTTTCAAACTTATATTCAAAAACTATCTTATCACCCTCGGCATACGTCTTAAAGGCGAATCCGTTATCCTTTAAGGTGCCGGTTATACTGTCTATTTGTGTTTTCATATCGTCGGATTCCACATAGTCCTTGATATTCTCAAACTTTTCCTCATCCGCCTGCTGTGAAACGCTGCTGTTTTTATCCTTTGTCAAATCCTCGGCTCCGTTGTTTGAACAGCAGCCGGCAAACGAGAGAAGCATAAGCGCCGACGCGCACGCTGCAATTATCTTTACAATTATTTTATTCATTTTATATCCTCCTAAACAGCTTTGTGTGTTTGCTGACAAATATATTCGGTATATTCGTGCGGGGAATACCGGCTGTCGCTCCCGTGTATATAAGGCTAAGCCGGTGTTCGGGCAGTTCGGGCGGCGACCGCCGCATTTCCGCCTCCGGCGGAAATGCGGCTGAAAGCGCGGCGCGGCAGGTTCGGTGCAGCTCCCCGCAGGCTCCCGTCCGCCGCGCTTTCCCGTGCGGCTCCGCCGCGCTTTCCCGTGCGGCTCCGCCGCACGGGTCGCCGCCCGAATCCTTCTGTCCGCGCACATTCCAAAAGCGAGCCGCCGCGACAGCCTGCTGCGGCGCATCACTACACTACGCCGCGGGCAAGCCCTATTATCTGCTCCGGGTCGTCCGGAAAAAGCAGTATGGTCTGCTCAAGACAGCTCAGCTTATATCCGGCGGTCCTGCCGTTTAGCGTCAGCTCCTCGCTTTCAGGCAGAGGGTCGTTCTCCGAAAACGCCTTGGAGAGCAAATCGGGAGCCGAAAGTCCGTCGCCGCGCCCCAAGCCACCTATTATGAAAATCATATCGCACTCGGACAGGCTCTCGTTTATTTTTTCACCGAGCATTTCCGGGTCAAACGCCGACAGAACGCGCGTTATCCTCCGTTCGCCGCCGTCAAGAGCCGACCTGAGCGCCGTTTCGCAGTATCCTGTTTTCCTTGCGGAATAAAAAATCAAATTACAGTCCATCGCTCTGTCACCGACCTAATTCACAGGCATTACATTTACGTTGCACGCCATTTCAAGCCCGTTGCTCGTGCGCACTCTTATGACCGTCTGACCTACCGCGACTCCGTATACAAGCCCTTTTTGGTCTACCGTTGCAACAGCCGGATTGTCGCTCGACCACGTCAGAGTCTTATCGGTCGCGTTGGACGGCGTTACCGACGCGGAGAGCTGTACCGACGTTTTCTCGTAGAAATCGTATCCCGTATAATTCAGATACAGGCTCGAAACAGGCTGGGTAACAGTGACCTCGCAGGTCGCCTTGTAGCCGTATTTGCTTTCGGCGGTTATGGTCGCCTTGCCGGGTCCCATAGCATAGACCATTCCGTCGCCGTCAATATCGGCTACCCCGACGTTGGAGGTGGTCCATTTTATTGTCTTGTCCGCGACGTTATCGGGATTCCATATTACGGTGAGCCGACTGCTCAAGCCGTTTTCAAGGGACATTTTGTCCATATTAAAGCTGATGCCCTTTTCCTTTATCTTCTGCTCGCTGCTCGTAGACGAACTGTCGTCATCCTGAGCCGCCGCCGCGTCCGCTGCGTCATGAAGCGTAAAGTTGCGCTCCTTGCCCTTTAAGTTGCCGTGACCGTCGTACCAGTCTATATCGCCCGCCTTATACGCCTTTGAAAAGCTCGTTATCTTCGGCTTCTGCCCGCCGTAGTTGTTGTAGTACACGTCGGGCCAGAGCGGGTCGCTGTTGAGCTGAGCTTTTTTTACGTCAACGTCGCTGCTCTCGCCGGGGCGGCATTTTCTCGCCACCAATACGGTCCTGAACTCGCTGAATTCATACGAGCAGGTAGAAAGCGAAATAAGCTGATCGTCCTCGTTTACGTCGACCGGACAATCTATGAGCGAACGCTCTCTTATGAGGTACACATAATTCATAAACTCCGCGTCGCTGTTGAACTCGCCCGTCAGGTAGTCGAAATAATCTCCGTGCGCGTCGAGGGTGTTCGTCTTGTAATACGCGATTATCTTCCAGTCGCAGTCGCCGTTCGGGGTATCAAAATAAATCAGCGGATGCTTTTTGTAAAAGTCGAGGTCGCCGGTGTATTTTCCGTAGCCCATCAGATTCTGGAACATTCTGCCGTCCTGCATATGGTGGCCGTGGAGGATTATATTTTTTGCGTTTACTCCGCCCTTGCTGCGCCAGTCGATGAATATGCTGCCGTAGCCCGAGTAGTTTTTATACATATCCCTGTAAAGATAATACTGATTGTTTATGTCGTCGCCCTTGTGCATCATAACCGGATAATCTATCACAGTGTCGGGTATCTGCACCCACGCGACAAGCTCCTTGTTGATTTTTTGCAGCTCCTCAAAGTTTCTGCTGCTCTTAGGTCTGTCGTCCTTGTCGTCTTTGTCCTTATCGTTTGACGATGTCGTTGTCGTTCGCGACGGCATTCCCTTGGACGCTATCTGCCTTATTTCGTTGTTCATATTGTCGTTGATCGTCGGCTGAACGACAAGATAATTTATGAGAAAGCCCGCCGTTATTACAAAGGTCAGGCTCGCCGCTATCAAAATGAGCTTTCTTATTATCTCCGCCGGACGGTCGCCCTTCATCGGTATAACGCTCTTTATGAAGCCGCGCTTTTTCTTTTTCTTCTTTTTTGAGTCCGTATCAAGCGGCTGTATGTCATACCTTACGCCCATATCATTTACGGCGTCGCGCGGAAGCGGCGCTCTGAGCGCGGCGCCCTCGAGAGCCTCGCGTATCATTTTCAGCTCCTCCGTGCCGGTGACGGACGACGAGGGAAGCGCGATTATTCTTAAATCACCGAGGAAGAAGCAGTACGCCTCATACCCCTTGCCCATATCGCCGAGCGAAAACGCGTTGGCAAAGTCCTCCCCGCTCACGCGCTCCTCCTTCAGAGATATATCGTTCCCGCCGGTCGCTATCTCCCCGTATTCCTCGGCGAGCTTTTTTGCCGGAGTATAGGAGGCGCCGCAAAGCTGGCACAGCAAATTTTGTATGTCGCCGTTATTCGAGGAGCCGTATGCGTTCAGCAATATAACCGCGTCTATCCTATCCTCGGCGCTGTTGGAGCTCATAATTGCCTTTAGCAATTCTTCGGGCGCGGCTTCGACCTGCTCGGCGTACATGACGTGCATATTCCTGCGGTTCAGCTCCGTCATAAGCTGCGGCAGTCTTTGCTTAAAATCCTTGCTGTCCCTTCCGTTTTCTATTGAACAAATTTTTATATTCATATTCAGCTCCCCTTATATAAATCAAAGCCTATTTTCGTCACCTTTAGATTATCGAGCGCCTGAGCTATAAGCGCGTCGCAGTCGAGCTCGTTCTGAGCCGCCTTGACATATTTCAGTATCGGACGCGTTCGCGGGTGCTTGGGCGTAAATACGGTGCAGCAGTCCTCGTACGGCTCGATAGACGTTTCAAACGTATCTATTTTCCTTGCGATCGTTATTATCTCTTCCTTGTCCATTCCTATGAGCGGACGGAACACCGGCATGGTACACGCTTCGTCGGTGCAGGCTATCGCGCCTATCGTCTGGCTGGCTACCTGACCGAGGCTTTCGCCCGTTATCAGCGCCGCGCACCCGTGCTCCTCGGCGATCTTCTGTGAAATCTGCATCATAAACCGCCGCATTATTATTGTAAAAAGCTCCTCGGGGCATTTCTCCTGTATTTCCTCCTGTATGCGCGCAAACGGAACGGTGTACATAATCATTCTGCCGCTGTATCCCGAAACGATCTCAAGCAGCCGCCTCACCTTTTGCTCCGCTCTCTCGCTTGTGTAGGGAGGGCTTGCAAAGTGTACGGCTGTAAGCTCCACTCCCCTTTTTGCCATCATATAAGCGGCGACGGGGCTGTCTATTCCTCCGCTTATCAATATCGCCGCCTTGCCGCCTGTTCCGACGGGTATGCCTCCGGCTCCCTTTTTTGCGTCCCCGTGTATGTAAGCTCCGAAATCCCTTATTTCAACATTCACGGTTATCTGCGGATTGTGAACGTCCACCTTAAGATGCGGAAATTTTTCCAGCAGACTGCCGCCGAGCTCGCGGCATATTTCGGGAGATTTGAGCGGGAATTTTTTGTCCGAGCGCTTTGCCTCTACCTTAAAGGTCTCGCAGCTTTCAAGCTCGTCCTTTAAATATTCAGCCGCTGCCGCCTTTATGCTCTCCATATCCTTTTCGGCTCTTGCCGCTCTTGAATACGCCGCAATGCCGAAAACCTTTTTTATTCTTTCCTCCACCTCGTCGACGTCGGAATACTCGTTCTCGGGGGTAACATAAACGGTCGACTGCGCGATTTTTACTTTGAACCCGCCGAGCGAGGATATTCTGTATTTTATATTTTTGACGAGCGCCGTTTCAAAATCCCTTCTGTTAAGTCCCTTCAGCGCTATCTCGCCGAGCTTTATTAAAATAAGTTCGTTCATATATTTTAATCCTTTCAACCGGGAAATTCTATCCTCTTACTATCCTCTGCGCGCCCTCTTTTATCGCCTCGCAGAAGTACTCCGCCTGCTCCATCGTGCTGTATTTTGAAAAGCTGATGCGCAGCGCGGAATCCGTTCTCTCTCTCGGCAGCTCCATGGCGCTCAGCACATGGCTCTGCTTTCCCCTCGCGCACGCCGAGCCGCTTGAAATATATATTCCCCTCTCCGCGAGGAAGTGCAGCATGGTTTCGCTTTTTATTCCGACTGCCGATATATTGAGTATATACGGCAGAGCGTCATCAGGCGAGTTGACGTAAACCCCGTCGAGCGAGGATATGAAGCCGAGTATATAATCGCGTATTTTCTTAACGTTTTCTATCGCGGAAAAGTCGATTTCTCGGAGAGCCTCGCCGAACGCCGCTATGAGCGGCGCCGCCTGCGTACCCGGTCTTAACGCGCCCTCCTGTTCGCCTCCGTAGTGCTGGGGTATTATTCTTGTCCCTTTTCTGACATACAAGGCTCCAACTCCCTTAGGCCCGTGCAGCTTGTGCGCCGTGACCGACAGAAGATCCGCCCCGAGCTTTTCCGTCTTTACGGGGATTTTGCCGAACGCCTGAACGTAGTCGCAGTGGAAAAGCGCCGGAGATTTTTTTCTTTTTATTATCCCGCTCACCCGTTCATACGGCTGTACGGCTCCGGTTTCGTTGTTCACCGCCATCAGGCTCACGAGTATTGTATTGCCGTCTATCGCTTTCTCAAGCTCAGAGCTGCTGATTATTCCGCTTTTGTCGGGCTTCAGATACACCACCTCATAGCCGAGGGCTTCAAGGCGCTTGCAGGCGTCCCTTACGGAGGAGTGCTCTATCATGGACGTAACTATCTTATTCCCGAGCCTTTTCCTGCTCTCGGCAGCCCCGAATACCGCAAGGTTATTAGCCTCCGTGCCGCCGCTGAGGAAATATATCTCCCTCTCGTTCGCGCCGAGATATTTTGCGGCCGTTTTTCTCGCCTTATCCAGCTCCTCCTCGGCTCTTATGCCCATAGTATGTAAAGAGGACGGATTGCCGAAGTTTTCCGTCATCATCTCGTATGCCTTTTGTGCGGCGCGCTCGCTCACTATCGTCGTCGCGCTGTTGTCAAAATAAACCTGCATTTACAATACCCCTATTGTCGTCTGTATTACATTATACACTAAATCCGCCTGTTGGCAAAGGAATAATAAAAAATTAATAAACTTTTCAGAAAATTTTAATTTGCCTCCCGCGCACGGGGCGGCGACCGGAACTGCCGAAGGCAGTTCGCGGCTGCGTGTGTACACGCAGCCGGCTTGCGCGCAAAGCGCGCAAGCGGTCGCCGCCCCGGAAAGCTCGCAGAGCTTTCGCCGGTCGCCGCGCTCCCACTGCTTAACAAAATGCCGATTCAAACGAATCGGCATCATCTTGTCGAAAACAAATCCTTTGAGCAAAAAGCGAAGGCTCATAAACGGCGCGGAAGGGTAAAATGAAAAATAAAACCCTGTGCGAGCAAGAGGGGGCATACG
>CANPZK010000010.1 GCA_947588875.1 uncultured Clostridia bacterium
AAGCCCTACATCGGCGAAAGCGGAAAGGGCATTGAAAAGATAAAGGTCGCCGATTTTCAGGACTTAAAGGCTCTGTATGAATATGTAAAGCGGGAGGATAAAAACTTCGGCATTATCGAGGAGGTAATAGTCCAGCACCCGCAGGCAGCCAAGATCTACCCATGCTCGTTAAACTGTCTCAGGATAGTTACCATGGTACACAACGGCGAGCCTCACATTCTTTACGCGGTATTCAAGATGGGCAACAACGGCAAATTCGTCGATAACCTCGAAAACGGCGGTCTTGCGTGCAGCTTTGACCTCGACCGAGGCGTCGTGACCGGTCAGGGACACACCTCGGCTTTAATAAATTATGACTCTCACCCCTACACCGGAATTAAATTTATAGGATACGAGCTTCCGTTCTGCGAGGAGATCAAGGCTCTTGTCAAAAAAGCCGCTCTCGTAGTGCCTGAAATCAAATATGTCGGCTGGGACGTATGCTTCACCGAGAACGGCCCCGCGATAGTCGAGGGCAACGATTTCCCCGCCTATGATTTTCCTCAGCTTCCCGACCCCGACAAGCCGAGGATAGGACTTCTTGCAAAGGTACAGAAGGTTATGCCGGAATTTAAATGATTTTGGTGTTTTTGTTTTTGGATTTTGTGCTTTAATAACCGCAGCCTTACCGACTTGCGCCGGTAAGGCTGCTGCTTTTAATGTTAGGTTACATTAAAGGGAGCCTGCGCCCCTTTAAATTTCTCTTTTTTCGTTCAAAGAATATTGTTTTTATTTTAAAATATTAAACCGTTTTACGGGAATAATTTCTTAACTTAATAAAAAATCCCTCTTCAAGAGGGTGGTGGTGCGGGAGGAGCGCCGGCTCCTCCTGCAAATAAATAAAAATATAAAGCAGCAGATTAACCGGCGCAAGTCGGTTAATCTGCTGTCAACGAGAAAAAGTATGGTTTGGGGAGCGTTAACGCTCCCCGTCCATGCCGTTGGCGAGCTTCGCCGCCATAAGAGTATTTTTCATTAGCATAGCGATAGTCATAGGTCCTACGCCGCCCGGAACTGGGGTTATATAGGACGCCTTTTTTTCTACCTCGTCAAAATCAACGTCGCCGCAGAGCTTGCCGTTTTCGTCCCTGTTCATGCCAACGTCTATAACAACCGCGCCGTCCTTGACCATATCCGCCTTCAAAAATTTTGCTTTGCCGACGGCGGCGACTATAATATCTGCGCCGAGGCAAACCTCTTTAAGGTTTTTAGTGCGGCTGTGCGTCATGGTTACAGTGCCGTTTTTGTGGAGCAAAAGCATTGCCATGGGCTTGCCGACAATATTGCTCCTGCCGATAACCACGCAGCTTTTCCCCTCTATCTCGATACCCTCGCTCGCGAGAAGCTCCATAACTCCCGCAGGAGTACACGGCAGGAACTTGTAGTCGCCTATCATTATCTTGCCGACATTCTCGGCGTGAAAAGCGTCAACGTCCTTCTTTGGGTCTATCGCGGCTATAACAGCCTTGTCATCGAGGTGCTTCGGCAGAGGGAGCTGGACGAGAATGCCGTTTATGCTGTCGTCGTGATTTAATTTTTCAACGAGAGCCAAAAGCTCCTCCTGCGTGGTGTCGCCGTCGAGGGCGTACTCCTCGGAGTGGAAGCCGACAAGCTCGCACGCCTTCTTTTTATTGTTTACATAAACTCTTGAAGCCGGATCGTCGCCGACTATCACAACGGCGAGTCCCGGCACTATGCCCTGCGCTTTAAGCCCCTCGGTTTCCTCCTTTACTCTCTGCTTTACAGCTGCGGAAACGGCTTTGCCGTCTATTATCTTTGCCATTATGTATCCTCCCTCTCTATCCTCTTTATCGGCACCGCTATGGCGTCTTTTTTTCTTATAAAATTGATTATCAAAAATACAAGCCCGACAACAACAAGCGCCGCCGACAATATCTGCGAAACGCGCAGGTTAAATATGGGCGTCATAAGGCTGTCCGTCCTTAGCCCCTCGACTATCATTCTCTCAAAGCCGTACCACACGAGATACAAAAGAAAAACCTGTCCGTCGTATTTTCTCAGATATTTGCTGAAAAAGTGCAGCAGTACAAATCCGAGCAGGCACCAGAGGCTCTCGTACAAAAAGCAGGGGTGAACGGTCACGCCGCCGGTGTTCTCGCTTATCATGCCCCACGGCAGGGAAGTAGGCGTTCCGAACGCCTCCTGATTCGTAAAATTTCCCCAGCGGCCGAAGCCCTGACCTATCAGAAAGCCGAGCACGGCAACGTCGAGCAGAGCGGGAATATTCACCTTACATATTTTTGCGACGATAAGCCCGCCTATCAGCGCGCCTATCAGCCCGCCGTAAATCGCAAGCCCACCCTCGTTAATGCTGAATATTTTAAGCAAATCGCCCTTATAGCTGTCCCACTGAAAGGCGACATAGTAGAGCCTTGCGCCTATTATAGCCGTAACAAGTCCGACGAGGACGCAGTTCAAAAGCTTGTCCGGGTCGACGCCGAACCGCTTTTTGCATACCAACATTGCATATACGACGGCGAGCACAAGTCCCGTCGCGATGAGAAGCCCGTACCAGCGGACGGTAAAGCCGCCGAACGAAAACACGATTGGGTTTATATTCAAATCGTTAATTCCAAGACCGGGGAACGAAACGTGATATATCGCGTCGCCCATTCTCACTCTCCCCCTTTTATCACCGAAATGGTGCAATTTTCGGGATCGAGCAGGAAGCGAAGCATTTCGTTCGCGTCCTCTATTTTCATCTGCGCGACCTCGTCTATCGTCTTAAACAGCTCTCTGCCCGTAAACGCGCAGCTTATCAGCGCGCTGCCTATCGAGCTTACGCTGTTCAGATACGACGCGTACTCGGCGTAAACAGCCTTTTTTGCAATTTCAAATTCTTCCGCTCCGAGTCCGTTCTTCCTCATATCGGAAATATAGCTCTTTATTATATCTGCTACCGCCTGCGGGTCCTTGGACTCTCCGCTGAACATCAGCCCGTTGTATCCCGGTCCCTCAAGCTGCTCATAGCCAAAGCTCTCGTTTATCAGTCCCTTGTTCATAAGCTCCTCGTAAAGCGCGGATGAATTCGACGCGAGCGCGAAGAGCATTACCTCGCAGGCGGCAGCCTGTTTTTCGCTTAGCGTTATGCTTCCGTCCGCCTTGAAGCCGAGATAGAACATCGGCGCGGAAACGGGGAATATCTGCTCAACATATTTTTTGGCAACCTCTCTCGGCTCGTCGGGGAAAATCCTCTCCACCCTTTTGCCGCCGCCCTTTTCACAAGCTCGTCAGCGAGCCTGACCACCATATCAACGTCTGCGTTTCCGACAACGCAGAGCGCCATATTCTCCGGCGTATAAAAGCTGTTATAGCATTCGTAGAGCTTCTCCGGAGTTATTTCGGCTATCGACTCCACCGTTCCGGCTATATCGACCCTGACCGGGTGATTATGGTACATACCGCCGAGCAGGTTGAACATAACCCGCCAGTCCGGAGAATCGTCGTACATTCTTATCTCCTGACCGATAATTCCCTGCTCCTTGGCGACGGTTTCCTTTGTGAAATACGGCTGATTTACAAAGCCGAGCAGTATCCTCAGGTTTTCCTCAAGGCTTGTGGAGCAGGAAAAAAGATAACAGGTCTTTTCAAACGACGTATACGCGTTCGCGTTTGCGCCTGTCGCGGCGTATTTTGCAAAGGCGTCGCCGTCCTCGCTCTCGAACAGCTTATGTTCAAGGTAGTGCGCTATGCCGTCCGGCGATATTATCTCCTGTCCGTCAGTGATGAAATGGGTGTTTACGGAGCCGAAGTTCGTCCCGTACACCGCGTATGAGGATTTGTAGCCCTCCTTTGGGAAAACGTATATCGACAGTCCGCTTTCGTGGTCTATTTTATAATATTTCTCGTTTAATCTCTCGTTTTTTATTTCCTTGATTGCCGCGCTCATTGCTCCGCCTCCCCGTCTGTCAAAACATATACCGCGGCAAGCCTTACGCGCTTTGCCGCCTCGATTATCTGCTCCCGCGTCACCGCCGCTATCCTTTGCGCCGCCTCACGCGGGGATATTATCTCGCGTTCAAACAGCTGAGAGGTATAAAATTTTTCTATTCCCATAACGCTGTCCGTCACCATTCCCGAACTGTCGGCAACGGCGAGCTTTGCGGCGTTTATCTCGAAGTCGGTTATGTTTCCGCTCTTCATCTGCTCTATTTGATTTAATATTTCCTTCTTTGCCTTTTCTATATTCTGCTTTTCAACGCCGCTGTCTATCATTATTATTCCCTTTTGACGGTTATAGCTTGCCGCGCAGTAATAGCAAAGGCTCTCCTTTTCGCGCACATTGGCAAAGAGCTTGGAGCTTGGGGTTCCTCCCAGCACGAGCGTCATGAGCTTCGCCTGGTCCGCCCGGTCGTCATCTGCGTTTATGTCGCACGAAAAGCCCAGCACGAGCTTTGACTGCATTACATCCTGCCGCTCGGTTTTCTCCTTTATCTCGCCGTCAAATCTGAATATTTTCGTCGCAGCCGCCTCCGGCGCACGGTCTATTTTATTAAATTCTTTGACGAAAAGCCTGCCTATCGCGCCGGCGTCAAGCTCGCCGACCACCATTATATTTACCACAGCCGTGCTTAAAAGCCTTTGCCACGCGCGATAAAGCTCCTCCGGCGTGACTGCCTCGACCTGCTCGTGCGAGCCGTATCTCCTGATTCCGAAGCTGTCGTTTTCACACATAATCCCGACGCAGCTCGTTATGGCATAGCCTCTTTTTTCGTTTATCTCAGACTCTATCGTTTCAAGGAGCTTTCTTCTCTCCTGCTCCGTATCGTATCGGGCGAACGCCTCTCCCTCGAGCTTAGGCTCAAACAGCATTTTACAGAGCAGTCCGGCAAGCTCCTCGGAGAGCTTTTCCCCGTTTAGGGTATATCTGTCGTCAAGCCCCGTCACCGACAGGCTCATCTGCTGAATATCTCCCGTTTTCAGACATTCCGCGTCCAGCGACGCGCCGTACAGTCTGTTCACCTCGCGGTTAAGGCTTATATAATCGGGGTACGCCTTGCAGGAGCGGCCCAAAAGCTGGATAAGCAGAGCGTTTTCGGCGGCTGTTTCCTCCTTCAGCGGCAGATACATATTTACAGAAATTCTGCCGGATTTAAAGCGCCCGTCCTTGACGCTGTTTAAAAATATACCGGAGCCAAGCTCGCGGCGGCTGAAGTTTTCCATTTTAATTTTCCTTTCAGAAAAGAGTGAACGGCTCGCCCTGACGGTCGTTTTGGCATGGGCGGCTCGTTATTATTAATATAACACAAAGTCGGGTAATATAAAAGAATGGATTGTAAATTTTTGGCTTTTGTTTTATTTTTTGCGGCAGACGCGCCCGCCGCAGAGTTTTTTCGCCCATGTGAAGTTTCGGGCGGCGACCGCAAATTTCCGCCTCCGGCGGAAATTTGCCGAAAAACGCGGCGGGACAGTTCTCTCCGGCAGAGGAAGAACGCCTGCCCCCGCCGCGTTTTTCCGCGCGGCTGCGCCGCGCGGGTCGCCGCCCGAACCGCCGGAAAATTTCCGGCGCGGGCGCTTTCCCTCCCACAAGCCTTGTTTTTACTCCGTCAAATATACCCATCGACAATCAGAGGGGCAGCTGTTGCCGCCCCTCACAAAATATAATAACTCTTACTCTATCGGCTCAAAATCCGCCGCACCGTGCTTGCAGAGCGGACAAATGAAATCGTCGGGAAGAACGTCCCCCTCGTAAACATATCCGCATATTTTGCAGACAAAGCCCTTTTTGCCCTCTGTTTCAGGCTTCGGCTTTACGTTTTCATGATAATAAGCGTAGGTCATAGACTCCTTGTCGCTCATGACTCTCGCCTCGGTCACGCTGCATATGAACATTCCGTGAGTGTCAAGATCGACATACTGCTCCACCTTGAGCGACATAAACGCGTTTATATACCTCGGCAGGAAAATAAGCCCGTTGTCGGAGCGGTGTATCTCCTCGCAGTTTGCGAATTTATCGGTATTTCTTCCGCTTTGGAAGCCGAAATTCTCAAACACGCTGAACGGAGCCTCGGTTGACAGGCAGTTTACATTCATAATGCCGGTCCGCTTTATCGTGTGATACGAGTAATTCTCCTTGTTGATATTTACGGCTATGCGGTTCGGCGAATCCGTGACCTGAGTCACAGTGTTCACAATCAGCCCGTTGTCCCTGCTGCCGTCGTTCGACGTTACAACATACAGCCCGTAGCCTATCTTAAACAGAGCGGTCATATCGTGCTTGTCGGCGCTCTCGTCCGAGCAGGCTATATACTCCTGACAAAGCTCGTCCGCGAGCTTTTCTATCTGCGCCGCGCTGTCCGGCTTAAGAGCCGATTTTATGGTTACGACCGTGTCGGCAAAGGTTATATTTTTGCTGTTTTCAAGCATTTTGCGCATGGTCTTTGCGGCAAGAGGCGCCCAAGAGCCGTTCTCTATAAGAGCTACCGTTCTGTTCTGATAATTTCTCTCGGTGAGGTGATTTATGAACTCGCGCATAAACGGGAATATTTCGGCGTTGTAAGTCGTTGTGGCGAGCACGAGCTTGCCGTAGCGGAACGCATCCTCCACAGCCTCAGCCATATCGTCGCGGGCGAGGTCGTGTATAGATACCTTTGGAGCGCCCTTTTTTCTCAGCTCCTCCGCCAGCTTATCGACAGCCGCCTTGGTGTGGCCGTAAACCGAGGTGTAGGCGATAACTATTCCGTCGCTTTCAACTCTGTACGACGACCAAATGTCGTAGAGATTGAGATAATAGCCGAGGTTCTCCGTGAGGACCGGACCGTGAAGCGGGCATATTATGCTAATATCAAGCCCCGCCGCCTTTTTGAGCACGTTCTGAACCTGCGCGCCGTATTTGCCGACTATGCCTATATAATATCTGCGGGCCTCGCACGCCCAATCCTCGTCAACGTCGAGCGCGCCGAATTTTCCGAAGCCGTCTGCCGAAAAGAGTATCTTATCGGTTGAGTCGTAGGTCATCATAACCTCCGGCCAGTGTACCATCGGGGCGAACACGAACGTGAGCTGATGCTTGCCGAGCGAGAAGGTGCCGCCGTTTTCAACTACTATTTTTCTGCTCTCTATATCAAAATCAAAGAACTGCGCCATCATTGCAAAGGTCTTTGCGTTCGCGATGATTTTAGCGTCGGGATAGACCTTTACAAAATTGAATATATTGGCGGAATGATCCGGCTCCATATGCTGGATTATAAGGTAGTCGGGCGACTTGCCGCCGAGAGCCTCCGCGAGATTGTCGAGCCATTCGTGAGTAAAGTTTATATCCACCGTATCCACGACCGCCGTCTTTTCGTCCTTGATAACGTATGAATTGTACGCCATGCCGTTGGGGACGTCGTACTGTCCCTCAAACAAATCAATCTTATGGTCGTTTACTCCTACATACAGAACGTCGTTTGTAATCTTCATTTTCTTCTCCTCCGTTTTCCGATTTTGGTATTATTATACCACGTTTGGGCAGTGCGCACAACGCCAAACAGATAATTTCAATATTATTTTGTGCGCCGCAAGCGACCTTTACGAGCCGAGAGGCTTTAAGAGAAGGCTCTTTAAATAAAAAATAAATAAAAAATCGAGGCTTGATAGGTCCGCTTATCAAGCCTCGGTCTGTTGAAAAAGTATTTTCGCCCTGATTGATTTTGAAAAGAACGCCGCCGGACTTTGCCCCTATTGTCATAATATCGGCAAAATAACCTGGATCATATCGGCTCCCGCAAGCGAGTATATGTGGCAGTGCATACACAACACCCCGTCGTTGATGTAGAGCGTCACATTTTCCACGTTTTCATCGCTGCCGGTATTATTTCTGTATTCATTATAAAGCGCGGCGTATTCGTCCCTCATTGACGAATATTCCTTGTCGTAATAATCGAGCATTATCTGCTTGATTTTCGGTTTAAGACTACCGTAATCCATCGAAACGCTTTTCGCTATCTGCTCGTTATTCATAAGCGCACCGCTGTTTATGTCAAATGAATAAACGAGATAGTCCGTGTAGCCCGTGTCAAAGGTCGCGCTTATCAACAGCGTTAGTATATCACCGTAAAAGCACGTCGAATAGCCTATACCCGTACAGGAAAGGCTGTATCTGCCGTCGCGCGCCCCCCTGCTTTCGTTAAGCCTCGCAATACACTTATTTTTTATCTCATTATTTACACTGTTCGCGTCTTTGCTGTTTATTTTGAGCATCGGAACGGTATATTCGGCGTTGTATATGTTTCCGAGGTCGTCCTCGTATGCGAGCAAGTCGGAATCATATATGCCTACGTATTCGTCTGCGTTCAAGATTCTGACCGGCTCGGTCGCCTGCTCCTCCGGCTCAGGAGTTACATTCGGCTCAGCCGAGCTTTCCTGCTTATCCGACGGCTTTGTCTCCTTTTCGCTTTCTTCCGTCTTTGAGCTGTCCTTTTTGTCGTCGGCTTTGTCGGTGCTTTTTTCAGAGCTTGTCGCGGACTGCGCCTTTGACGACGATTCCTTTGCCGAGGAAGAGCTTTCCCCCGCCTTGACTTGCGCCTCTCCGCCTCCGCAGGCGCAGCCGCATACTATCAGAGAAAGCAGAGCGGCGAGCAAAATTAAAGCTGTTTTTTTCATAACCTTCATATCCTCCTTAAAATTTTTGGAAGTGTATCAACATTTGCCTTAATTTTACCAAAAAAAATAATAGATTTCAATATTATTTTGCACAAATTAATTTTTGCGCTCAAAAAACAGGAGTCAAAAGTTGGGAGCGGGGCGTCAAGCCGAACATAAGTTTGCTCATAATAAATTATAGGCGCGCCGATAAAATAAATCAATACTTATTTTGAAATATGAGCCGCGCGGTTCCGTTTTAGGGACTTCGTTGCCGCATATTCAAAAAAGTTCTCTCGCAATCCCCCATCGGCAATTTATAAGTGCAATAATTTATATGGGCGGTTTCGGGTTTTCCGCCCTAATGCGCATTACTTATACAGGGAGGGAGGTCATTAAACGAGCCATGCTTGATTTTATAAAGGACGCCGCGGCGGTAATAGGATTTATTTTGTCCGCCGCCGCTCTTTTAACTCTGATGATTAAGCCTCTGCGCGGCAGGGTCGCAAAGGCGCTCAAGCTCAAGGCGCTTCTTGACGGTCAGCTATTGGACGAGGAAACGCGCAGGACGGAGGCGCGTCTTAACAGAGAGGCTCTCAAGTGTCTGCTGCGCGACGATATAGTCAGGCTCTATTACAAAAGGCTGCCTGAAAAAAAGCTCCACGCTTATGAGCTTGAAAACATAACCGCGCTTTACGACACATACATACTTTTCGGCGGCAACTCGTTCGTGCGGGAAATATACCGCAAAATGAGCACGGAATGGCAGATAGAAAAATAAATTATTCCGCCTTTGGAATTTAAGACAGGCTGAGCGACATATATTTACAGAAAAAAGGAGAGATAAAATGAACATCAACTGGAAGGTCAGGGTAAAAAGCCCTCAGTTCTGGATAGGCGCAATAGGCGTTTTTCTCGCGCCCGTTATGTCTTATCTCGGTCTGAGCGGCTCGGATTTCACAACCTGGGAAAACGTTTTAAATTTTTTCAAGTCGTTCGTTTCCAATCCGTATCTCATCGCAACTGCCGTAATGTCCGTTTTCTCGTTCCTCGGGGTCATAACCGACCCGACAACGAGCGGATTTTCAGACAGCAGCAGAGCGATGACATACAAACAGCCAAACAAAAATTGATAATCTTGGGGGTAATTAAATGGCAACAATCGCAGAGAAATTTGTAAAAGCGGCCGTCGGTTACATAGGCCGCGACTGCAAAATTTTCAACGAATATTTCGGAAATCCATACGGCACCGCCTGGTGCGCGGAATTTGTGTCAAAATGTGCGTCCGACGTTGGAGCGATAGGCAAATGCGTGGTGAAAACCGCTGGCGCCGGCTCTATTGCCCGTGAAAGCGTAGCAAAGGGCTGGGGCAAGTGGTACGAGGGCAACGACAGCGTGCCCGTAATCGGGGATATAATATCCTTCACATGGAACGGACTTGGGTATTACCCCGGTCACGACAAATATTTCAGCGACCACGTTTCCATCGTTGAGTTTGTCAAGGACGGATATGTTCACACTATCGAGGGCAACGCAAACGGCACTAACACCTCGTCCACCGTGTGCCGCCGCTCCTATCCCTTATACAGCGGGAGAATAAACGGATATTACCGTCCAAACTGGGCTCTTGCAGACAGCTCTTATAAAGCTCCGTCGCCGTCGTCTCCGACTCAAAGTGACCGCGGCAAGGAGAGCATCAGGAAGGTACAGCAGTGGCTGAACAACACATACGGCACACGATGCGCTCTCGACGGCGAATACGGCAAGGAAACAAAATCCGCGATAGTCGGCTCGCTTCAGGTTTATTTAAACAAAACCTACAAGGCGGGCTTAGAGGTCGACGGCATTATGGGGCCGAAAACAAAAGCCGCCGTCAGACTTTTGCGCCTTGGCGACAGCGGCAGGTACGTTTATATTTTGCAGTCGGCGTTGATCTGCCGCGGCTACGACACCGGCGGCTTCGACGGCGAATTCGGCTCTAAAACGCACGACGCGGTTATGGCTCATCAAAACCTTTTCGGCATTGAGATAGACGGCATAGCGGGCCCCGATACGTTTTACACCCTGCTCAAATAATCCGGACTTTTCATAAAACAAAATAATCCGCAAAAAACAGAGCATCCACCAACCTGTGGGTGCTCTGTTGCTTATCTAAATAATATTTGGCTTTATTTGGCTTTCGGCGGGATTTTTTATTCTATCACCCGTCTGATCGATCTGTAATTTCCTATGCCGTAATCGTGAGTTACCATATATCCCTCGGTCGGCGCGTGGATTTTTCCGCCGTTTCCGTCGTATATGGCGACGTGTCCGTGATAAACTATAATGTCGCCCGCGCGAGCCTCCTCAAGGCTGACCTCTCGTCCGGCATAAATCAGGTCGGTTCTTATGCCCCAGAGGTTTATGCCGAATTTCTCGTATATTGCGCATACAAATCCCGAGCAGTCAACCCCGCTCGTCAAATCCGTGCCTCCCCATACATAAGGCAGCCAGCCGACGTACTTATCCGCCTCCTCAACTATTGAATTTGCCGTTTCGTTTATGTTTATATTCTGCGGAATAACTACATTATAGTTCGGTTCAACGGGAACGTAATTTACAACCCCGGAAACGGTTACGGGACAGCTCGCCTTTACCTTGCTTCCGTCGTTTGCCGTCGCAACTATATCGCATACTCCGTTGTCCACCGGATATACGTTGCCGTTCTGATCTACCACGGCGACGTTTTCATTTGTACTCGCCCAAGTTACGCTCGTGTCCGTCGCTTCCTCCGGCAGATAAGACATAACAGAAAGCTGTTCGACGCAGCCGAGTCCGCAGAATTGAATATCTATGTAGTTGAGCTGAAGCTCCTTCAGCGCGACAACATTGTTGACCGTCACCTTAACCGTTCTCTTTACGCCCGAACCGTCCGTCGCCGCGCAGGTCACGTTCGCCGTTCCCGCCGCAACCGAGGTTATTTTTCCTTTATTGTTTACCTTAACGACTTTCTCGTCGCTGCTCGACCACTTTAACGTCTTGTTTGCGGCGTCGTCGTTTGTGATCTTGCTCTTTATGGTCTTGGACTCCTTGAGATTCATCGTAACCGATGACGGATTCAGTCTTATGCCCTTTACCAAAACGGTCTTTACGGTGACTGTGCATTCAGCCTTTGCTCCGCTGTTTTCCTCGGTGCAGGTGATTTTTACCGTGCCGTTTTTAACGGGCGTGACCTTTCCGTTTTTATCTACCTTTGCAATCTTGTCGTCCGCGCTCGTCCATTTGTATTTTGTTTCAGCGTCCTCCTTGCTGAAGCTCGGCACAAGCACAAAGGATTCCTTGAGCTTTTTAAACGTAATGCTTTTCTCGTTTAAGCTGACGACCGGCGGCTTTTCCGCGACCTCCGTCGACTGCTCATCGGGATTGCCGGACTTGGCGGTGATAACCTTTGTACGCACGAGATTATCATTCTCCGCCATTAACGACGACGCCTTGTAGTCGTCCTTGTCGTATTCAAAGCCGCTGAGCTGTAAAATATCGGCGCTGCCCGATACGCTTTGACCGAGCGACGCAGACGCGCCTATACTCACGGCGGCAGCCGCCGCAACAGCTATCGCCGCAACGCCGAGCGCGGCGCGCTTTTTATTGGCGCTCTTGATTTTGTCCGCCGCTTTGCCTGCAAACGATGAACGAGCCGTTTTTCTATTTTTATTTTCTCCCAAAAGCATTTTTTAAGACAACCTTTATTATGTATTACCGCAATGCATTTAAAGCACATTAGTTATTATATAATAAATTTTTCGGTTTGTCTGCAAGAAATTTTTAACAAAATGTAAAACCAAATGACAAAATTAAATTATATTTCTTTATTCGAATAATAAAGCGAAAAAAATCCCTAAAAAAGCTTAATTCTGTCATTTTTTCAAAATATTTTATGTATTTTGCATAAAAAATTGCCGCCAATTTTGGCGGCGATTCAATTCGGTGAAAACGGGATTTTGTTTTTGTCTATGCCCTGCCGCTCACTGACCCAAGCTGATATATTCCGCGTTTACTCCCTCCGCATTGATAAGCCCTGCGGCTTCGGTGGAATCATAGCCCTTTACAGTCCTGAGCGAACTGCAATTCTGGCAAATGCTCGCGGGAATGCTTATTTCCTTTAAACACCTCGGAAGCTCCAGCTCAACAAGGTCAAGGCAATTCCAGAGCGCCCCCATACCGAGCTTTTCAACCGCTGTCAATCTCAGCTCAGTAAGCCCCGAATTCATCAGAGCGAACGTGTCTATCTCCTTTACGGATTTCGGTATTTCAAGCCTTTTTAACCCTCTCGCCCCCGAGAACACGCCCGACGGTATCCTTTCCACCGCGTCGGGTATTGAAAACTCCTCTCTGTCGCTGCCGCAGGCATACGCCACGAGCTTTGTTTCCGCCTTGTCAAGGATTGCTCCGTCCTTTTCAATATAGCTGCGATTTTCTTCGTCTATCTCAAATCTCTCTATTTTATTGCCCGTAAAGGAATTATCCTCTATCGTTTCGATTGACGCGGGTATTACAACGGTCTTTACAGCCTTGTCGCAGTTATAAAATGAATTTGCGCTTATACTCTTTACCGGCTTGCCGTCTATCTCCGACGGTATCCTTACCTCTTTTTCCGCTCCGTTGTACTTTGCTATCGCGATATAACCGTCGAAAACGTCATAATCGTACAAATCGTTTTTTACCGTTTTCAGATAGTCTGAGGACGCGCCGGATTTAAGAACGTCCACCTCATCTCCGCAGGAGCTGAGCGGCGCGATGCAGACGAGCGCGGATATAAGGATTGCGGCAAAGCCTTTGAGCAGCTTTTTCATTTTCATCACCGTTTTTTATTTTTAAAGATTTCTTTCACCCATAAACGCGAGGGCGAGCATACCGCTTCCGACGTGAGTGCCTATGACCGGCCCTATATTGGCTATGATTATCTTATCAACGAGCTTTTTCTCCTTGATGATTTTGCGAAGCTCCTCCGCCTTTTCGGGACAATTCGCGTGTCCTATAATAACCGTTTGATTTTTTGTATCAACGCCGTCGGACACAAGGCGGCTCACTATCTCGCTGTAAACCTTTTGCTGTCCTCTGATTTTCGCAACCGCCGTGAGCCTTCCCTCCATATCGACGGAAATGAGCGGGCGTATTCCGAGCGCCTTGCCGAAGGTAGCCGCCGCCGCTGAAATTCTCCCGCCCTTTTTAAGCCTGTCGAGATCCTCCACAACGAACCAATGGCAGGCTTTTGTGCGGTTCTCGCTCACCCACTTTGCGAGCGTATCAATATCGGTTCCGTGACTTTTTTTGGCGGCGGCGTTAAGCACCAAAACGCCCTCGCCTATCGAAGCTGACAGCGAATCTATCGCTATGATCTTTCTGTCCGGGTATTTTTCCTTTAAATCGTTTATAACTATATTGCACGTTCCGAAGGTACTCGACATTCCCGAGGTGAAGCATATATAGAGTATATCCTTGCCCTCTTTCAGCACCGGCTCGAAGTTATCCTTGAAATCCTTGTAATTTATCTGGCTTGTAGAGCAAGACGCTCCGGAGCTGAGCTTTGAGTAAAATTCCGCGCAGCTTATTTCCTTTTCATCTAAATTATATTTATAGAATTTTTCATCTATCGTAACTCCCATCGGAATTACCCTTATATCGTATTTATCGCACACCTCAGCCGTAAGGTCGAGGGTGCTGTCTGAAAACAATACATATTCGCTCATAATCAAAACCTCCTGTATTGATTTATTGTATCACATTTTTAAACCGTCTACAACATAAAGGGGAAATAAATTCATTTTATGTCGCATAAAATCATAGATATTTGCGAGGTGGTTTGATGAGATGCAGAATTGTTGACCTTAGACACAAGGAGGTGATAAGCGCCGGCGACGGAACTCGGCTCGGCTTTGTAGACGACGTTGAGATAGACACCTGCTGCGCCAAGCTCGTATCTATCGTTATATACGGCAGGTTTCGTTTTCTCGGTATTTTCGGCAAGCGCAACGATATAACGATAGGCTGGGACAGCATTAAGCTCATCGGCGAGGACACTATACTTGTCGACTACGCCTGTCCGCCGCGAAAGAAAAGAAAGGGCTTTTTCCCGCTCTTTAAATAGAGTGAAAAATGAGGCGATTCACCTTTATATTCCCTCATACTTCTTTTTATGGCTTTCATGCCCGCGCCCCCACTTGTTCGCTCAAAGACTCGTTTTTATCTACGCTCTCTGCGGCGAAGTCAATTCACGGGCATAAAGACTTTGATTAAGCAAAAGCCATTGAGCGAGAATGTGGAGGTGCAGGAGGAGCGAAGCTCCTCCTGCAAATAGAAAACATATTAAGCAGCCGCTTTACCGGCGGAGGTCGGTAAAGCGGCGGTCGGCAATGGAGGGCTTGGGTGCAAGCCCAAAATAAATTATGGCTGCGGGCAACAAAAAAGGGGACGCGTCCGTCCCCCCCGTATGTACACGCCGCAAGGCGCTGACCCCTCGCGCTCAGGCGCGTTTTTTTGTTGTTATAAACTGAACCACGATTCCAATCACAGCGACTGCCGCTCCGACTATCAAAATAGGCAGGCTCAATCCCAAGACCATTTGCTGTTCGGACATGGAGGGTGGCAAAAGCGTAAACAGCGAATTTGCAAAGCTGAATCCGCCGCCCAGCGCAGTTGTGATTATAATAAAAGGACGCATGAGCAGTATGGAAATTATACCGACCAAGATCCCGACTATTGCGGCTACCGAAATATTAATTATCTGATTATCGACATAGGCGTCGAGCAGAAGATAAGCCAGTCCGAACGCCGCCGCGCCGCACATGAGGAACACGCCCGCCTTATAGATAAGAAAGGCGACTGCGCCGATTGCGACCGCGAGGACAAGCGCGCATATAAGAGCGACGCCGCTGTTATGCCATATGTACTCTCCGAGGGCAAAGCCGCCCGCAAAGCCTATCAGCACACCGATGAGAGTTGCCCAAAGCTTTGTGAGCTTGAAGCCGAGAAAGGTATTGAGCAGGGCGAAAATCATTGCCACCGCGACAAAAATATTAAAGGTCACCTGAGTATGACCCTGAGGCTGAAACTGCGACAGCCAATCGTAAATAAAATCCATAGTTTTTCCATCTCCTTAGCGGACAATACTTTCGGTTCGCGCTTAAAGCCGGGTTTGATACTTTGCGCTGTCTTTTGCATATTTTTAATATTTATGCTTTATGCGGCTATGCGCAAATTGAGCCGATTGTTTTACCGCCCCTGTTTTGCAATAATATTCTACCTATTCGCGTCGTTTCTGTCAAGGGCAGGGAGGATTCAAAGGGACATCAAATATGCTCTTAAATCAACCTTTTGTCACTTGATATTTGCGGACATTTTAGCTTGCAATTTAGAAAATATTATTTCTGTTTTATTTTGCTTGTAATCCGCGAGCATTTACGCTATAATTATACGGTATGAGCTTAGCTTTGACAAAACGCTTAAACAAAGCTGTCAAAAAGATAACTAACAATCGAAAGGGAAATTAATATGAAAAAATTTGCTAAAATAATTGCCGTTATTATGGCGGCGGCTTGTATCCTCTCGTTTGCCGGCTGCGCCACTGCGCCGCAGAGCATGAGTGAAACGGTGAAGGTATCAAAAATCGAGCAGGACGGTCTGAAAAATCTGTGTACGGACCTCAATAAGGACAAGCTCATTCCCGAAGACGCAACCGTCATGCAGAGCGATGTTATCGGCGCCGAGGGCGGATACAGGTTTACAATACAGCTTGACGGCGGCAACGCCCTGCTGGAGATTTACGAATTCAACACCGACAAGCTCAGCGACGCCGCTAAAAAAATAACGTCAGACGTCAAAGAGACCGGCAAGTTCAATATGCTCGGAATTTCCGACGTTTACGCCGAGCTTTCCGACAACGGAAAATATATGATGATCTATAACGATCCGAAATCCGTCGGAGATAATCCCGACAAAGCCCACAAGGAACGCCGTGACAAGATAACAAAAATTTTCGACAAGGCAAAATAAGCTCAACGCGCCTCTCCGCTTGGGAGGCGCGTTGTTTTTTAGCTTATAAAACGATTTTATTTTAGAATTAGCTTTGGTATTTTTCGGAAATCGCCGTCGCCGACAAAATATTTGCTCTCCGGCGCGCTATTTCCGAGCTTTGGCGATATTGCCGTATGTATATAGAGAGAGTCAATGCCGTAATCGTTCGCTCCCTTTATGTCCGAGGTTTCGTCGTTGCCTATCATTATACTTTCGCCTTTTTTCAAATTATAGCGCTTAAAAAGTATATCGAAAAACGCCGTATCCGGCTTGCAGCACTGCTCCGCGCTGCTGATAAGTATGCCGTCGAATTTGTCGTAGAGTCCCGTCAGCTTCAGCTCCGGAACGGTAAAGCTGCTCTGCGCGTTTGACAGGAGATATATCCTTTTCCCCTTTTTGTGCAGCTCGTCAAAAAATTCCGTCACGCCCTTATACGGTCTTGCCTTCTTTGTGGTTGACAGGCAACGGAAAAGGCGCGCCGTTATCTCGACAAGCTCCGCCGACGCCTTTACCCCTTTATCGGTGTAAAGCTTTTTAAACACCTTGTCTATCACTATATCCACCTTGGTATATTCCGGGTGGCTTTTCTGCACTCTTTTCTTTTCCGCCTCTACATATTCGAAGTATTTTTTACACAGCTTTTTCCATTTGTATTCGGCTCCGTTGAAGGAGTAAAACATAGCAAGCTGTTTCCACAGCGATTTTTTCCCTTCGTCCGTCCTCACGTCTAAAAGCGTGCCGTATAAATCGAAAATATAATTTTTATACATACTCTGCTCCTTATCTCCTTTTGGTCAAGGCAATATTTTACTTATACTCGGCTCAGGCTCAGGCTGCGCGCCCGCTCCGAGGCGGGCGGCGACCCGGAGCTGCCTGCGGCAGCTCCGCAAAGCGCGGCGGCTCGCAAGGCCGCCTACGCAGGAAAGGCTCTCCCCCCGCTGCGCTTTGGCTTGCCCGCCGCGCGGGCAAGCGGTCGCCGCCCGAAAATGCGTCGCTGTTCTCCCACGACGCTCCGTCACAAGGAGAGTATAACACATTAATTTTAAAAAATAAACAGAAGCCGTGACAAAATGCGATACATATGATAAAATTAATTTTATACAAATCCTGCGGCAATATATGATTGCCGCCCACATTGACCTTTACGGAGGCGTTAAAGTATGACAGACAAGGAGATCGCGCTATCTGCGGTAAACGCGCTGAAAAGAGAATATCCCGACGCCATATGCTCGCTGACATACACAGACCCGCTCCAGCTTCTGATAGCGACAAGGCTCGCCGCCCAATGCACGGACGCAAGGGTGAATATGGTAACTCCGGCTCTGTTCGAGCGTTTCAAAAGCGTCGACGACTTTGCCGCTGCGGAGCCCTCCGAGGTTGAGGAATACATAAAGAGCTGCGGGCTTTACAAGACGAAGGCAAAGGATATAGTGAATATGGCAAGGGCGCTTAAGGAGAACTTCGGCGGCACGGTGCCTGATTCCATAGAGGAGCTTGTCACTCTGCCGGGTATCGGCAGAAAGACGGCGAATCTTATCGTCGGAGATATATTCGGAAAAAGCGCCGTAGTCGTGGACACGCACTGCATAAGAATAACCTCGCGGCTCGGACTTCACAATATAAAGGACGCCGCCAAGATAGAAAAAATACTGCGCAATCTTCTCCCGCCGGAGGAATCAAACGACTTCTGCCACAGGCTCGTGTTGCACGGCAGAGCGGTTTGCACGGCGAGAAAGCCGATGTGCGGCAAATGCTGTATGAACGGCTTTTGTCCGACGGCGCTAAACGCAGAATAATATAAAAGGTGATTTCATGTCATTTTCAAGAGATAAAATAAGAAATTTCAGCATAATAGCGCACATTGACCACGGCAAGAGTACTCTCGCCGACAGGATACTCGAGCAGACAAGCTCGGTCGCCCAGCGCGACATGGAGGATCAGCTCCTCGACAATATGGAGCTTGAGCGCGAGCGCGGTATCACGATAAAGGCGCACGCCGTCACGCTGAACTACAAGGCGGACGACGGCGAGGAATATATTTTCAATCTTATCGACACGCCGGGTCACGTCGATTTCAATTACGAGGTTTCAAGAAGTCTTGCCGCCTGCGAGGGCGCGGTCCTCGTTGTGGACGCGTCGCAGGGCATAGAGGCGCAGACCCTCGCGAACACATATCTTGCCGTTGACGGCGGCCTTGAAATAGTGCCGGTCATAAACAAGATAGATCTGCCCTCGGCGGACCCGCAAAGGGTGATAAACGAGATTGAGGACGTAATAGGAATACCGGCTCAGGACGCGCCTCAGGTATCGGCAAAGGCGGGAATAAATATCCGCGCCGTGCTTGAAAAGATAGTGTCGGATATTCCCGCGCCGTCTGGCGACGACGAAAAACCGCTCCGGGCGCTCATATTCGATTCATACTACGACTCCTACAAGGGCGTTATAATATACGTCCGCGTTATGGACGGCGTGCTCCGTCAGGGCGACGAGATAGAGCTTATGGCGACAAAATCGAAATTCACCGTGGTCGAATGTGGTTATCTGCGCGCGACCTCGCTTGAACCGGCAAAGGAGATACACGCGGGCGAGGTCTGCTATATAGCCGCCGCCATAAAATCCGTAAAGGACGCGAAGGTGGGCGACACGGTAACACTCGCGGCAAATCCCGCGGACGAGCCTCTCCCCGGCTACCGCGAGGCTCAGCCGATGGTGTACTGCGGCATTTATCCGGCGGACGGGGCGAGATACGCCGACCTGCGCGACGCCCTCGACAAGCTCAATTTAAACGACGCCTCCCTCTCCTTTGAGCCGGAAACCTCAGTCGCGCTCGGCTTCGGCTTCCGCTGCGGCTTTCTCGGGCTGCTTCATATGGAGATAATTCAGGAAAGGTTAGAGCGCGAGTACAACCTCGACCTGATAACCACCGCGCCGAGCGTAATATACCGCCTGACAATGACGGACGGCGAGGTCAAAATGATAGACAATCCCACAAACTACCCCTCTCCGGCGCTGATAGCAAGCGCCGAGGAGCCTATGACGGACGCGCATATTTACTCTCCGTCGGAATACGTCGGCAACATAATGGAGCTTTGTCAGGACAGGCGCGGAATATTCAAGGATATGACATATATCGACTCCGACCGCGTGGATATTCACTACTCGCTCCCGCTTGCGGAGATAATATACGACTTCTTCGACACGCTCAAATCGCGCACAAGGGGCTACGCCTCGTTCGACTACGAGCTGAGCGGATACGCGGAGAGCAGCCTTGTCAAGCTGGACATCATGCTGAACGGCGAGGTCGTGGACGCGCTCTCGTTTATAATACATTCGGATAAGGCATACGGCAGAGCGAGAAAAATGGCTGAAAAGCTCAAGGAGAAGATTCCAAGACAGCTATTCGAGGTGCCGATACAAGCCTGCATCGGCGGCAAGATAATCGCCCGCGAAACGGTAAAGGCTATGCGCAAGGACGTTCTTGCCAAGTGCTACGGCGGCGACATAACGCGAAAGAAAAAGCTCCTTGAAAAGCAAAAGGAGGGCAAAAAGCGTATGCGCCAGCTCGGCAGCGTAGAGGTCCCTCAGGACGCGTTTATGGCTGTGCTGAAGCTCGACACTGACTGACAATTTGGGACGGTGATAATATGAACGAAACTGTATTGCTTTATAACTTTAAAGACGAGCGGCTCAAAAGCGTCAGGGCGGCGGCGCTGCCGCTGAAAATTCGGACGAGGGTCGTTGACAAATCGGAGCTTAATCAGCTCATCGGCGCTCTTGCGGGGATAAAGGGCTTTGAGCCGTGCGACGAGGATTTCACCGAAAACGGCTTTGACGACGAGATGCTCGTTATGAGCGGCTTCACCGGCGAAAAAATGAACGCCCTTATTCAGTCGCTGTACCGTCACGGACTCGGCAGAATAGATTTAAAGGCGGTCGTGACCGCTGTCAACGTCAGTTGGAACAGCGTTGAACTGTATAAGGCCGTCAAAGCCGACCACGAGGAAATGGCAAAGCGGCGCGGAGCCGAATCGTGAACGCGGCTTTTATTTAATTTTTTAAATATTATCCCTCTGTCAAAATAACGAAATGCACCCCTTTGTCAGACGTTTTATCATGTCGTCTGAGCTTTGGGGTGCATTTTTAATTTCTCATGAATATATCCGCCGTGCTGTTTTACGCCGCCGATGAGTTTTCAGCCTGAAGCTCCTTCATCTTCTTTTCAAGCTCCTCCGGCGTGTATGTTGATATTGCGGAGTCATTCTTCTGAACCTCGTATTTCTCCGCCTGCTCGTCCATATAGTCGTTAAATTCTTCGCTCTTCATCTTCGTCAGCACGGTGTAGCGAGTGTCCTCGTTCTTGAGGTTGTCAACACAATCGTTTATGTCGCCTCTGTATACAAGGTACATAACCGCGCTGTCGCCCTCGCCTACTGTGATGACCTTAGACTGCTTGTTTTTGAGATCCTTTACCGCCGTGATTATATCCGCCGGAGCCGACGACTGGTCGAGTATCTCCTGATTCGTTGCGGCGGAGCTGGTTGAAGCGCCCTGATCCTTCATGAACTCGGCGTCAATGTCCTCGAACGTCTTTGAGCCGTCGTTTAACTGCTTTGAATATCCCTCAAACTTCTCCTTAGCCTTCTTTATCTCGTCGTCGCTGAGAGCCTTTGTCGCCGCCGCTGACGAATCCGACGACTCGTCGGTCGATTCCTCTGTTGTGTAGAGATTCATCGGCAGGTACGAATAATCCACATACTCCGTCGTGTAGTATTTCTGCAAATCGCTGTCGGGAACCTCTTTTTCGCCGCCCTTGTTGTACATCGCCTTAAATACGTCCTCGTATTTAACATTGAACTCCGCATAAGCGAGCTTGTAAGAATCCTGCGAAATGCCGAACCTTTCATATGACTTTCCGTTATATACCCAGCTTTGCGAGGCGAGGTTGTCTATCTGAGTCTGTTCGTCGGCTGTGAGCTTAAGCCCGAGATCGTCGAATTTCTTGAGCGTGTAAAGCAGCGACTTGCAGCTTTTGTCCGCCGTGTTGAGGATATACTCCTTGCCGGTTATCTCCTTGTCGCCGTTCTCGTCCTTGATCTTTGAGGTCATAACGTCGACCGCCTCTGTCGCCTCGGTAGCGCCCTCCGCATCGGTGGTTACCTCAACCTCGGACTGTGCCGTCTGCTGAGCGTAGCTGTAAGCTCCCGTCATATAATAAATATAAGCGCCTATCGGCAGGGTGTTTTTGTCGTCCTTATAGGACCATGTTGTGTCCGCACAGCTTGTCGCTGTAACAAGCAATCCTGCCGCCAATGCCGCGGCAGCCGCCTTTTTCAGTATCTTCATTTTTATTGACCGTCCTTTCAAATTTCAAAAAGCGATAATATTATACTCTTTTTCAATCAATTTGTCTATATAAATTCGTCGGTATTTAAAACAAATTCATATTTTTACCCGTTTTCAATACCGATTTAAGCCTGTTTTTTTGCTTCGTCGCTGAAAAAAATCCTTTTTAGCATCTCATTCGGCGAAAGCTCGCCTTGAAATTTAACAGCAATATACGGCTTGCTTCCGGCGTTCAAAAAAGCCGAGCCCTTGAATCTGTTTATGACCTCGCCTACGAACGGCGTTTTTATGTTATTCGTATAGAGCATTATCGTCGCGCCGTTTTGCTTTATCTCATATATCCCCTTTGAGGCGGCAAGCGAGCGCGTAAGGGCGACGTTTATAAGCCCGAGCACAGCCTTGGGAGGGTCGCCGAAGCGGTCGATAAGCTCGTCGGTGACGTCCCGCGCGTCCTCGCGGCTGCGTATGTCGGATATTCTCTTATATATGTCGAGCCGCTGACCGAGGGATTCTATATAGCCTTCCGGAATATGCGCCTGGACCTGAACGTCCACAAGGCACTCAAGCTCCTCCGCCGTTTCCGGCTTTTCGCCCTTTGCCTCGTTTAACGCCTCTCCGAGCAGCCGCAAATACATATCGTAGCCGACGTCCTCCATATGCCCGTGCTGCTGGGCTCCGAGCACGTTTCCGGCTCCCCTGAGTTCAAGGTCGCGCATTGCTATTTTAAAGCCAGAGCCGAATTCCGTAAATTCCTTTATCGCGTTCAATCTCTTCTGCGATATCTCCGTCAGCACCTTCTGCGGCCTGAACGTGAAATACGCGTACGCTCTCCTTGTGCTTCTGCCGACCCTTCCCCTGAGCTGATGAAGCTGTGAAAGCCCCATACGGTCGGCGTCCTCTATTATGAGCGTGTTGGCGTTCGGCAAATCTATACCCGTTTCTATTATCGTGGTAGAAACAAGCAGGTTTATCTCCTGCTCAAGCATTCTCTGCCATATATCCGAAAGCTCGTTCTCGGACATTTTTCCATGCGCCACGGCTATTTTCGCCTCCGGCACAAGCCTGCGCAGTCTTGCCGCGCAGCTGTCGATCGACTCCACTCTGTTGTGCAGGTAAAACGCCTGTCCCCCGCGGCGCAGCTCGCGCCTTATCGCCTCGGCGATTATTCCGTCGTCATGCTCTAAGACATAGGTCTGCACGGGTCGTCTGTCCTGCGGAGCGTCCTCCAGCGTGCTCATATCGCGTATGCCGCTCATCGCCATATTCAGCGTCCTCGGTATCGGCGTAGCTGAAAGAGTGAGAACGTCTACGTTTTTGCATATCTCCTTGAACCTCTCCTTTTGAGCCACGCCGAACCGCTGTTCCTCGTCTATTATGACGAGTCCGAGGTTGCGGAAAACAACGTCCTTCTGCACTACGCGGTGAGTTCCTATCACCATATCTATCTCCCCGCGTTTAAGCTGTTTTATTATGTTCTCCTGCTGCTTGGGCGTGCGGAAACGGCTCAAAAGCTCTATCTTTACGGGGAAGCCCTCAAATCTGTTCATCGCGGTTTGATAATGCTGCCATGCGAGTATCGTCGTCGGGCAGAGCAAAACGCACTGCTTTGAATCCGAAACGCACTTGAACGCGGCTCTGAGAGCTACCTCGGTCTTGCCGAAGCCGACGTCCCCGCACAGGAGTCTGTCCATGGGCGCGGTGCGCTCCATATCCCTTTTTATCTCGTCTATACAGCGGAGCTGGTCGTCGGTCTCCTCGTATTCAAAGCCCGCCTCAAAGTCGTGCTGCCATTCGCCGTCGGGCGAGAAGGCGTATCCCGGCGCAGCCATTCTCTCTGCGTAAATACGCGTAAGCTCGTTTGCTATATCCTTTACGTTCTTGCGCACCCGCGCCTTTGTCCTCTGCCAATCTCCGCTTCCGAGCCGATTTATTCTCACCGCCGAGTTTTCGCTCGGCCCTATATATTTTGAAATGAGGTCAAGCTGGGTAACGGGAACGTAGAGCGTATCCTTTTTGGCGTACTCCACCTTTATGTAGTCCTTGACTACCCCCTGAACCTCTATCTTGTGTATTCCCATAAATATCCCTATGCCGTGCATTGAATGAACCACATAGTCGCCTGCCGACAGCTCCGACAGCGAATATATCCTGCGCGAGTTTTTATCCTTTGCGCGTTTGCGCCTTTTCGTCTTGCCGGATATGCCGTGGGTGATGAGTACAAACCCCGTCTGCGGGTATTCAAATCCTGCGGAAAGTCCGCCGGGCAAAACGTATATCGACCCCTTTTGCGGCTCCTCGACGTCGTCCGCATATTCCGCGTTGCAGCCCTTTTCGTTAAGCTCCGCCGCAAGCGATTTTGCCGACTTTTCCGTTCCGGCAAGTATGACCGTGCCCCCCGTTTTATTGCGCATTTCGCTCAGATCCTCCGTCAGCACCCTGACCGAGCCGCTCCACAGCGACAGCTGTTTGAGGTTGAACGTGACTATTTCCTCTATTTTCAGCTCATAGCCCGAGGTGGCGAAGTTGTCGAGATAGACGAACCTGTTTTTTGAAAATATCGAGTTCATCGCGACCTTGTCTATCGAATATGTTTCAAAGCCCCTGCAAAGTATCCCCTGGGCGAAGCACTCCTTAAGCTCCTCCTCAAACAGCCTCTCGTACGAGCGCAATCGCTCGCGCGTCCTTGCGCTTTCGGACACAAAATAAATCGCGTCCTTATCCGCGTAGTCGAACAGAGTCGCGGTTTTATCATACACAAGCCCTATGAATTTATCGAGAGAGCCGGAAAAGATACCGTTTCTTATATCCTCAGCTTCGCGGAAAAGTATCTCCCTCGCCTTGGGGGCGTTTTTTCCCTTTAACAGCCCCGCCTTATGCTCTATCCTCTCCGCAAGCTCCTCCCTGTCCGCAACAAGTATCTCCGCCGACGGGGTGAGCTTTATCTCCTCTATATAATCCGTCCTGCGCTGAGTTTCTATGTCAAAGTAGTTGAGTGTATCCACCTCGTCGCCCCAAAGCTCCACTCTGACCGGATTTTCCGAATCGGGCATAAAGAAGTCGATTATTCCGCCTCTGACGGCGAACTGACCCGCTCCCTCGACCTGCGAGCACCGCTCGTAGCCCGCAAGGAGCAACGCCTCCGTTATATCCTCAACGCTCGCCTGTCCGCCGCTCTTTAAAACAAGAGAGGCTTTTTTGAGCGCATATGGCGGTATCGTGTACTGCGCCGCCGCGTCCGCGCAGGCTATTACGGCTGTGTAATCGCCTGTGAGCATTTTGCTCAGCACGTTTATGCGGCTGTGCTCGTACTCCTTTGATATGCTCTGCATATTTCTGAAGCTGAAATCCCTCACCGGATACACGAGCGGCTTGCCGCCCATAGAGGCGAGGTCGTTCGCGAGCGTCTGCGCCTGCGCCTCGTCGTCAACAATGACAAAAGCCTTTGAGCCGAGCTCGGCGCAAAGGGTGTGTATGATATTCGATTTGAGCGAGGTCGTCAGCCCCGCCGCGACCACCGCCCCTCGGCGCGATTTAATCGCCGCCTTGAGCAGTTTGTACTCTCTGAGCTTTGATGTTTCAGTCTGAATAAATTTCATTTTCCGTCCCCGCGTTATTATGAGTTATAAAGATTCATCGCCTTGTCCGTTTCGCCGTTTACAATCAGCCGCGCCGCGTCGCACGCCGACTGCGCCGCCCGGATAAAGCGCTTTTCATCGTCCGCAGTCAGCTTGGACAGCACCCAATCCGCGAGGTCAAAGCGCTCCGGCTTCGCGCCGACCCCCATCTTTATGCGCGGGAAGTCGCTTGTGCCGCAAAGCTCGAATATACTGCGCAATCCTTTTTGACCGCCGTCGCTGCCCTTTCGCCTTATGCGCAGTCTGCCCGGCTCAAGCGATACGTCGTCTGATATTATAACAACTCTTTCGGGGGGTAATTTGTAAAAATTCATTGCCTCTCTGACCGCCTCGCCGCTTTTGTTCATAAACGTCTGCGGCTTTAACAGCATTACCTTTATCCCGTCTATGCTCCCGAGTCCCGTGAGCGCGTGAAATTTGAGCCTGCTTACGCTTATCGAATATTTTTCCGCCAAAAGGTCAAGCGTTATGAAGCCGGCATTGTGGCGGGTGCGCTCATATTCGCGCCCCGGGTTGCCGAGCCCGACTATTATAAAGTCAGCCCCGCCGGTTCTTTTAAAGGGATTTATCATATTGCAGCATCTCCTTGGAGTACGACAAAAATGCGATAAATCCGTAAGGAATTACCGCATTGAAGTCTTTTTGGTTTTTGATGATTATTTTTATCAGCCGAACATCGGAGAAACCGGCTTGTCGGCGTAAATTCTCTCGATTGCCTCCGCGAATATCGGGGCGGTCGGCAGAATAGTGAATTTGTCTATCAGCTTATCGTCCGTAACCGGAACAGTGTCGAGCAGGATTACCTCCTTGATTATGCTCTTCTCTATTCTCTCGATAGCCGGACCGGAGAGCACGCCGTGGGTCGCGCAGGCTACCACGCTTGTGGCTCCGCCCTTTTCAACTATCGCCTGAGCCGCGTTGCAGAGCGTTCCGGCGGTGTCTATCATATCGTCCACGAGTATCGCCTTTTTATTTCTCACGTCGCCGATTATGTTCATTACCTCGGAAACGTTCGCTCTCTGACGGCGTTTGTCAATTATAGCAAGGGGGCAGCCGATTTTCGCGGCAAAGTTTCTCGCTCTTGTTACCGAGCCGAGGTCGGGAGATACGACAATATAATCGTCCGTATTCGTTCCTATCTGCTCCTTCAAGTGATTTGCGAGCAGCGGCGCTCCGAGAAGATGGTCAACGGGCAGATTGAAAAAGCCCTGTATCTGAGCGCAGTGAAGGTCCATGGTAAGTATCCTGTCGGCTCCGGCGCAGGTGAGGAGGTCGGCGCACAGCTTTGCGGAGATTGGATCTCTCGCCTTTGCCTTTCTGTCCTGTCTTGCGTAGCCGAAGTACGGGATAACGGCGGTGATCCTCGCGGCGGACGCGCGCTTCATAGCGTCCATCATGATGAGGAGCTCCATGAGATTGTCGTTTACGGGCGCGCAGGTGGACTGAACGATAAAGCATTCGCTTCCCCTTACGGATTCGTGGAGAGATACCGAGATCTCGCCGTCGCTGAAGGTGGAGCAGTCAGACTTCCCGAGCGGCAGGCCTAAACAGCCCGCGATGCCCTGCGCTACGTCCTTGTTTGAGCTTCCGGTGAAGATTTTAATATCCTTGCCGTGAAAATTCATTTGATAACCCCCTGTTTTATAAAATGCAGTTAGCTGCATAGAATATGTATTTTTATTTTACGCCATATCGCCTTTTTGCTATTTCGTTGAGCTGCTTAAGCTGCTGCGGGTCGTTCGCGCCCAAAACGGCGTCCGCGCTTTCCGCGGCGCAGGCTCCGACCGTCCCGCCCTTTTCAAGCAAGAGCTTTATCGCGTCCGGCAGATAATACTCGCCCGCCTTGTTGTCGGCTCTTATCTCCGACAGGACGTTCAGCAGAGCGTCGCTTGAGAACCAGTAGCCGCCGGAGTTTATCTCCTTTATCAGGAGAGTTTTTTCGTCCGCGTCCTTGTGCTCTACTATCGCGTTAAGCGCGCCGCTTTCGTCCCTGACTATCCTGCCGTAGCCCGTCGGGTCGTCCACTATCGCCGATATTACCGTGGCGCAGCAGCCGTTGTCCCTGTGCTGTTTCAGCGCCTTTTTTATCGTGTCGGGATCCATAAACGGGGCGTCGCCGTTTAAGATAATCACATCTCCCGAATTTTTCTTCAGAAATTCCTTGGCGGTCATGACCGCGTGCCCCGTGCCGAGGCGTTCGCTCTGGAACGTGGTTTCAACGCTATACGGCAGCGACTTAAGGTATTCCTCTATATACTCCCTTTTATAGCCCGTGACAACGCATATGTCGTCTATGCCGGAGCCTCTTACAGCGTCGAGCACCCACTGTAAAATCGGTCTGCCCTGCACCTCGGAAAGAGTTTTCGGTTTGTCCGACTTCATTCGCTTGCCCTCGCCTCCGGCGAGAATTATTGCGCTTAGCTTGCTCATTAAGCTCTCTCCTTTATTTGAGCGCGGCTTTTTTTGACCGCAAAAACAACATTTTATCATTCTGTTAATATAATTATTATCTCACATAAACCGGATTTTGCAAGAGCTAAATTGACGCATTCGCCATTTTCATACATTTTAACGGTAATTATTTACCGACGCATAGTTAATTTCAGTTGTTTTTATCGGAAAAAACTGTAAAAAATTTGAATAAGGTATAGCCAAAATGTCAATCATTTGGTATAATAGCAGTTAGACTGAGAAGTCAATATTTTTGTATGCGCTTTATTGCGCACAAAATTTTTCAGGAGGTAATTCCAATGGGCAAAAAGTATGTTTATTTGTTCAAAGAGGGCAACGGAAAGATGAGAGAGCTTCTCGGCGGTAAGGGCGCGAACCTTGCCGAGATGACAAACCTCGGCTTGCCGGTACCTCAGGGCTTCACCATCACAACAGAGGCCTGCACACAGTACTATGAGGACGGCAGAAAAATCAACGACGAGATTCAAGCCGAGATCATGGAGTACATCACAAAGATGGAAGAGATCACTGGCAAAAAGTTCGGCGACACCGAGAATCCGCTTCTCGTTTCGGTTCGTTCCGGCGCAAGAGCGTCTATGCCGGGCATGATGGACACTATCCTCAACCTTGGTCTTAACGAGACTGTCGTTGAGGTTATGGCTAAGAAGTCGGGCAACCCGCGCTGGGCTTACGACTGTTACAGAAGATTTATCCAGATGTATTCCGACGTTGTTATGGAGGTCGGCAAGAAATATTTTGAGGAGCTCATCGACAAGATGAAAGCCGAAAAGGGCGTTAAGCAGGATACAGAGCTCACCGCCGAGGACCTCAAGGAGCTTGCCGAGCAGTTCAAGGCGGAATATAAGGAAAAGATCGGCGTTGACTTCCCGACTGATCCTAAGGAGCAGCTCATGGGAGCTATCAAAGCCGTTTTCCGCTCATGGGACAACCCCAGAGCAAACGTATATCGCCGCGACAACGATATCCCGTATTCATGGGGTACAGCCGTTAACGTACAGATGATGGCGTTCGGCAACATGGGCGACACATCGGGCACAGGCGTTGCGTTTACACGCGACCCCGCGACAGGCGAAAAGCACCTCATGGGCGAGTTCCTTATGAACGCTCAGGGCGAGGACGTTGTTGCAGGCGTAAGAACGCCGCAGAAGATCGACCAGCTCAAGGAGGTTATGCCCGAGGTTTACGAGCAGTTCGTCGGCATCTGCAACACGCTTGAAAATCATTACAGAGATATGCAGGATATGGAGTTCACCATCGAGGACAGAAAGCTCTATATGCTCCAGACCCGTAACGGCAAGAGAACGGCTCAGGCCGCTCTTAAAATCGCCTGCGATCTCGTTGACGAGGGTATGATCTCAGAGCAGGAGGCTGTTTTGATGATAGACCCGAGAAACCTCGACACTCTTCTCCACCCGCAGTTCGACGCTGCCGCTTTGAAGCAGGCAACCCCTATTGCAAAGGCTCTTGCGGCTTCCCCGGGCGCTGCCTGCGGAAAGATCGTATTCTCAGCCGAGGACGCGAAGGAATGGAACGCGAGAGGCGAGAAGGTAGTTTTAGTTCGTCTTGAAACATCGCCTGAGGACATCGAGGGCATGAAGGCTTCACAGGGTATCCTCACGGTTCGCGGCGGTATGACCTCACACGCCGCCGTTGTTGCCAGAGGCATGGGCACCTGCTGCGTATCCGGCTGCTCGGAGATCGTTATGGATGAGGCTAACAAGAAATTCACACTTGCCGGCAAGGAGTACCACGAGGGAGATTATCTCTCAATAGACGGTTCGACTGGCAACATATACGACGGCATAATTCCGACCGTTGACGCTACAATCGCCGGCGAGTTCGGCAGAATTATGGAGTGGGTCGACAAGTTCAGAGTTCTCAAGGTAAGAACGAACGCCGACACACCCGCAGACGCTAAGAAAGCCCGCGAGCTCGGCGCAGAGGGCATCGGCCTTTGCCGCACAGAGCATATGTTCTTTGAGGGCGACAGGATAGAGGCATTCCGCGAGATGATTTGCTCTGACACGGTTGAGGAGAGAGAGGCTGCTCTCAACAAGATCCTCCCGATACAGCAGGGCGACTTCGAGGCTCTTTATGAGGCTCTCGAGGGCAATCCGGTTACAATCCGTTTCCTCGATCCCCCGCTTCACGAGTTCGTTCCGACTGAGGAAGCCGACATTGAGCTTCTCGCAAAATCTCAGGGCAAGTCGGTTGAGCAGATCAAGGCTATCATTGATTCTCTCCACGAGTTCAACCCGATGATGGGTCACCGCGGCTGCCGTCTTGCGGTAACTTATCCTGAAATTGCAAAGATGCAGACCTCTGCGGTTATCCGCGCTGCTATAAACGTAAAGAAGGCTCATCCGGACTGGAACATCGTTCCTGAGATCATGATCCCGCTCGTTGGCGAGGTTAAGGAGCTTAAATACGTTAAGAACGTAGTTGTTGAGACTGCCGACGCTGAGATCGCGGCTGCCGGCGCAGACCTGAAGTATGAGGTTGGCACCATGATCGAGATCCCGAGAGCCGCTCTTACGGCTGACGAGATCGCAAAGGAAGCCGAGTTCTTCTGCTTCGGTACAAACGACCTCACTCAGATGACCTACGGCTTCTCGCGTGACGACGCGGGCAAGTTCCTCAACGCTTACTATGACGCCAAGATCTTTGAGAGCGATCCGTTTGCAAAGCTCGACCAGACAGGCGTAGGCAAGCTCATGGAAATGGCTATAAAGCTCGGCAAGGAGGTTCGCCCGGATATGCACCTCGGCATCTGCGGAGAGCACGGCGGCGACCCGTCTTCTGTTGAGTTCTGCCACAAGATCGGCCTTGACTACGTTTCATGCTCGCCGTTCAGAGTTCCAATCGCTCGTCTTGCGGCGGCTCAGGCGGCTCTTAAGGGCTGATTCTTTAAATTAAACAATCATTTTTTGACGCCGCGCGGCGTCAAGGATACAAACGCCCCCGACGGACAAGCTGTCTGCTTGCCGTCGGGGGCAATTTTTATCTCGTGCTGATATTTTATTATTTGGCACGTCCTATTTTTCTGCGGGGTGGGGCGGCGGCGACCGCTTCCTCGCTCCGCGAGGAAGCCTGCCGCGGGCGCGGCGCAGGCTTCCCGACGCGATTTGTAATCCCTGCCCCGCGCGCCCGCGGCAGAGCGAGCTGCCTGCGGCAGCTCGGGTCGCCGCCGACGGTATGGCTCTCGCTCCCAAATATGCGGGCAAAAAAATCAGACGCACCACAAGGACAAGTCCCGATAATGCGTCTGACTCAACTCAATATTATTTTTAACCTGTAAACGCCTTAAAACGGTTTATTTATTCAGTCCCTCATAAACCGCAACAGCGCAGGCAACGGTCGCGCCAACCATCGGGTTGTTGCCCATGCCCATAAGTCCCATCATCTCAACGTGAGCCGGAACAGATGAAGATCCCGCAAACTGAGCGTCGCCGTGCATACGACCCATAGAGTCCGTAAGACCGTAAGACGCGGGACCGGCGCCCATGTTGTCCGGATGCAGGGTACGTCCCGTGCCGCCGCCGCTGGCAACCGAGAAATACTTCTTGCCGTTTTCAAGAGCCCACTTCTTGTAGGTTCCCGCAACAAGGTGCTGGAATCTCGTCGGGTTTGTCGAGTTTCCTGTTATCGAAACATCAACTCCCTCGTGTACCATTATAGCAACGCCCTCGCGAACGTCGTTGGCGCCGTAGCACTTAACAGCCGCTCTCTCGCCGTCCGAGAAGGGTCTTTCCTCAACGACCTTAAGCTCGCCGGTGAAGAAATCATAGTCTGTCTTTACATATGTAAAGCCGTTAATACGGGAAATTATATAAGCCGCGTCCTTGCCGAGGCCGTTGAGTATAACTCTGA
>CANPZK010000011.1 GCA_947588875.1 uncultured Clostridia bacterium
GAGCTTGCCGAAGCACAGCGAGCCGTCGTATGACTGTCCCTTTTTATGGACGCAGTCAAAGCCGTTCATGTCGCCGCCGCATATTGAGCAGACGGTGCGCTTTACGGCGCAGCCTATGCTGATTTCTTTCCTTATGCCGGACTCTATGGAGTCTATCAAAGCCGAGGTGCTGTCGTTTTTCGGAATATAAGCGTCGGCTTTGACAAACGCGTATGTTTCCCCGAGGCTGTTCTTTTTCCCCTCCGCTTCACAAACAACACAGCGGTATATTCTCGCGCACTGATTCGCGGCGCTCGGCGCGTGGTCGAATATTCCGGTTTTGCCCTCGAAAAGCCGAGCTATTTTATAAAGCTCCGGGGTGGGGAACTGTTCAAAATCTCGGTCTATCTCGTTGTCGCATAAAATCATGGAAAAGCAGTAAAGCTCCCGCGCGGTCATCTCGCGCTTGGTGTATCTGTTTACAAGCGCTATGTCCTCGTCACCGAGGCAGTCCTTCCTGATTATTTCTCCTCTGTTCGTCACTTCTCACCTCCGCGTTTCTCAATTCGGTTTCAAGCGCCTGCGCGTTCCAAAGCCGCGCCTGCGCAAGCTGCGTTTCGTCCTGAAGATTAATGTTGCTCCAGACTATCTCCATGCGCTCGTCATAGCCGTTCATTCTGAAGAATACGCGGCATATTTTTTCAATGACCGGCTCAAGAAGATGCCTGTACCATTCAAGCTCGCTCGTCAGAATGTCGCACTGCTGAGAAGCCATTCGCTCCGTGGACGACCACGAAAGCCCCAAAAGAAACGGCGGAACCGACAGCTTTGCAACCATCTGTTCAAGTATCTGCCTGACGGGGACCTCGCTGTCGAGTATCTGATTGTCCGCGCCGATTACCTTTATGGAAACGTCGCCCACGCTCACAAAATCCTTCGCGTGCTCCTTGTCGCCCATGGCGAGGCTCCACTGCCGCGCTATCTGATTTGCCCTCTCCCTCGCGTTTGAGCCGTCGGACGGACAGCTCACGGCAAAGCGGACGTTGCCCACGCGCTCCCAGTTTTCTCCGATAGAGTGAAATATTTTCATCAATATGTCGCTGACAAAGGGCAGTCCTCTCAAAACCGAAACGCCGTAAATTTCGCCGGGGGAGGGGTTGAGCGCGGAAACGAGTATGAGAGAGGGGTTCCTGACGGGAACGGCGGAGCCTGAGCGGCGAGAGAATATGCGCAGAGTGAGCGGGTCGTCGCCGCGCCGAAGCTCCACGTCGTCAAGGTTTGAATTGTACAGCGCGGCAATGCCGCTTTTGTCGCCGTACGGCACTATCTCGCCCACCGCCGTTCCGCAGGTGAGGAGCTGACTGAGATAGGAGGAGATAAAGGAGTATATCCCCCTGCCGTTCGCGCCGACCTTGACCCCGCGCAGAAAATCGTTCAGAGCGTTTTCGGCGGAGCGGCTGCCGCAGCGCACCTCAAAGCTGCCCGTCAAACGCACTATCTTGTCGAGCGCGCCGCCAATCAGCGGAACGCGGTCGCGCAGTGCGCAGTAGAGCCGCCTCTCCATATAATCGGAGCGCTCGCCCGCGACAAAAAACGGTCGGCTCGAGGAATAGCCGTCGGCGGTCTGCACGGCGCAGGAGGGGGCGCCGCTCCTGTTCCTTTTAAATAGATTCATTCAATCCTCCTTTACCTTTCGGCGGCGACGGCAAAGCAATCGTCCGCCGCGCTTCCCGAAAGAGTTGTGACAAAATATCTTATGTCGTCCATTGCGTGGTCGTTTTCCTTAATCGGGGCGTCGCTTATGCTGTTTTCGCTCCAGCGGTAAAGCCCGAACTCGCGCATTGAGTCGCGGCATACGCTGCATATAACGATTTTTCTCTCTTTCAGCGCGGCGGCTGTTTCCCGTATTCCGTCGAGAACGTTGTTTTTCGCGGGCACGACGTTAAATTTGCCGTGCCGCCTTATCACCTCGATAAAGCTCGCCGCCGAGGGGTCGACGGTTACGGCGGAAACTTTTCTGTCGCCGCACAGCTCCTCCAGAGCCGTATAATGCTCCTCGTCGGTGCGCTGGCAGCCCTCGTCGCGAGAGGAGAAGTAGTACTCGTCTATCCTGTACCACACCCCGCCATACAGCCCCCATAAGCCGAAGGAGGCGGGATTTACCGTTCCGTAGTCGCAAGAAACGGCAAAGTCCTCAAAATCGCACTCGGGAACGGGAGGGAACATATCCTCGCTCATAAACGGGTACACAGCCCCGTGAGCCGCCGTCCATTTGCCCTCGACAAACCGCTGATAGAAGGCTCCGGAGTAGAGCGATTTGTAACGGCTGAGCATCTCCGGCGACAGCGAGGGGTTGTCCTCCATCAAGAAGTGGATATACAGCGCGTTTTTCTCTCTCCGCTTTAATATCCATTCGCGGTAGAACCAATGCTCGGGGTGCTCGGGATTGCAGTTGAACCAGAATTTGGAGCCGTTTACGGAGCAGCGTGCGAGAGCCTGTTCGACAAACGAGCGGGGCATCAGAGCAACCTCGTCAAAAAGTACGCCTGCAAGCGTTATGCCCTGAATAAGGGCGGCAGAGCTCTCGTCGCGCCCGCCAAAGAGGTAGAATCTGTTTTTTATCGAGCCGTATGAAATCTCCATCATGTTTGCCGACAGCTTTTCCCTCACGCCGAAGCCAAGCTCTCTCAGGGTAGACAGAAGCGGCGTTATCACGTTTCGCCTTACTCCTCTTACGGTTTTGCCGCAGATGGCGAAATCCCTGTCGCAGAACGAGTAGAAAGACCAGAAGATGAACGATATGCTCATGCACAGGGTCTTGCCGCTTCTGACCGCCCCGTCGCATATAACCGCGTCGCGGCTCTTGTCGGGACTGCTTTTGCACCACCAGCTTAGCGCCTTGAGCTGTTTTTTCGAGAATGAGTTAAATTCCATCGTCAGCCGCCTCGCCGCTTACCGCCTTCGCGGCGTCGTTCAATGCGTTGTAAAACGGAATCGCGGAGCCGGAGCCCTCGTCAAACTCGCCGGCAAGACTGTCGAGAGCCTTCAGGCGGTCGAAGAATTTTATCTCCATCGCTCCGTCCTTCGGCTTTTTAATCTCGCTGATGAGAAAGAGGTCGAGGCTGTCAAGCTCCGAAAGCTGCGCGCCGCCGCAGATAAGCCTTACGGCGTCGGAAACGCTGCCAAAGGCGACGCGCTCCAGCCCCTTCATCGCCTTTAGCCTGAGAAGCTCGCGCTCCCTCGCCATTCCCTTTTTCAGCTCTCTCAGGATATGCTCCTTCGACAGAAGCTCCAGCCCCTTTTCCTCGGGGCTGTCAACGAAGCCCGCCCTCGCCGCCGATTCGCGGGCGTTGCCGGTAGCGCAGTACCAGCGGCAGAACAGCCGTTCCGCCTTGTTAAGCCTTTTTTCCACGGTCAGTAAAAACTCCCTTGCAATTATTTGCAGAAATTTCTTCCTGCACCATACAGGCGAAAAGCGGAAAAATTAATATTTAAACGTTAAAAAAAGCAAAAAATGAAAAATTTTTTTGGCTTGCGCCCTAAGACCGCTCTCGCCGACAGCAGCCGCGCCAACTTGCGCCGGCGCGGCTGCTGCTTGAAATCATAGTTCATTTAGGGGGAGCTGGCGCTCCCCCTAAGACTTCCGCCTTTCGCCCAAAGGCTGATTTTTGATTTTGCTGTTCGCCTCGTTCACACTCCCTGCTTGCTCAAAAAATTGATTTTTGATTTGACTGTTCGCCCCGCTCCAAAGCTCCCCGCCTTTTGCTCAAAGGGTTTTCGCTCAATCGGGCTTTTATGCCCACAGTCGGTAAAGCTGCGGTAAACGGGAAAGCGAGAAGACAAAAAGCGGAGCTGCGTGCATGAGGGCGATTAGAGAGTCGGCTGTGCCGACAGAGCCACCGGCGGAGCTTCGAGAGTCGGCTGTGCCGACAGAGCCTCCGGCGGAGCCGGCAATCTTCTTTTTCTTCTTCGTCGTCTTCTTCATCTTCGTCTTATTTTTCTTCTTCCTTTTCTTTTTCTTCTTCTTGGGTTGTTTTGGGTTGTTTTCGGTTGTTTTTTCAACCGTTCGGTTGTTTTGGGTTGTTTTTTCAACCGGTCGGTTGTTTTTGACCGCCTTGCTGCTTTTTCGTTCCCGTTTTTCGGCTTTTCGGTCGTTTCCTCGTCTTTGTCTTCGTCTTCGTCTTCGTCTTTGTCTTCGTCTTTGTCTTTGTCTTTGTCTTCGTCTTTGTCTTCGTCTTCGTCTTCTTCTTCGTCTTCTTCTTCGCTTGATTCGCTTGATTTTTTTAGCGTTCGCTTATGTATATGACAAAATAATATAACCCAATAAAAAGCGGTAGTTGAAGAACTTTCTCCGAATCGCTCAGCCACCTGAGCAACAGTAAAACCCATATTCAAAAGATTGCTTGCTGCACTGTGCCTTAAATCGTGAAGCCTGACTGTTGGCAAGGTACTTTCGGAAATGCCCTTGTGAAATACCCTTGTCAAATAATTCGGCTCTATCACTCGCCAATTATTCCAAATGCAAACATAATCAGGACCTATATACTTGCCTTTCAATAACTCGTTCATTTTGGCTTGCTCCTGCTTTGCGGCTGCCGCGTCCCTCGTTTCAGACTTGTGCCTGAGGCGGTCTGTTCGGGCGGCGACCGGCGCGGCGCAGCCGCGCGGAAAAACGCGGCGGGGCTGGAATATGCCGAAAAAACGCAGAACTTTCCCCCGCCGCGTTTTTCGTCACATTTCCGCCGGAGGCGGAAATGTGACGGTCGCCGCCCGGCTTCTCTTCTCAAGTACAATCTTTAAACGGGCAAGCGCGGCAGCTTCTCTTCGCTGCCGCGCTCACTTTTTAATCCGTTCGCAATATCGCAATATAATATCGCAATATATTTATATCTTTATATCATACTCCACAGCCGCGCATCAAACTCTGCAAATCGCACAGCCTCCGCGCTTTAACACGCCGTTTTCGAGTCCTCGTGAGAATATCACATCGCGGTATTCAAGCTCCATCGGCGCGTCGTCCGCGTTTGCCGCAACAAGCACGCTGCCGTCCTTTATATATTTTATCTGCCTGTTGTTTCCGCTGTCTATAAATTTCATATCAAGGCTTTTAAGCTCCGGCGTTTCCTTGCGCGCTTTTATCAGCGTCTTCACCTGCGCGATTATCTCGTCGTGATCTCCGCTGTCTATCTCGTCCCACGGCATACAGCGGCGGCAGTCCGGGTCGTGTCCTCCGTCCATCATAATCTCGGTGCCGTAATATATGCACGGGCTTCCAAACAGCGTAAACAGCAGAGTGAGCTGCTGGAAAAATTTATCCTCGTCGTGACCGCAGCGATGATAGAGTCTTTCGGTATCGTGTGAATCGAGCAGATTGAACATCACTCTGAGCGACTGCTCCGGATACATTGTGAGGCATCTGTTGAGCCTCTGCTCAAGCTGCTTAGTCGTCTGCTGCTCGTCGAGCCAGAAGTCCGATACCGCCTCTCTCAGCGAATAGTTCATTATGGCGTCAAACTTGTCCCCTCTGAGCCACGGCGTGGAATCGTGCCATATCTCAGCAAGAAGATATATGTCGGGATTGACCGCCTTTACCCTCCTTCGTATCAGCTTTAAAAACTCATGCGACACCTCGTTTGCAACGTCAAAGCGCAGTCCGTCAACCCTGAATTGGCTTGTCCAGTATTCGCAGACACGCGCGAAATACTCCATAACCTCGGGGTTGTTTGTGTTGAGCTTTGGCATATACTGAACGAACGCAAAGGAATAATATCTGCCGTCCCTCGTGTTCCTGTCGAGCGTGACGGGGAATTTGTTTATCATGAACCAGTCCTTATATTTAGAGCTTTCGCCGTGCTTAACAACATCGACAAACGGCTCGAAGAAAAAGCTCGAATGATTCATCACCATATCAAGCATTATCCTTATGCCGAGCGAATGCGCCTTGTCGCAAAGCTCTTTGAAGTCCTCCTTTGTCCCAAAGTCGTCGTCTATCTCGTAGTAGTTGTCAGTATTATACTTGTGGTCAGAGAGAGATTTAAATATCGGGTTAAAGTATATCGCGTTTATGCCGAGGTCGTGCAGATATTCGAGCCGGTTTATAACGCCCCTGAGATTTCCCCCGTAGCGCAGGCTGAAGTTTACGCCCTTTATTTCCTCGTGCTTCCACGGCTTTATTCCTCTTTTTGCTCCTCCGTCACGCGCAAATCGCTCGGGGAATATCTGGTACCACACCGCGTCCTGAACCCAGTCCGGCGTTTCAAACAAATCGGCGCTGTTCATCCAGGGGAAGCAGAAGCACTGCATTCTCCTGCCCTGCACGCCAAGCCCTGCCTCGGTGTAAAACCCGTCCTCAAAATAGAAAACCTTCTCCTCGCCGTCCGACAGGGTAAAGTAATACATACATCTTTTATACGGCGGCACGACCTTTATCGACCACCAAAAATGATTTTCAAGCTCGAGCACCTCCGTCATTTTTTCGGTCTTTCCGCTCCATTTTTCCGCTCCGCCCATAATGCCGGAATCAAACGGATCTCCCCACTGAATATCTACGGTTTTTATATCCTTTCCCGTCATCAGCGCGATATATATCTCATCGCCGTTGAGCTGATAGCACATATTGTCCTTTGCGGTGTGAAAAACAGCCTCTCTTTTCATAGCTTTGCCCCCGTGTCTTACGATTTTTTCCTTATATGCGTATTTGTGAGAATCCCTATTGTGATTATCACTCCGGCTATTATAACTATCCACATCAAAAATCCGTAGCCGACATACTCCGTCGTTCCGGGTTTTGAGCTGTTGTCAACATTTTCTATTATAACGTCGGTTTCCGGCTCCGTTTCCGCCTGAGAAACAGAAAACCAGTCGTACCAGTTGCCGGATTCCGAGGAGCTGTCCTCATATGCTTCCGGCTCCGGTTCGGTCTCCGGCTCCGGTTCGGGTTCGGGTTCAGGCTCCGGCTCGACGTAATATTCTGTTTCGGGCTCGTGGGACGTATCGTCCGAGGAGGTATCCTCCGGCGTATCGTAACCCGACTCTCCGCTGTCCGACGATTCGCCGCTTGAAATATCGTCTATAACTTCGCTTACAGTACTGCTTACCCAGTCGTATATATCGTCAATATAATTTCCGTCCTCGGGCGCCGCAAACGCCGTCACAGCGGACGCAAAAACGACTGCCAAGCACATTAAAGCGGCAACAAAATTTCTGAGCTTCATTGCTTTTCCTCCGCCTTGCAGTCCTCCGCTGTTCTCCGACGCGCGCCGAATCTTTGCCGGCACAGCTATTTAATCGGAGCGATGCTTTAATCCTTTTTGAGCAGGCTCGCGGCGACTGCAACCGTCGCAGACGGCTCCTTCCCCGCAAAAGCGGCGGCGCTGCCTGTGACCGAGTTATTATATATTAGATTATATCCTCAAGACGGCTCGTTGTCCATAGCTAAAAAAAATTTAACAAATTAGATATTTTTAAAACGTCGTTTTTTCCGCGCAGCCCGCAGTCAAAACGGCGTTTTGCGCGCCGCAGGCGCGAAAGTCTCACATCTCATCTTTTAAAACCTTCGCCAGCACCTTGCCCAAAAGCTCGCCGGTATATCTCGCCTCGTCGAGCGTGTTTACCTCCGTGCCCACCTCGATAAGCAGAGAGCCCGAGTTTATGTTCATATTGTAGGCGAAATCACCGAAATAAAGCGGCCTTGTCATTCCCGGGTACATCTGCTCCGCTCGGCTCTGTATCCTCAGCGCGAGCCGCAGATTTTCCTCCCAGTGCGCAAAGTCGTATTCGCCGGACGGGTCGTAGCCGCTCATTATCATTATCTGCGCCGCCTTTTTGCCGTTCGCCTCAAACGTCGGCTTCATCTTGCCGTCCTCGCCGCCATAGCCTATCGAGTCGCGGTGAAAGTCTATAACGACCTTTATCGACGGGTATTTTTCAAGGTAATCGTATATGGTTTGGGCGCTCCTGTCGTATGAGCCGTTGTAGCTCGGATCGTCGTGGTGTACGCTCGAGTGCAGAGCCTTTATGCCGTTTTTGCTCAGGCTGTCCGCCATCGCCTGTCCCGCTGAGGTTATGTTTTCGCTGTCGTCGGTGCTTCTGCCTGTGTATTCCGAATAGTAAACGCCCTCGTCCCTTTGCAGATACGCCTCCGTCGTATGCGTGTGAACTATAAGCACCTGCGGCTCGTCTGTATCCTCAACGTCAAAGCCGAGGGGCGAGGCAAGCTCCTCGTCAACGTCTATCTCAAAATCAGTCGTATTCTTTATCGTTATTTCCCCCGCCTCGCCGTACTGCGTTTCTATCACAGGGTACGCCTCGCCGCCGTACTCCTTTACCGGCGCAGGTTCTGTTTCCTCCTCTTCCCCGCTCTCCTCCGACTCCTCCGACTCGGTCGCCGCAGTGGTTTCTTTGTCGGGACTGCCGCTTTTTTTCGCCTCGGAGCTTTTTATGCGCTCGGCCGTCTGCTCCCGCTCCGCGCCGCCGTAATCCGACACGGGCATAGCAAGCCCTGCCGCCGCCATGCACAGACTCTCTCTGTCAAAAAGCGACGAGGACACGCGGCTTACCGTGCAGTACGCCGCCATAAAAAACACCGCCGCCGCGACGGTTACAGCGACGACCCTTCTTCCCTTATCTTTATTCATCGCACAACAACCTCTTTTTTCTTCTTACCGATAATTATGCGATTCGACATTGAGTTTATGACTAATGCACAAGGGAAATGAGGTCTGATATTTCAAGCGTGGGCTGAAGCGCGGTATTTACAGCCATTGATATGAGCCTTGCGCCCCTCTCGACGAGCAAATCTATTTCGCCCGGCGTGACGACCATTTTCCTGCCGTTCGGATATACGCTTCGCTTTATAAGCTCCGCCGAGTTGTCGTCGCTGTCGAGCAGCAAATCGGCGGCGAGCGTGAACGCGTCCACGACCGTCGGTATGCCTATTGATATTACGGGAACGCCGACCGTGCTCCTGTTTATCCTCGCGCGGTGGTTGCCCACCCCGTCGCCCGGAGATATTCCCGCGTCCGATATCTGCACCGTACAGCCGAGCCGCTCGAGCCTGCGCGACGCCAGCGCGTCTATGACTATCACCGCCGCAGGCTTTATCCTGTTGCACACGCTGAGTATAAGCTCGCCCGTTTCAATGCCTGTCTGACCCGTTACGCCCGTCGCGAGCGCCGCCACAGCCCTCAGCCTGTCGAGTCCTGTGCTTCGCGCCAGCTCGCCCCTGATATGTCTTGTCGCGAGGATACCGCGCGCCGATTTCGGGCCGAGCGCGTCGGGCGTTATATTCTCGTTGCCGAGTCCCGCCACCAACACAAGCCCCTTTTCGGGCAGGAGCGCCCGTATTTCCTTTGCGATTATCTCAAGCCTTTTGTCTGTCTCCTTAAAATCGTCGGTCAGCGTTTTCATCTCCGCCGTTATATAACTCCCCATCTCCTTGCCGATATTTTTCGCCGCCTCCGCAGTCTTTATTACGAGCGAGGACACCGCTATGTCGCCGTAGTCTTTTTTATTGACCTCTACCCCCGAGGCGTCCTCTCCGGCAAGCTCCCTCGCCTCCATTGCAAGGTCTGTTCTTATCTGCAAAGCTAACACTTCCTTTATTGACTTTAATATATTTATTATGCTAAAATTATTCTAAAATAAATTATAAACAGCCCTTTATTTTTTATGAGGAGTGACAGATTTTGAAAAAAATAATTTCCGCCCTGCTTGCGGCGGCGATGATAGCCTGCCCGCTCGTTTCCGCGAGCGCTGTCGGTACAGATATCGCAAATGTGAATAAGAGCTTTCATGCGGGAGGAATTTCTCCGGTTAGCTCAAAGCCTTCTCCGTCGCCGAGCGCGGCTTCAAACGACGAGGATTCCGATCTTCCGGCATCGTACAGCAGCGTCGAGCTGGGATACGTTACCCCGCCGAAGGATCAGGGAGCATGGAACACCTGCGCCTTCTTTTCCGGCTTGGGCGCTATGGAATCCTTTCTGCTCAAAAACGGGTACGGCGAGTATGATTTATCCGAGGAATATTTAAACTACTGGGCAGCCACCAGAAGCGACGGAAACGGCTGGCTGAGAGATTATCGCAACGACGGCATACCCATTGTCGCCATACCGAGTGCCCTTGCCTACTGCGGCGTTATAACGGAAAGCGAGCTTCCTTATATGAGCGGCGGCAAGTCGAGCTTTGAGGAGCTTGACACATACTCCCCTCTGTTTTACGCCGACTCGGTGAGAATGATTTCAGACAAAAATCAAAGCGAAATAAAGAGCGAAGTGATGAAATGCGGAGCCGTCGCGACCTCGTTCAGTATGCACAATGATTATTTTAACCGCGAAAACAATTCGTATTGCTGCAATGAGGAGCTGAGCGTCGACAAAGCAAACTCCGGCGGTCACGGTATAATTATTGTCGGCTGGGACGACGGCTACTCCAAATTTAATTTTTTAGAATCGAGCCGACCAAAGGAGGACGGCGCATGGCTGGTTAAAAATTCGTGGGGCGAGGGCTTTAACAACGCCGACTATATGTGGATATCGTACGAGGACTTTTACCTTGCGGGCGACTATTTCGGCGGGGCCTACGCCATTGAGGGCGTACTGAAAAATCACACCTGCAACTCCCTTTTAAACATAGACCAGTTCGGTGCAACCTATAATATGAGCCTCGAAAGCCCGAACATAGATAATCCTTCCGACATAGTATTCATAAACGTGTTTGATTTTACGAGCGCCATGCCCGTGATAAGCAACGTGGAATTTCAGACCGACAGAGTAGGCTCGGAATACGAGATATATTACATTCCCGTATCGGACGGCGTTCCGATAAACGACCGAGACAAGTGGACAATGATTGCGAGCGGACAAATAGAATACAACGGTATTCACGACGCGGCGGTCGATAATTTCAAAGTGCCCGAGATGACCGGCGCGATAGGAATAAGGATAAATTCTCCCGACGGCAACGCTTCGTTCGGCTGCTGCGAATGGCTTTCAAACCTCAGCGAACAATACGTCTTTCTTCCGCGAACCGCGAACGGCCGCTCATTCTTTGCGAGCGGAAACAGCGAATACGGCGGAATCAGCAGCCTCAGCGAATACTATGCGTCTTTGGACGATAATCTAGGCGGCAACTTTTCAATAAATCTTGTTACAAACGTAATGCTCGGCGACGCTGACAAGGACGGAGAGATAACGCTTGCCGATGCTGTAATGATACAGAAGAACGTCATAGGCACGCTGACGCTCGACCCCGACGTAAAGGAATATGTCGCCGATATGGACGGCGACGACGAGATAACCCTTGCCGACGCGCTCAATGTTCAAAAGCTGAGCATCGGGCTTTAATCGAGAAACTGCCGCTTCACATCATAAACAAACATTAAAAAAACGCGCCAAGTCACAACGACTTGGCGCGTTTTGGCCCGCCCGAAGGGATTTGAACCCCCGATCTCCGGAATCGGAATCCGTTGCATTATCCAGCTATGCTACGGGCGGATTTTTTATTAAATTCATCAGCCGACAGGCGGCTTAAAAACGGCGGAGCGTTCAGCCCCGCCGCAAATTATGCCGTAATCAGATCAGCTCTATAACAGCCATCTCAGCCGCGTCGCCTCTGCGGGGACCCAGCTTTGTTATTCTTGTATAGCCGCCGTTTCTGTCGGTATATTTCGGAGCAATCTCATTGAACAGCTTGTGCGTTACGTCTTCCTTTGTTACAAAGGACATTACCATACGCTTGTTGTGGAGATTGTTTTCCTTAGCTATCGTTATCATTTTCTCCGCCATAGAGCTTACCTCTTTAGCGCGAGTTACAGTCGTTTCAATTTTGCCGTTTTCAAACAGGAAGGTAACCAAAGCTCTGAGCATAGCCGTTCTGTGAGCCGTAGCTCTTCCCAGTTTTCTCGTTCCTGGCATTGAAAGTCACTCCTTTGCTTAATTTTTTTAAAGGATCATTCGTCGTCCTTCTGAAGACTGAAGCCAAGGCTCTGGAGCTTAAAGATGACCTCTTCAAGCGACTTCCTGCCGAGGTTCCTGACCTTCATCATATCGTCCTCAGACTTGCTGATCAAGTCTTCTACCGTGTTGATTCCGGCGCGTTTCAGACAGTTGAACGAGCGAACCGAAAGGTCAAGCTCCTCGATAGTCATTTCGAGAACCTTCTCCTTGCCCTTGTCGTCCTTTTCAACCATTATCTCCGTGCTGTGGCCCTTGTCTGATAGGTCAACAAAGAGATTGAGGTGCTCAGTAAGTACCTTCGCGGCAAGCGATACCGCCTCCTGAGCGTTTATTACGCCGTTTGTCCATACATCAAGCGTGAGCTTGTCGTAGTCGGTGATCTGTCCCACACGGGTGTTCTCAACCGTGTAATTCACCTTGAGAACGGGCGTGTAGATAGAGTCGATCGGAAGCACGCCGATCACGTTGTTTCCGGAGATCTGCTTGTTGCGCTCCGCAGGAACGTATCCTCTGCCCTTATCCAATGTTATTTCCATTGCGAGCTTTGAATCGTCCCCGAGGGTCGCAATGTGCATCTCAGGATTGAGAATCTCGACCTCGCTGTCGCACTTTATCGAATCGGCGGTAACAATGCACGGCCCCTCCGCGTTTATCTCTATCGTCTTAGGACCGTCGCAGTGGAGCTTTGCCGTTAAGCCCTTCATATTCAGCACGATTTCGGTTACGTCCTCTTTAACGCCGGGAATTGTTGAAAATTCGTGGAGGACACCGTCAATTCTTATTGAGGTAACTGCCACACCCTCAAGGGAAGAAAGAAGAACTCTTCTCAAGCTGTTTCCGAGGGTATTGCCGAAGCCGCGCTCCAATGGCTCAACTACAAATTTGCCATATTTGCCGTCGGCGGATAATTCTTCTATGTCTATTCTTGGCTTTTCAAATTCTATCATCAGCGAATCTCCTCCCTATATTAGGCGGCAAAACGCCGCCCTGCGTTTGTGTGCATACGATTGTGAAAGGGATTATTTGGAATACAACTCAACGATGAGATGCTCCTCTACCGGGAAGTCTATATCCTCTCTCTCAGGCATCGCAATAACCTTGCCGCTGAGATCATTCTCTGATTTTTCAAGCCACTTGGGAAGGAGCGTGGACTCCGTTCCTATCTCCTTATAACGCGTTGACGATTTGCTCTTTTCTTTTACGGCAATAACGTCGCCTACCTTTACAAGATATGACGGAATATCAACCTTTTTGCCGTTTACCGTGAAATGCGCGTGATTTACAAGCTGTCTTGCCTCTCTTCTTGTTCTTGCAAAGCCGAGCCTGAACACTACGTTATCAAGTCTGCGCTCTATTGTTGTGAGAAGAACCTCGCCCGTTTTACCCTGCGACTTTTCCGCCTTCTCATAGTACATTCTGAACTGCTTTTCCATGATACCGTATATAAACTTTACCTTCTGCTTCTCTGTGAGCTGAAGGCTGTATTCGCTCTTTTTTCTTCTCATGTTTCCGCCGGGATTTCTGTTGGAAGTCTTTTTTGAATATCCCATTACCGCGGGAGAAATTCCAAGCGCTCTGCAACGCTTTGCAATAGGCTGCATATTTTTTGCCATGGGTCATTTCCTCCTTTATCTTTTGACTATACGCGTCTTCTCTTGGGAGGACGGCATCCGTTGTGCGGAATAGGCGTTACGTCTTTGATCATTGAAACCTCAAGACCGGCTGACTGCAAGGCTCTTATAGCCGCCTCACGACCTGCTCCGGGTCCCTTTACATAAACCTCTACGGACTTCATTCCGTGCTCCATAGCCGCCTTTGCGGCTGTTTCGGCAGCTGACTGAGCGGCAAACGGAGTTGACTTTCTTGAACCTCTGAAGCCAAGCTCGCCTGCGCTTGCCCATGAAACAGCGTTGCCCTGTACGTCTGATATAGTAACGATCGTATTGTTAAAAGTAGACTGAATGTGCGCTGCACCGCGCTCGATGTTCTTTCTCTCGCGGCGGCGGCGTACTGTGGTCTTTTTACCCTTCGGTGCTGCCATAGCTTAAAACCCTCCTTGCTTATTTCTTCTTATTGGCCATTGTCTTTCTCGGACCCTTGCGGGTGCGGGCGTTTGTCTTTGAGCGCTGACCCCTTACGGGAAGTCCCTTTCTGTGACGCACGCCGCGATAGCAGCCAATTTCAATAAGTCTTTTTATATCGAATGCGACGTCGCGGCGAAGGTCGCCCTCCACGCGGCAGTTATGGTCGATATACTCTCTGAGTTTAGAAACATCATCTTCCGTTAAATCTCTGACACGAGTGTCGGGATTTACCCCTGTTGCAGCAATTATGTCGCTTGCGGTCTTTCTGCCGATTCCGTAGATGTAGGTAAGGCCTATCTCTATTCTTTTATCTCTCGGCAAGTCAACACCAGATATACGAGCCATTTTGTTGCACCTCCATATAATTTAATTAGTTATTTTTCTTTTTAAGGCATTAGCCCTGACGCTGTTTGTGCTTGGGGTTTTCGCAAATCACCATTACCTTGCCCTTGCGCTTTATAACCTTGCACTTTTCGCATATTTTCTTTACAGAAGGTCTGACTTTCATTGTGTAATCATTCCTTTCCTTGTATTGTCTGTTTTATTTGCTTCTCCATGTTATGCGGCCTCTTGTGAGGTCGTAGGGAGACATCTCAACCGTTACCCTGTCGCCCGGCAAAATTCTGATGAAATTCATTCTCAGCTTGCCGGAAATGTGCGCGAGGATAACCTGACCGTTCGGCAGCTCGACCTTGAACTGCGCGTTCGGCAGAGCCTCCGTGACTGTGCCTTCAATTTCGATAACGTCCTGCTTTGACATAAAATTACCTCCTCATATCGCGCCTGTGGGCTTTTAGCCTTTAAAACTCCGCCGAGCCCTCGTTAAAGGCTCTCAGCGCCGCCCTGAGCTGCTTGTTGGTATTCAATGATTCCTGCGGAATAACCGTGCTTGTGAGAAAAAGATGCTTTGGATTTTTCCTCTTTGGCAGCTCGAGCCGCCTCGTTCTGCCGTCGGCAATATAAGCATATTCATCGTCAAGCGAGATAACAACAAAAAATCCGTCTTTATCTCTGCCGTTTTTCGCCCGCACCACAAGTCCTCTTTTTAAATCCATGCCGCACCTCTCAGTCGGGCATGGTCAAAATAACCGGTCCGTCGGCCGTTACAGCGACCGTGTGCTCAAAGTGAGCCGACAGCTTTCCGTCCGCCGTTACGGCGGTCCAGTCGTCGTCTAAGACCCTGACCTTGTGCGTGCCCATATTTATCATGGGCTCAATGGCGATAGTCATTCCCGGTAACAGGCGCACACCTCTGCCGGGTGTGCCAAAATTCGGCACGCTTGGATCCTCGTGTAATTTCGCACCTACGCCGTGGCCGACGTAATCCCGTACCACCGAGTAGCTGCGAGCTTCGACATATCCCTGAATCGCACTGCCTATATCGCCCAAGCGGTTTCCGGCAACAGCCTGTTTGATCCCCTCGAACAGGCTCTCTCGCGTCGCGTCGATAAGCTTTTGCGCTTCGTCGCTTATATCGCCGCAGGCGTACGTCCACGCGTTGTCGCCGTGAAAGCCGCCGTAAAACGCCCCGACGTCCACCGAAACTATATCTCCGCTTTTGAGTATGCGCTTCTTTGAAGGTATGCCATGGACAACCTCATCGTTTATTGAAATACAGGCGCTGCCCGGAAAGCCGCCATAGCCGAGGAACGAGGGCTTTGCGCCCTGCTCCTCGATATATTTGCGGACTATCCTGTCGATCTCAAGCGTTGAAACGCCCGGCTCGACCGCTTTGCCTGCGAGCTTCAGCGCGTTGGCGGAGATCCTGCCCGCCTCGCGCATTTTTGAAAGCTCTCTGGAAGTCTTTAATATTACCATACAGCACTTACGCCTCTACTTCTTTAAGGATAAGCGCCGTTGTGTCCTTGATTTCTTCCTGTCCCTCTACTATTGCGAGCTTGCCCTGCTTCTCATAGTAATCCTTTAAAGGCTCGGTTTCGTTGTGATAAACCTGAAGTCTCGCAAGAACAGTGTCGGGATGGTCGTCCTTGCGCTGAACAAGGGTGCCGCCGCAGCTGTCGCAAACTCCGTCCTTGCTCGGCTTTTTGTAGTCGAGGTGGTAGCTTGCGCCGCAGTCCTGGCAAACACGGCGTCCGGACATACGCTTTACTATATTCTCGTCGGGCACCTCAATGTCGATAACCTTGTCGATTTGAATGCCCATCTCGTCCAGAGCCTCAGCCTGCGGAATGGTTCTAGGGAAGCCGTCAAGAATAAATCCGTTCTTGCAGTCGTCTTTTGCAAGCCTTTCCTTGATGATGCCTATTACAACATCGTCCGGAACGAGCTTGCCGGCGTCCATAAAGGACTTCGCCTTGATACCCATTTCCGTGCCGCTTCTCAGCGCCTCACGGATAATATTACCCGTTGAAATCGTGGGGATTGAAAGATGATTTGAAATAACCTCTGCCTGGGTGCCCTTGCCGGCGCCCGGAGCTCCTAAAAGAATGATGTTCATAATCTTCTCCTTTGCTTAGTCGAGGAAGCCCTTGTAATGACGCATCATCATCTGAGATTCCATCTGCTTAACCGTCTCAAGCGCAACGCCTACAAGAATGATTATCGACGTGCCGCCCATTGACAGCGCCCTCATGCCCGTTGCTCCGCAGAACGCGATCGGGAAGATAGCGATAACCGCGAGGAACAGCGCGCCTATAAGCGTGATCCTTGAAAGGATCCTCGCTATAAAGTCAGTAGTCGGCTTGCCGGGACGGATTCCCGGTATGGTGCCGTTGTTCTGACGAAGATTATTGGACATTTCCAAAGGATTATACTGAATCGTAGTGTAGAAGTAAGCAAACATTATGATCAGTATGAAGAACAGTATCGAATACAGCCATCCGCCGTAATCGAACAGGCTCCAAAGTCCGTTCCAGAAATCTCCCATATTCGGGAAGAACTGGTGGATAGTAGCCGGAATTGAAAGAATCGAGCTTGCGAAGATGATCGGCAAAACGCCGCCAAGACCTACCTTTATCGGGAGGTGGCTCGACTGTCCGCCGTACATCTTCCTGCCGACAACTCTTTTCGCGTACTGAACGGGTATGCGCCTTTCGGCGTCGTTCATAAATACGATCACCCAGATAACCGCGAGGAAGAGTATTACATACAGCGGCACGAAGAAGAGGTACTGTGTAGCTCCCTGCAAGCCGAGGTTGAAGAACTCTCCAAGCTGTGAAATAGTGAGCGGGAATCTCGCAACAATGCCTGCAAAGAGGAGTATCGAGATACCGTTGCCTATGCCGTACTGGTTGATCTGCTCGCCCATCCACATCATAAGGGCTGTACCGGCAGTAAACGTAAGTATGATAACGAACGCCGCGAACACTGCCTCAAAGCCGCTTCTGTATGAAACGATGTTGCTTGCGAAGAGATACCAGAAGTACGCCGCGCCCTGTAAAAGTCCGAGGCCGACGGTAACGTAACGCGTGATAGTCGCGATTTTCTTTCTGCCCTCTTCGCCCTCCTTTGCCATTCTCTCAAGCGGAGGAATGGCAACCGTAAGGAGCTGCATTATAATTGACGAGTTGATGTACGGGGTAACGCCCATAGCGAATATTGTCGCGTTTGAAAAGGCGCCGCCGCTGAGTGTGTTAAGATACGCGAAAATTGAATCGCCGAGATTCTGCGGCGACATCGCATTCGCAAGAGCCGTCATGTCGAGAAACGGAACCGGTATAACCGAGCCGACTCTGAACGCGATTATAATTAAAAGTGTGAAAAGTAATTTTTTTCTGAGATCAGGAATTCTCCACGCGTTTTGTATAGTCTTAAACAATTCAGACCACCTCAGCCTTTCCGCCTGCCGCTTCTATCTTTTCCTTTGCAGAAGCAGAAAATGCCGTCGCCTTTACTTCAAGCTTTTTAGTGAGATTTCCGTTTCCGAGAATTTTGATACCGTCGAATTTGTTCTTTACGATACCCTTTTCGAGAAGAGCCTGTGTGTCAACGACCGCGCCGTCGTCAAAACGGTTGAGCGCCGAAAGGTTTATTGCAACGATTTCCTTAGCGAAAATATTGTTGAAACCTCTTTTTGGAACTCTTCTCTGAAGCGGCATCTGACCGCCCTCAAAGCCCGGGCGTATTCCGCCGCCGCTACGTGCCTTCTGACCCTTGTGGCCCTTACCGGCCGTCTTGCCCCAGCCTGAGCCGTGGCCTCTGCCGATACGCTTTGATGCTTTCTTTGAACCCTGCGCGGGTGAAAGTTCGTGCAACTTCATCATTCGCACCTCCTTGCTTACGCTTCGCTTACCTCGATGAGGTGGATTATTTTTGCTACCTTGCCCTGTGTCATCGGATTATCCGGCTGAACAGTTACGTCGCCGATTTTCTTAAGACCGAGAGCATGGGCGGTTGCAATCTGGTCTTTCTTGCTGCCGATAAGGCTTTTCTTCAGCTTAATGCTTAAATCTGCCATCTTGCTGCCTCCCTATTATAAAATCTCGCTTACGGACTTGCCGCGTACGGCGGCAACTTCCTCTGCGCTGCGCAGTGCGCCAAGTCCCTGGAGCGTAGCTCTTACAACGTTGCAGGGATTATTTGAACGCAAAGCCTTTGTTCTTATATCCTTGATTCCTACCGCCTCAACAACGGCACGAACCGGACCGCCGGCGATAACGCCTGTACCGGGAGCAGCCGGCTTCATCAGTACTCTGCCTGCGCCGAACTCGCCGATGACCTCGTGGGGAATCGTGGTGCCCTTGAGCGAAACCTTCATAAGGTTCTTTTTGGCGTCCTCGATGCCCTTGCGTATGGCGTCGGGAACCTCTCCCGCCTTGCCTATGCCGAAGCCTACCGTGCCCTGTCCGTCGCCGACTACAACGAGCGCGGCAAATTTGAAGATTCGTCCGCCCTTAACCGTTTTTGATACGCGGTTTATAGCGACAACCTTTTCCTGTAAATCCAATGTTGATCCGTCAATAATATTAGCCAAAGTCATATCCTCCTCTTCTTAGAATTTGAGGCCGCCCTCGCGGGCGCCTTCGGCCAATTCCTTGACACGGCCGTGATACAGATAACCGCCTCTGTCAAAGACAACGTCGGTTATGCCTTTGTCTGCTGCTTTCTTTGCAATCAGCTCGCCAACCTTTTTGGCTGCCTCCTTGTTGCCGCCCTGACCTTCAAAATCCTTGTCAAGTGAAGAAGCGGATACAAGAGTTACTCCGTTTACGTCGTCGATTATCTGAGCGTAGATATTCTTTGACGAGCGGAATACATTAAGGCGAGGACGCTGCGCTGTGCCGCTGATTTTGCCACGAACTCTCGTGTGGCGCTTCCGGCGTGCTATATTCTTATCAGCCTTGTTTACCATAGTCATTCACTCTCCTTAATTATTTCTTGCCGCCCTTACCGGCCTTGCCTTCCTTGCGGCGGATATGTTCATCAACATACTTGATTCCCTTGCCCTTGTACGGCTCCGGCGGACGTTTTTCTCTTACTTCGGCAGCAAACTGACCAACCTTTTGCTTGTCGATGCCTGTGATGATGATTTTGTTGGGGCCGGGAACCTCGATTTTGATGTCCTCTGTGTCCTCAACTATTACCTGATGCGAAAAGCCGAGGTTCATAACGCACTTGTTGCCCTGCTTCTGAACTCTGTAGCCTACGCCGTTGACGTCAAGCTCCTTTTTGTAGCCGTTTACAACGCCCTCTACCATATTGGCTATGAGCGACCTTGTAAGGCCGTGGAGCGATCTGTTCTCCTTGTTGTCGTCGGGACGAGTAACCTCTATGATGCCGCCCTCGACCTTGACCGTCATATTCGGGTGTACCTTCTGGGTTAAAGTACCCTTTGGTCCCTTTACGGTCACTACACCGCCGTCAACCTTAACGTCAACGCCGGCGGGAATATTTATGGGTTTTCTTCCAATTCGTGACATAAACGCGCCCCCTTACCAAATAAATGCGAGGACTTCGCCGCCCACATTCTCACGGCGCGCCTGACGGTCTGTCATAACGCCCTTTGATGTTGAAACGATCGCGATACCGAGGCCCTTTAAAACCTTCGGCATATCCTCAACGCTGCTGTATATACGCAAACCGGGCTTTGACACTCTTCTGAGTCCTGTGATAACAGGCTTTTTGCCCTCGCCGTATTTTAATGTTACCTTGATAACGCCCTGCTTGCCGTCCTCGGTAACTGTGAAACTCTTGATATAGCCTTCGTCAACAAGAATCTGGCAGATAGCCTTTTTCATGTTTGAAGAAGGAATTTCAACAGTATCGTGCTTTGCGGAACTCGCGTTGCGAATTCTTGTAAGCAAATCTGCTATTGCATCGGTGATCTGCATAGTGTTCTTCCTCCTTTGCTTACCAGCTTGACTTCTTTACTCCGGGAATCTCGCCCTTGTAGGCGAGCTCTCTGAAGCAGATACGGCAAATACCGAACTTACGGAGATAGGCGTGTGGTCTGCCGCAGATCTTGCATCTGCTGTATTCCCTTGAGGAAAACTTTTGCTGTCTTTTCTGTTTAACCTTCATTGAAGTTTTAGCCACAATAACCCCTCCTTATTTAGCGAACGGAGCGCCCATGAGCGTAAGCAGCTCGCGAGCCTCTTCGTCTGTTTTTGCGGTGGTAACAAAGCAGATGTCCATACCGCGAACCTTGTCAATCTTATCGTAATCTATCTCAGGGAAAATGAGCTGCTCCTTAATGCCCATATTGTAGTTTCCTCTGCCGTCGAACGAGTCGGGGTTGATTCCCCTGAAGTCGCGCACGCGCGGGAGGGCTACGTTAAAGAGCCTGTCGAGGAACTCATACATTCTGTCGCCTCTGAGCGTTACCTTGGCTCCGATGGGCATACCCTCACGGAGCTTGAAGTTTGCAACCGACTTTCTCGCGCGGCAAACCAGCGGCTTCTGACCGGTGATTGCGCCGAGGTCGGTGAGGATCGCGTCGATAACCTTTGAGTTATCCCTTGCTTCGCCGGCACCGACGTTTACAACTATCTTATCGAGCTTCGGTATCTCCATAACGCTCTTATAAGAAAACTTGTTCATCAACGCAGGAGCAACTTCGCTTTTATACATTTCTTTAAGTCTTGCCATGTTGTCTCCTCCTTACAGTGTTTCGCCGCATTTTCTGCATATGCGGGATTTTGTGCCGTCTTCAAAAACCTTGTGTCCTATGCGGGTGGGCTTGTTGCAGCGCGGGCAGATTATCTGAACCTTTGAGGCGTACATTGCGCCCTCGGCCTTGATTATGCCGCCCTGTTCGCCCATTCTGCGGGGCTTAACGTGCTTTTTTACCATATTGACCTTCTCGACAATGACCTTGCCCTCTTTCGGGCTTACAGCCATAACCTTGCCCTTTTTGCCCTTGTCCTTGCCGCATAATACCATAACGGTGTCACCTGTTTTTACATGAACCTTATTATTCATACTGCAACACCTCCATTAAAGTACTTCGGGAGCGAGAGAGAGGATCTTGAGATAATCCTTGTCACGAAGCTCTCTTGCTACCGGCCCGAAGATACGAGTACCTCTCGGGTTTTTATCTTCCTTGATGATAACGGCTGCATTCTCGTCAAAACGAATGTATGTGCCGTCGTCGCGACGCACGCCCTTTGCGGAGCGTACGATAACTGCTTTAACTACGTCGCCTTTTTTAACAACGCCGCCCGGTGCTGCTTTCTTGACCGAAGCAACAACGACGTCGCCAATGTTGGCGTACCTCCTTCTGGTGCCGCCGAGAACACGAATGCACATTAACTCCTTTGCGCCGGTGTTATCAGCAACCTTGAGGTAGGTCTGCTGTTGAATCACAGTGCGTTCCTCCTTTACTGAAACCGCTAAAATTATTTAGCCTTTTCTATAATCTCGACGAGACGCCATCTCTTATCCTTGGAAAGAGGACGAGTCTCCATAATGCGTACTCTGTCGCCCACGCCGCACTCGTTGTTCTCATCATGAACCTTGAGCTTGATCGTGCGCTTTACGATTTTATTGTAAAGCGGGTGCTTTACGCTGTTTTCGATAGCAACAACGGCGGTTTTGTCCATTTTATCGCTGACAACCGTGCCGACGTCTGTCTTTCTCATGTTTCTATCGCTCACGACTTTATCCTCCTTCTTTAAGCTTCCGCGTTCTCAAGCTCGCGCTGTCGAATGACTGTCTTTATTCTTGCTATGTCCTTCTTAACGGCCTTTAAACGCATCGGGTTGTCAAGCTGATTGATGGCATGCTGGAAACGGAGCTGGAAAAGCTCTTCCTTGAGCTCTTTCTCCTTGAGCTGAAGCTCTTCGCCCGAGAGCTCTCTTATCTCTGACGCTTTCATTACTGCTCAACCCCCTCTTCCTTTTTAACGAACTTGCACTTGATGGGAAGCTTGTTGGCGGCAAGACGGAGCGCCTCTCTTGCGGTTGCCTCCGGAACGCCTGCCAGCTCGAACATTACTCTGCCCGGCTTTACGACCGCTACCCAATATTCGGGCGAGCCTTTACCGGAACCCATTCGAGTTTCCGCCGGCTTTTCGGTTACCGGCTTATCCGGGAAAATCTTTATCCAAACCTTACCGAATCTCTTGCAGTAACGCGTCATGGCGACACGGGCTGCCTCGATCTGGTTTGATGTTATCCATGACGGCTCAAGGGCCTGAAGGCCGTAATCGCCGTAAGTAACCTTATTGCCGCGGTACGCCTTGCCCTTTAAGCGGCCTCTGTGTACTCTTCTGTATTTTACGCGCTTAGGTAAAAGCATTACTTACCGCCTCCTTCTTTGCGGGGTCTTTTCTGTTCCTGAAGAACCTCGCCCTTGTAAAGCCAAACCTTTACGCCGATTATGCCGTAGGTTGTGGCTGCCTCTGCAAAGCCGTAGTCTATGTCGGCTCTGAGCGTCTGAAGAGGAATAGTCCCCTCGTGGTACATCTCGCTGCGGGCGATTTCCGCGCCGCCAAGACGACCGCTGCACTGGGTCTTGATGCCCTTTGCGCCGAATTTCATCGCTCTGCCGATCGCCTGCTTCATGGCGCGGCGGAATGAAATTCTCTTTTCAAGCTGCTGCGCAATGCTCTCCGCAACAAGCTGCGCGTTCATATCGGGGGATTTTACCTCTACGATATTTATAACAACGTGCTTGCCGAGCATTTTTTCGCATTGCAGACGAAGCTTCTCTATCTCGCTGCCGCCCTTGCCGATAACCATACCCGGCTTGGCGCAGTGAATGTGGATTCTGACCTTTGACGCGTCACGCTCTATTTCTATCCTCGGAACGCCTGCTGCCGCAAGCTGCTTCTTCAGGGTTTTACGGAGGTTGTAGTCCTCAACAAGTGTGTCGCCAAAGTCCTTTTTATTTGCGAACCAGCGTGATTCCCAATCCTTTATTACGCCGACGCGCAGACCATGCGGATTAACTTTTTGGCCCATTTACTTTACCTCCTTTGATTATTCCGTTTCCTTGAGAACAAGTGTGATGTGTGAAGTCTTCTTATTTATTCTGTATGCACGCCCCTGCGCTCTCGGACGGATACGCTTGAGGGTCGGGCCCTGACTTACGCTGCACGATGCAACGTAGAGCTTTGAAACGTCCATATTGTGGTTGTTCTCAGCATTTGCCATAGCGGACTTGAGCAGCTTTGAAAGCGGCTCGCAAGCGGCCTTTGGAGTATGCTTGAGAATTGCCATCGCGAGGTCTGCGGGCTTGTTCCTTATAAGGTCAAGAACAACGGCGACCTTTCTCGGCGCAATACGGACATAATTTAAATATGCCTTTGATTCCATTGCTGTACTCTCCTTCCGCTTATTTGCTTGTCTTTGAACCGGCGTGACCTCTGAAGGTTCTGGTCGGAGCAAACTCGCCGAGCTTGTGTCCTACCATATCTTCGGTTACATATACCGGAACGTGCTTGCGTCCGTCATGGACTGCAAATGTATGACCTACGAACTCAGGGAAGATTGTTGAAGATCTGCTCCATGTCTTGAGGATCTTCTTCTCGCCCGTTTCGTTCATTGCCTGGATCCTCTTAAGCAGCACAGGCTGCACATAAGGACCCTTTTTTACGCTTCTGCCCATAATTTAAGCTCCTTTCTGTGTGCCTATTACTTGCCGTTTCTGCGTCTGACAATGTACTTGTCTGAACGGTTGTGATGCTTTCTTGTCTTATAGCCGAGAGCGGGCTTGCCCCACGGTGTGCACGGGCCCGGGCGTCCAACAGGGCTTTTGCCCTCGCCGCCGCCGTGCGGGTGGTCGTTCGGGTTCATTACGGAACCTCTTACGGTCGGTCTCCAGCCCATATTTCTCTTGCGGCCCGCTTTACCTATCTTGACGTTTTCATGGTCTGTGTTTGAAACCTGACCGATAGTCGCCATGCAGCTTGCGGGAACGTTTCTCAGCTCGCCCGAAGGGAGTCTTAAAAGAGCCATTCCGTTTTCCTTTGCCATAAGCTGAGCCATATTGCCTGCCGCGCGGGCGAGCTGTGCGCCTCTGCCGGGGTAAAGCTCTACGTTATGGATAAAGGTACCTGTCGGAATGTTTGCAAGCGGAAGCGCGTTGCCGGGCTTTATATCGGCTGACTCGCCGGCTACTATCTTGTCGCCGACCTTTACGCCGTTGGGAGCTATGATGTAGCTCTTCTCGCCGTCCTCGTACTCAACAAGAGCGATGAACGCGCTGCGGTTCGGGTCGTACTCAAGAGTTGCTATTGTGCCCTGAACGTCGAACTTCTGACGCTTAAAATCAATAATACGATATTTTCTGCGGTTTCCGCCGCCTCTGTGACGGACGGTGATTCTTCCGTAGCTGTTTCTGCCCGACTTCTTTTTAAGCGGAGCGAGCAGGCTCTTTTCCGGAGCGGTCTTTGAAAGAATCGAATAATCTGTTACCGACATATTTCTTCTTGCGTTTGTAGTCGGCTTAAATACTTTTATGGCCATTCGATTTCACTCTCCTCATGATGGCTTTGCGGGGATATGGCTTTCCCCATACTTTCTGCCTGTTTATTTGGTATTTCGTTTACAGGCTTACATCATGCCTTCAAAAAATTCTATGCTTTTGCTGTCCTCCGTAAGAGTTACATATGCCTTTTTCCAGCTCGGGGTGTAGCCCTCGCTTCTGCCCTGACGGCGGAACTGTCCTCTTACGTTGACTGTGTTTACCTTTTTAACCTTGACCTTGAAAAGCTCTTCAACGGCTTTTGCAATCTCAATCTTTCCCGCTGACTTTGCAACCTCAAAGGTGTACTTCTTGCCGGCAACTCCTGACATACTCTTTTCGGTCACAACAGGGCGGATTATAATATCCTGTGCTGTCATTATGCGTACACCTCCTCGATTTTAGCTACGGCGTCCTTGACGATGATGAGCTTATCCGCGTTTAACATATCATAAACGTTAAGCGTGTTCACCTGAGCCGTCTTAACGCCGGGAATGTTCCTTGCCGAAGCAATTACCTTGCCGTCGACCTCGGGAAGAACGATAAGCGCCTTCTTCTCAGAGCCTACCGCCTTGAGCATATCGGCGATAACCTTTGTCTTGTATGTGTCTGTCGTCAGTGAATCGAGAACGATTATCTCGTCCGCCGCGCACTTTGACGAAAAGGCTGATTTCATAGCGAGTCTTCTCACCTTTTTATTTACAGAGAAACGGTAGCTTCTCGGCTTTGGTGCGAAAACGATTCCGCCGTGTGTCCACTGCGGAGCTCTTGTCGAGCCCTGTCTTGCGCGGCCCGTGCCCTTCTGTCTCCACGGCTTTTTGCCGCCGCCGGAAACCTCGGCGCGTGTGAGAGCCGACTGTGTGCCCTGACGCTGATTTGCGAGGTAGTTTACAACCATCTGGTGCATAACCGCCGCATTTGGCTCGATTGCGAAAATGGCGTCGCTTAAGGTGATTTCAGACACCTTGTTGCCTGCCATATCTACTACTGCTACATTAGGCATTTTAATTCCTCCTCTCTTTAAGCCTTAACGGAATCGCGGATTACTACCGTTCCGCCGTTAGGACCGGGAACAGCGCCCTTGATAGCGATAAGATTGCTTTCGGCGTCTACCTTAACAACCCTTAAATTCTGTACCGTTACCTTCTCGGCTCCAAGATGACCCGCCATCTTTTTGCCCTTCCATACTCTTGACGGAGATGAACACGAGCCGATGGAACCGCCTGTTCTTACGCAGGGGCCTGTACCGTGCGACTCCTTGAGTCTTTGGAAGTTCCAGCGCTTGATAACGCCTGCATAGCCTTTACCTTTGCTTGTGCCGGTGACGTCTATCTTGTCGCCCGGTGCAAATGTGTCGGCCTTGATTATGTCGCCAACGCTGTAAGCGTCCGTGTCGTCGAAGCGGAACTCTCTGAGAGTTCTCTTTGGCGCAACGCCCGCCTTGTCAAAATGACCCTTCATTGGCTTGTTTACCTTGTTGGCTCTGAGATCACCAAAGCCGATCTGCACAGCCGCGTAGCCGTCGTTTTCAACGGTCTTTTTCTGAGAAACAACACATGGTCCCGCTTCTACGACCGTTACGGGAACGACGTTTCCCTTTTCATCGAAAATCTGCGTCATGCCGATTTTCTTTCCGATGATTGCCTTTTGCATATCTATGCCTCCTGTAAGGTTATTGGTTGGGTTTCCCCAACATGACCCTGTCTGCGGTTGGTTGAGAATTATAATTTAATTTCAATTTCAACACCGGCAGGGAGCTCTAAGCTCATAAGAGCCTCGACTGTCTTGTTTGACGGTCTTAAAATGTCGATAAGTCTTTTGTGGGTTCTCATCTCAAACTGCTCACGGCTGTCCTTGTACTTGTGAACGGCGCGCAGTATTGTGATGACCTGCTTTTCCGTCGGAAGAGGCACCGGACCCGAAACTCTGGCTCCTGTGCGCTTCGCCGTCTGAACGATTCTTTCGGCGGACTGATCAACCAGCTGGTGATCGTAACCCTTTAATCTTATCCTTATTTTTTCCTTGACTGCCACGAAAATCGCCTCCTTGAATTATTAGTGGCGGGCGTGCTTTTTCGTTACACCGCTCCGGGTGTTTCGTAAACCACCGTTTAAAAACCGGACTGACATAAGTCACCCCGGAACAAAAAAGCATGCGAGCATAGCTGCGCCGCAACCCAAAATGGCGCGCACGCTCACGATTATTTTCTTCGCCCGGTTTAAAATCGGACATACTCCACGGAAAAACCGGCATTATAAGCCGCAACCTCCCGCTTCAACGCATATCTGTTGCAGTCACGCAAGCAGTATTATACCATAAATTCACTGCGCAGACAATGAAAACGGCGAAGATTTTATTTTAGAACTTTTGGAGAATTTTTATAAATATTTTATGCAAATTCCACAATCCAGCGCTCATCACTGCGCCGCGCCCGCCGACAGCAAAACGGCAAAGACGGAGCCGACCATAAGAAGGACTATTACAAGCGCGACTATTCGCACAAACCACGTGCGCTTATCCGCTTTTCTTTTCCCTTTTGACTTGTTTCGATTCATACAGATACCCCTTTCTTGACAAGCAATCATATATATAATAAGATTTTAGTGTTGAAAATTCAAGACCTATTTTTGCGCCCGAGCTGCCGCGCGGCACGTTTTTACTCTGTGCCTGCGGTCGGACGTGTTCGGGCGGCGACAGCTTGCCCGCTCCGCGGGCAAGCCGGAAAACGCGGCGGGGCCAGTCTGCCCGCCTCTCCGCACAAGCCCTGCCGCCGCGTTTTCAGCCCATTTCCGCCGCAGGCGGAAATGGGCTGGTCGCCGCCCGAACACTCTCCTCCCGCTCAAAGCAGATGGGGCGCACCGGCGCGGCAGCCCCTCCGGCACCGCGCACCCAATAAAAAGCACACGAGGTGATATTATGCTCCACATATACTACGGAAACGGCAAGGGCAAGACCTGCTCTGCGGCAGGCGCGGCTGTGCGCGCCGCCGGACGGAATAAGCGCGTCCTGTTCGTGCAGCTCTTCAAATGCTCGGACACCGGAGAGCGCGCCGTTTTGTCGCAGCTCCCGTCGGTTGAGCTTTACCCATGCCCAAAGGAGCTTAAATTCACGTTTGAAATGAGCAAAGACGAGCTTGAGCGCGAGCGCGGAAAATACGAACGCACGCTTGAATATATAAAGGAAAGGCGCGAGCAGTACGATATGATAGTAATAGACGAGTTCTTCACCCTTTTGGACTGCGGATTTTTCTCACCCGACCGCCTTTACGAATATATCAAAGACCTTTCGGGCGGGGACAGTGAAATTATCCTGACCGGTCACGGCGTTGACGAACGGTTTACAGCCCTCGCCGACTATGCGACCGAGTTTGTCTGCGTAAAGCACCCGTATGATTGCGGCGTTCAGCCGAGAGCGGGAGTGGAGCTGTGAGATAGTCTTGGAGCAACGTCGGCCATAACAAGAATAAAATATAAAGCGGCAGGTTTCCCGAGAATAGGGGCGCACGGCATTTCCGCCGTGCGCCCTGATATTATTTGTTCGCTTCGTCCTCCTCGCGAATCTCCACTCTTCTTATCTTTCCGCTTATCGTCTTAGGCAGCTCGTCCACAAACTCTACCACCCTCGGGTATTTGTACGGGGCGGTCTGCTTCTTGACGTAATTCTGTATATCCTTTTTCAGCTCCTCGCTCGGCGTGTAGCCCTTTGCAAGAACGATAGTCGCCTTTACGACCTGACCTCTTATCGGGTCCGGCACGCCGGTTATGGCGCACTCGGTGCAGCACGGAAGCTCCATTATTACGCTCTCAATCTCAAACGGCCCTATGCGGTAGCCCGAGGATTTGATTATATCGTCGGTCCTGCCGACATACCAGTAATAGCCGTCCTCGTCCTTCCACGCAGTATCGCCCGTGTGGTAGAGGTCGTTGTACCATACGCTTTTAGTAAGCTCCGGATTCTGATAGTAGCCGTTGAACATTCCGCACGGCTTGCCGTTAGTCGTTCTCAGAACGACCTCGCCGACAACGCCCGTATCGACCGGATTGCCCTCCGCGTCCACAAGGTCAACGTCATATCCCGGCGACGGCTTGCCCATTGAGCCGGGCTTTGGCGTAGTGCCGATGAAGTTGCCGAGTGTGAGCGTCGTTTCCGTCTGGCCGAACGCCTCCATGAGCTTTAATCCCGTGGCGGCGTATATCTGATTGTAAACCTCCGGATTGAGCGCCTCGCCCGCCGTTGAAACATACTTGAGGCTCGTCAGGTCGTATTTTGACAGATCCTCCTTAATGAAGAAGCGGTAGATAGTGGGCGGCGCGCAGAAGGTAGTTATATTATACTTTGCGAAAAGCGGGAGCAGGTCGGCGGGAGCGAACTTGTCGAAGTCACAGACGAAAATGCCTGCCTCCATGAACCACTGACCGTACAGCTTGCCCCACATCGCCTTCATCCAGCCTGTATCTGATATGGTCAGATGCAGTCCGTCGGGGTCCACGTTGTGCCAATACTTCGCCGTTATTATGTGGCCGAGCGGATATGTATTGTCGTGATAGACCATCTTCGGCATACCGGTCGTGCCGGAGGTGAAATAGAGCAGGCTCGGGTCGTGCGCAAGAATATTTTCGCGGGGGAACTCGTCGCTCTGCTTTTCTATTTCCGCATCGAAGTCTATCCACCCATCGTCCAAGCCCTTGCCCTTGACGGAGAATTTATATTTAACGCTCGGGGATTCGGGCAGAGCGTCGGCAATGTGCTGCTGAACCTCGCCGTCGGAGGTTGCAAGCACGGCGGTCACCTTGGCGGCGTTGAAGCGGTACACATAGTCCTTTTTTGTGAGAAGATTTGTCGCGGGGATTCCGATAGCGCCGATCTTATGCAGGGCGAGAACGGCGAACCAGAACTGATAGTGGCGCTTCAGCACCAAAATAACGGTGTCGCCCTTTTTTATCCCGACCGACTTAAACAAATTTGCCGCCTTGCTGCTGTACCGTGAAAAATCGCCGAAGGTGAATGTTTTTTCGTTGCCGTGCTGGTCGCACCAAACCATGGCGCGGCGATTCGGCTCAGCCTTTGCTATTTCGTCGATAACGTCGTATGAAAAGTTGAAGTTTTCCTCATACACGGGCTTAAAATCGACAAGCTGCCCGTTGTGAAAGGTTTCTCTGCAAAATTTTTGATGAATGTTAAGCATCTTTTTTACCCCTTGAATCAAATTTCTTTTTTAGGCGCGTGAATGGTCACGGCGAGGAACTCGCAGTCCTGTCCGCCGGTCGCGATCATACCGTGGCCTCTGCTTGAATCGTAGTAAATCGAGTCGCCCTCGCCGAGAGTTTCAATGTGATCCTCCAGAGCGACAAGGAGCCGGCCCTTTAATATATAGTCGAACTCCTGACCAGGATGCACGGACAGCGCGATGGGCTTGTCCTGCTCCTCCTCGCTGTAGGGCGCGGTAACGCGGAACACCTCCGCGAGCTTGTTCTTAAAGCGGTAGCCAAGATGCTCGTACTTAAATCCCGCTCTCCTTTTTATGTCGAGGCCCTTGCCCTTTCTCACGATTGAATAATGCGAAAGGTGCGGATTTTCGCCGGTCAGTAATTCAATGATGTCAACGCCGAGCTTTTCCGCGCAGTTATTCAGAAAGGTAAAGCTGAAATCCTTTTCGCCGCTTTCGAGCCCGATATACTCCTCGACCGTTGTGTTTGTTGCCTGCGCCATTTCCTCGGGCGAAATTTCCATAAGCTCTCTGAGTCCGCGGATACGGTTTGCAGTTTCAACGAGTTTTGCCTCCATGCTTACATCTCCTTTTAAATTTGTACTGCATAATTTATCTATTTTATTATAAATATTGTAATTTACCATGTCAAGGAGAAGTTGGTCGGCGGCGCGGGAAAATAAATTTTATCGGCAAAAGAAATCCCCCTCCGTTTCCGAAGGGGGATTTCCCGGCTATTTTTCATATGTCGAATATTCTTGCGGGTATTCAACACGTTTTGGCATAAAAATCTTTATTTTTTTGTGTTAATCTCTTATTAGTCTTCCTTGATTCTCTTGCGTGCAAATACTACAACGCCTGCCGCCGCAGCGAGGATAAGGAGAAGCATAGCG
>CANPZK010000012.1 GCA_947588875.1 uncultured Clostridia bacterium
GGCACGGCGGACAAATCGGGAACCGCCGCCCTGATTATTTGACAGCCCGCTCTTTCAAGGCTTCGCGCCTGCTCGACGCTGCCCTCGATATCCTCCGCCGGTACGTTGAGCATTGATTGTATTGATACCTCCGCGCCGCCGCCTATTAAAACTCCGCCGGCATTTATCTGCTTTGTCATTTTTAACTCCTTTGCTTTTCACTCTCGTCTATCAGCCAAAGCCCGAGCCTGTCACGAGCCTTACTATATCGTTGAACGTAACCGCGAGCATAAACACCATCAGCAGCGCAAAGCCTACGCCGTGGATAAGTCCCTCATATTTTGCCGGTACGGGCTTGCGCCTTACAAGCTCTATGAGCAGGAAGAGCAGTCTGCCGCCGTCGAGGGCGGGTATCGGCAAAAGGTTGAATATGCCGAGGTTTATCGTTATTATCATCATCACGTTTAGTATATTGTTGAACGCGTCAAGGAAGCCGCTTTGCAGTCCCTCGGACGCCACCGTTGTTATAGCCGAAGCTATTCCGACCGGCCCCGACATCTCATTGAAGCCGAATTTGCCGGTTATTATACCGATCAGGCTGCTCCACACCAGCCGCACCGTGGACACCGTTTGACCTATCGTTTCGCCGCAGACGGACAAAAAGCTCTTATCCACCCTCTCAACTACAAAGTCCACCGCCATGACGGTTTTCCCGTCCTTTTCGTATGTGTAAAGCGGCACGTTCCCGAGGTCGACCGTTTTGCCGTCGCGGTTCACCTTTATATCCGGCGAATAATCCTTTGACGTTCCCATCGCGAATATTATATCCCTCGAGTTCCACACGGCGTAGCCGTCTATGGATTCAAACCTGTCGCCCTCCTTGAGATAATTCGCCGTGACCGAGTTTTCGGGGAAGTCGGCTATCGTCGTGGAGGCGTAATACGGCTGCTGGAGCACCATGGCGAGGGTCATTAAAAGTCCCAGCACGATATTCATTATCGCGCCCGCCGCAACTATTATTATCCTCTTCCACGTCGGCTTGTTGCCGAACGCCCGCGGGCTGTCGCTCTCCTCGTCCTCGCCCTCCATAGCGCAGTAGCCGCCTATCGGCAGCAGTCGGAGCGAGTACTTTGTTTCTCCCCTTGTAAAGCTGAACAGCTTAGGCCCCATGCCTATCGCAAACTCGTTTACCTTTACTCCCGACAGCTTCGCCGCGACAAAATGTCCTCCCTCGTGGACAATTATTATCAACTCAAACAGCAGTATCCCGATAATTATAAGCAGTGCAGCTTCTATGTTTGATCATTCCCTTCGTTGAAATAAAGCCCCTGATTTTTGAAAAGTCAGCGCCTTATATTTTGGTTACACCATTGATTTTACAAGCTCGCGCGCCGCCGCGTCCGCGCACAGCACCTCGTCCGCGCTTGAAGGCTCGTCGTTTTTCTGCGCCTCCATTGCCGCGCGCACAAGCTCCGGTATTTTAAGAAACGGTATCCTTCCGTTAAGGAAAAGTCCGACCGCCTCCTCGTTCGCCCCGTTCGCCGCCGCAGTGCAAAGCCCGCCCCTATCGAGCGCCTCGCGGCATATTTTCATGCACTCGAACGCCTCGGTATCCGGCTCATAGAAGGTCAGCCGTCCTATCTGCGCAAGGCTGAGCCTTTCGACCGGACAATCGCGCCTTTCGGGGTATGTAAGCGCATACTGTATCGGTATTTTCATATCCGGCACTCCGAGCTGCGCTATTACCGCGTGGTCGCTCAGCTCTATCATGGAGTGTATAACGCTCTCGCGGTGGACGACCACGTCTATCCTGCTCTGCTCCACACCGAACAGCCACGACGCTTCGATTATTTCAAGTCCCTTATTCATCATTGTGGCTGAATCTATCGTTATCTTTTTGCCCATGCTCCAGTTCGGGTGGTTCAGCGCCTGCTCGATTGTGACGTTTTCAAGCTCCTTTTTTGTTTTGCCGAAGAAGGGGCCTCCCGAGGCTGTGAGTATCAGCCTGTCGAGCGCTCTGTCGTCGGGCAGTCCCTGAAGGCACTGGAAGATAGCCGAGTGCTCACTGTCCACGGGGTAGAGCTTCGCTCCGCTCCGCTTTATTTCCCTCATCACAAGGCTTCCGCCCGACACGAGGGTTTCCTTGTTTGCGAGCGCTATATTCTTTTTTGCCCTCGCCGCCGTGAGCGTCGGCAGCAGCCCGACCATTCCAACGACCGAATTAAGCACGGTATCGCATTTATCGTACTCCGCCGCCATACACAGTCCGCTCATACCCGAGGCTACCTTTATATCGGTATCCTTGAGCGCCGCTTTCAGCTCGGGGGCTTTCGTTTCGTCGTACACCGCGACGAGCGAGGGCTTGAATTTTCTTGCCTGCTCCTCAAGCATCCGCACGTTTGTGTTTGCCGCTATCGCCGCTATATTTATATCGAGTTTTTCGCAAACCTCCAGGGCTTGCGTTCCTATTGAGCCTGTCGAGCCCAAGATTGATATTGAACGGGTCATTTGTAAATCCTCTGAATTTTGTATGTTTTGGTTATTTTGGTTTGTTTTGGTTTATTTTGGTTGTTTTCGCCTGTTTTTCTGCGGTATGCGCTCCCACAAGGGTCGCTGCTGTCTGCCGCGTTCCCCGTTTCCGCTTTTTGGCGGTGTAGGGGTTCGGGGCGGCGCCCGGCGCGGCGCAGCCGCGCCGGAAAAACGCGGCGGGGCAGCCTTGGAGCGCCCGCAAGGGCTTAGTCTGCACTTGTCAACAAATATAAGCCCCGCGAACGCTCCCCCCGCCGCCGCGTTTTTCGGCAAATTCCCGCCGGAGGCGGGAATTTGCGGGGCGCCGCCCCGAAACGTACCTCCCGCTCAATCCCGCCGAGACCGCCGCGCGGCAGCCTTAAAAGCGAGCCTATCCCCACTTTATATTATTAGGACAATATAGGAAAATATTCCACAAACAGCAGAACGAAGGGTGCGGTGAATATCAGACTGTCGCATCTGTCGAGTATGCCGCCGTGCCCGGGGATTATACTGCCGTAGTCCTTGATGTGGCAGCCCCTTTTTATCGCCGAAAACGAAAGGTCTCCTATTATCGAAACGAAGCCGCCTATTATCGCCATCAGCGCAAGGTGCAAATATAGAACGCCCTCGCCCCTGTTGAACACGAAAAACTGGAATATAACCGACACGATAACAGCGCCGAGCACTCCGGCGAGCAGTCCGCCCAAAGCGCCCTCAACGGTTTTTTTCGGGCTTATCTTGGGACAGAGCTTGTGCCTGCCGAGCATACTGCCCGCAAAATACGCGCCGGCGTCCGCTACCCACGGAATCGCGACCGCGACCATTATGTAATAAAGCGAGTGGCGAATGTCACGGTAACAGAGAGTGACAAAGCACGAAAACGAGAACGTGATAATCGCCGTTGTGACGAGAGCGAACGCAGTCTTGTCAAAGCTGATCGTTTCAATAAACAGCAGCATTATTACGAACATTAAAAGCGGATACAGAAAAACCGCTATCCCCCAATACGGCGTTGAAACGAGCAGCGGATATATGACGGCGAACAGAGCCGAGGGGATAAGCAATCGCATATCCTTTGCGATTCCCCCCGCCGAGAATATCTCGGCCACGCAGGCGAAGCTCGCGAAGGCTATGAGAAAATTATATATTATCGGAAAAAACTGGCCTAATATCATCATCAGTGCTACAAGCAGAGAGCCCGAAACACCGGAAATAATTCTTGTTTTCATAAGCGAACCTGCCTTAAAATTTTTATACGCTGCCAAACCGCCTGTTTCGCCGCGCGTACTCAAGAATACAGTTCTCGAGCATTTCCTTTGAAAAGTCGGGCCACAGAACGTCGTCGAGTATCACATACTCGGCATAAGCCGACTGCCAAAGCAGGAAATTTGATATTCTGTACTCGCCGCTCGGTCTGATTATCAAATCCGGGTCGGGCTGACCGGCGGTGTATAAATTATCGGACACGGCCTGCTCGGTTATATCGTCTAAGGATATTTCCCCGTCTACGGCTCTTTGCGCTATCCTTTTGGCGGCTCTGACTATCTCGTCGCGCCCGCCGTAATTCATGGCGATGTTTAAAACCATTCCGCTCCTGTCCTTTGAGCATTCCTCGTTTTCCCTTATCAGAGCTTGAAGCTCAGGCGAAAACGCGGTTTTGTCGCCGATAAAGCGCACCACTATGTCCTCGTCCTTGAAGTCGCGTATCGCCTCCTCAAGATACGACTTGAACAGCTCCATCAACGCCTGCACCTCGCTCTCGGGGCGCTTCCAGTTCTCGGTCGAAAAGGCGTACACCGTAAGGTATTTTATCCCGATATTCGCGCAGTGCTTCGTTATCGTACGGAAATTTTTTGCGCCCGCTCTGTGCCCCGCCTTGCGCGGAAGTCCTCTCTTTTTTGCCCAGCGCCCGTTTCCGTCCATTATTATGCCGATATGCTCGGGCAATATAACGCCGTCAAGCGTCTTAGCGCCCGACGAGCCCTTGTTTTTACCGAATATTCCGATTGCCATAGTCCTCACCGCCGCAGAATTATTTTACCCCGGCAAAGGCCTTAATCAGCGCTTTGCCGCATTAAGCGGAATTTCCGCAGAGCAATCTCCGCAGAAATTCCGCGCAATAATCAGATCGACATTACTTCCTTTTGCTTCTTCTCGACCATAGAGTCGATCTCCTTTACATATTTGTCGGTGAGATCCTGTATCTTCTTCTCCGCCTTTTTGAGGTCGTCCTCGGTCAGCTCGCCGTTTTTCTTCATGGTCTTAACCTTTTCAACCGCGTCGCGCCTTACGTTTCTGACGGATACCTTTGTTTCCTCCGCCATTTTGGAAACCTCCTTGACGATCTCCTTTCTTCTGTCCTCAGTCAGCGGCGGGAAAATTATCCTAAGAGCCTTGCCGTCGTTCTGTGGATTTATTCCCAGATCCGAGGTCTGTATCGCCCGCTCTATGCTCCTCAAAACCGACGCGTCCCACGGCTGTATCATCAGCGTTCTCGCCTCCGTGATAGACACGGCGGCAAGCTGGTTTATCGGGGTCGGCGCGCCGTAGTAATCGACCATAATCTTATCGAGCACAGCCGGATTTGCTCTGCCCGCCCTTATCGCCGCATAGTCCTCGCCGAGATGTGCAAGCCGTCTTTTCATTCTTTCCTCTGATTTTGCTATTACTTCATTCATTGTCAATACTCTCCTAAACTAAAAATTTTATTCCACAAGTGTGCCTATATTTTCGCCGCATACGGCAGACACAATGTTTTCGGGTTTTTCTATGCTGAACACCAAAATCGGAATGTGGTTATCCTTGCACAGCGAAGCCGCGGTGCTGTCCATAACCTTGAGGTCTTTATTTAGCACATCGTAAAACGACACCCTGTCGTACTTCTGCGCGTTCGGATTTGTCTTTGGGTCGCTATCGTAAACGCCGTCCACCATAGTTGCCTTGAAGATTATATCCGCGTCTATCTCCGCCGCACGCAGAGCCGCCGCGGTATCGGTCGAGAAGAACGGGTTTCCCGTGCCGCAGCCGAACACAACTACTCTGCCCTTTTCAAGGTGACGCACAGCCTTGTTGCGGATATACGGCTCGGCAAACGCCTGCATCGCTATCGCCGTCTGAACTCTCACGACCACTCCGAGCTGCTCTAACGCGTCCGCCACGCCGAGCGCGTTTATGACCGTCGCCATCATTCCCATATGGTCGGCTCTCGTCCTGTCCATCTTGCCGCTGCTTCTGCCTCTCCAGAAGTTGCCTCCGCCCACGACAATAGCCACCTCGACTCCCATATCCGAGAGCCGCTTTATAGGCTCGCATATTTTCAGCACCGTATCAAAGTCGATTCCGTGTCCGCTTTCGCCCGCGAGCGATTCGCCGCTGAGCTTTAATAACAATCTTTTATACTTCGGTTCCATATTTAAAATTCCTTTCACAAGTTGTATTTTGGCATATTTTATCACTCTTATAATACTATATATTGTTTTTTCTGTAAAGGTATACCGCAAATTTTTACAGCTAATTAACAGTATTTTTCCCTGCGGAAAAATAAATTAAAGGCTTGGCTGCCGAAAAAAGTCCGCCCGTCAATAAATCTGTTTTTTGACTAAGCTCCCGACTGCCGCAGCCTTAAAATTTTGCTTTATGTTTTTGAATACCCGCGCCCCTCCTGCGAATAAATAATGATTAAAGCGGCGGCGAATACAATACAAATAAGCCATTTCAGGCGGTATGATTTTTTCCGCACCGTTTGCGGTAAACGCGGTTTTGATGTTTTTTTGAATATAGCCCTTGATTTTTTTTGCGGAATATTATATAATAGCGGAGCACGCTTTAAATAATATCTTTAAAATAACATTTGGAGAGATGTCCGAGCTGGCCGAAGGAGCATGATTGGAAATCATGTGTACGGTAATCACCGTACCCGGGGTTCGAATCCCCGTCTCTCCGCCAAAAAACCGCGCAGACCGTTTGGCTGTGCGGTTTCTTTATATCAAAAATTAATTTTAAAAGCCCGTCAAATCAAACGCGGTTGAAGCGCATTTAAAGGCGGTTGCTGCACGGTTGCTGCAAATTTTTTCAGAAAAACGCCCTCGGATCATATCGTCCGAGGGCTAACCTTATTTTGACAGGATAAAACAAAAGCTCTTTATTATAAAATAATGCAAATCAGTCCGTTGCAGCCCTCGTTTATGATCCTCTCTATCGTGTCGCGCATCTTGTTCCTCGCGTCCTCCGGCATACGAAGCAGCTTGTTGTGCAAGCCCTCGTTGACAAGCTCGTGGAGCGATTTCCCGAATATGTTCGACTCCCATATCTTCGCCGGGTCCTCCTCAAATTCCTTCAGCATATACATAACGAGCTCCTCGCTCTGCTGCTCGCTGCCGACTATCGGAGTCACCTCGGTCGTTATGTTGGTCTTTATCATATGAACCGACGGAGCCGACGCCTTTAGCCTTATTCCGTATTTGCCGCCCTGCTTTATGATTTCCGGCTCCTCAAGGCTTAGCTCCTCCATGGTCGGCATAACTATGCCGTAGCCCGTTTCGTTTACGCTCGAGTAAGCCTCGTTTATCTTCTCGAACTCCTTCTTTATTTTTGAGAGCGAGAGCATACATTCGAGCAGGCTCTTTTCGTCGGCTATCTCAAAGCCGGTCTTCTCTCCGAGCACCTTGTAGAACAGGCTCTCCGCGACCGCCAGAGCTATCTTCGCCGTTCCCCGCCCGAGGTCTATCGCGCTTATCGAGCAGGCGCTTATATAATCGCATTCCGGCAGTCTGCCGACCATTCCCTGAAGCTCTCTTATCTTTTTTATGCTGCCCGAGCAGGTGAAGATAGATGAAAAAATACTGCTGCGTATATAATGGCTTTTTTCGAGCGTTGATATCCACTTCGGCATATCTATTTTTATTTCCTTTACGGGAAACTCAAACAGCACGGACGCGAGTATGCGCTTTATCTCGTTTTCGTCGAGGTCGATACAGCTCTCCGGTATCACCGGCACGCCGTATTTGCGTGTCAGCTCGTCTGCAAGGCTTATGCTGTGAGGCGAGGACGGGGAAAGGCAGTTGAGTATCACCACAAAGGGCTTGTTTATCGCCTTCAGCTCCTCGACCACCCTCTGCTCCGCCTCCTCGTATTCCTCTCTCGGGAGGTCCGTCACGGTGCCGTCCGTCGTCACCACAAGTCCGATGGTGCTGTGGTCCGTTATTACCTTTTTCGTGCCTATCTCCGCCGCCATATTAAACGGTATCTCGTCGTCGAACCACGGGGTCTTTACCATTCTCGGCTGTTCGTCCTCGATGTATCCTACCGCCCCCGGCACTATGTAGCCCACGCAGTCTATCATTCTTACGTTGAAGCTCGCGTTGCCGTCTATCGTCACCTCAACCGCGTCCTCGGGGATAAATTTCGGCTCGGTAGTCATTATGGTTCTGCCTGCGGCGGACTGGGGAAGCTCGTCGACAGCCCTGTCGCGGCGGCTGTCGTTTTCGATGTTCGGTATAACGAGCGTATCCATAAAGCGCTTTATGAACGTCGATTTTCCCGTTCTGACCGGTCCCACCACTCCGATATAAATATCGCCGTTCGTTCTCCTTGCAATGTCCTCATAAATATTTCTCTCCGGCATAATATTGACCTCCTCTTATATACTCGGGATAAGCAGCATGGTTTCGCTGTCAAGCTCATCGTCGGCAACGTCGTTTTCCCGTTTGATCGCTTCGGTCTTAGAGCTGTATCTTCGCGCTATGTCCCAGATGCTCTCGCCCTTTTCGGCAAAATAGAGAGTAAGAGCCACGTCCGGATCCTTTATCCGCTTGTGCTCCTCGTCGGCGTGAGCGCCGCTCAAGGCTCTCGCCGAGCAGTTTTCATAGGCCCTCGCCGTCACCGCTATCTCGCAGCGCAGATCGATGCTGCTGCCGCCGTTTAATCTGAAGCTAATGGACTCTACCTCCGCGCTCGCCTCTATCGAGGATTTTTCGGGGTCTTCGATATTCAGCTTTACGGGGCAGAGATAATCCACGTTTCTCTCTATATAAAACGGCAGGGAGTCGTTGTCGAGCGCGAGTATGCAGGCGTTTATCTTGCCCTTTATTATCGGCGCGCCGTTGTCAAAGACCGCCTCGGCGGAGCATTGCTCGCCCCAAACGTCGATTATCCTCGAAATGCCGTTCGTTTCCGTGTCCGCCCCGCTTTTTGTTATCGAGGTTTCGCGCGTTGAGTCGCACAGCCTTGTCGTGCGAAGCTGAGAATATTCGCAGTCAAGGTCATAGGCGGTGGAATAAGCGTCCGAGATGTAGTCGAGGCTCTCGTCGGCGTATGCCGCGACGTAGGCGCACAGGCGGCAGTCTATCGAGATGGAGCTGCCGTTTTCGCCCGAGCCGTCCTCCCTCAATCTCACGTCCGACGACAACAGCTCAAGCCGCCAGTCGAGCCTTGAATCGTTTTCGATGCCCGGCGCGTCTACCACCTGACCGACCGGCAGAGTAAATTCCATAACGGCGGTTTCCGCTATCTCGTTGTCCGCAATATACAGCACGCGCACGACAAGCTCGCCCTTTGCCATAGCCTTATCTCCCGCCACCCTGCACTCGACGGGCTTAACTCTTACGTCGCTTTTCAGTATGGAGCGCACAGCCGGACTGCCGTTTGTCGGTTCAAGCTCGTCTGCGACTGAAAACTGCTGCTGAGCGAGGGCGCAGAGGCGCGATACCGGCAAGGAGCTTTTTTTAAGCTCCACGTCGTCGCTTGGGCAGTCGACCGCAGTCTCTCTGCTGCAAATCGCGTCTATCCTTGCGCAGAGCGAAAACGCGCCGTGAATGTCGAGCCTTCTTGAGCTTACCGCGCGGCAGTTGACGTATTCGGGCTTGGCGTAAGCCCTTATCACAGCGTCGGAGCAGTCGGATTTTACGGATATGCTGCCGGAGTACGGGGAGGTATGCTCGCAGCTTCTGAGCGTCTTTTTCTCCTCGTCCATATATAGCACGCAGACGGTCACCGCGCCGTCGATTGTGAGTCTGTCGCCGCTTAAGCTCTTTGAATGTATTTTCGGAGTTACCCTGCATTTGAGTATTTTTTCAATGCTCGGGCAGTAGTCGGGCAATGTGAAATCGAGGTCGATCGGCTGCTCGAAACAGCCGTCAAACACAGTTTCCCGCACAGGCACAGACTTCTTTCCAAAGATGTAATCCATTAATTAATCTCTCCTTTTTTTAATACCTGTCCGCAAGAGTGAAGAAATACATCCGCACAAATGCAAGGGTATTTGTTTCTAAACAATCCTATGAAAATCAGCGTGCCGTTATGCTAAAAATCTTGCTTTGGGGCATTCAAAAAGATGTCTTAATTCTGTTCTCGCCCTTGATTTATTTTGGGGAATTTAACAAAGTTTTTCCTTTGGGCGGCAAAAGGCGGCATATTTTATTGAAATAGATTTCCAAGTGGGTTATAATAGACGGGAAAATTAAATATGGGAAAATAGCTTTTTCCGTAAAAATATTTGAGGAAATAATATTGAACAGGGGGACTGAATATGGAGAACCTTACGCTGTGCCTTACAATACTTATAACGGGCTTTGTCGTTGTCTTTTCGGTGCTTATCATGCTTATTTTGATAATCAAGATATACGGCACCATTGTTTCAAAGGCGCTCGCGTCGGCTGAAAACAAGAGAAACGAAAAGCAGAGAGCCATACGCGAGGCGGAGCAATCAAAGGCGAAGAAAACCGACGGCGCCTTGCAGGCGGCGCAGGCTCCTTGGGAGAGCGCGCAGCCGGAGATAAGCCAGGAGATCGTCGCGGTTATTGCGGCGGCGGTAGATTCGACATACGGCGAAGGCAAGGCGAGGATAACGGGAATAAAGAGAAGTAAAGCGCCCAACTCCCGTCCCGCATGGGGAATGGCGGGTGTGTTTGAAAACACGAAACCGTTTTAACGATTAGGGAAAGGATGTTTTATAATGGAAATACTTAACGGCTTTGTCGACTCTGTTGTAGGTCTTTTCAACAGCAGCGGTCTTTGCGTGCTGACATGGCAGAACTACGTTATGATCGGCATCTCTATAATTTTGCTTTATCTCGCGATAAAAAAGCAGTACGAACCGCTTCTGCTTTTGCCTATCGCCTTCGGTATGCTGCTTGTAAACCTGTATCCCCCGATAATGGCGGCTCCGACCGACAGCTCGAACGGCGGACTGTTTTACTATCTGTATCAGGGCGTAAAGCTCGGCATATATCCGCCGCTCATCTTCCTCGGCATCGGCGCAATGACCGACTTCGGGCCGCTCATAGCCAACCCCAAGAGCTTCATACTCGGCGCGGCGGCTCAGATAGGCATATTTATAACCTTTATAGGCGCGATACTTTTGGGCTTTGACCCGAAGGCTGCCGGCTCTATCGGAATAATCGGCGGCGCGGACGGCCCCACGGCTATCTTCGTTACCTCTATATTAAAGCCCGAATTTTTAGGCCCGATAGCCGTCGCGGCGTATTCGTATATGGCTTTGGTGCCGATAATCCAGCCCCCTATCATGAAGGCTCTTACGACGAAAAAGGAGCGCTCGGTTGTTATGGAGCAGCTCCGTCCGGTGTCAAAGCTCGAGAAGATAATGTTCCCCGTCATAGTTGTTATACTCGTTGCGATATTCCTGCCCGACGCTGCGCCTCTCGTAGGTATGCTTATGCTCGGAAACCTCTTTAAGGAGAGCGGAGTTGTGGACAGAATATGCAAGGCGGCTCAGAACGAGCTTATGAACATAGTCACGATTTTCTTGGGCGTTACGGTCGGAGCGACCGCGACCGGCGAGGTCTTTTTGAGCCTCGACACTCTGAAGATAATCGCATTGGGACTTGCGGCGTTCTGCGTCGGCACGGCGTGCGGAGTCCTCTTTGGAAAGCTCATGTATAAGCTGACGGGAGGAAAGGTAAATCCGCTTATCGGCTCCGCCGGTGTATCGGCTGTGCCTATGGCCGCGAGAGTTGCGCAGAAGGTCGGGCAAAAGGAAAATCCCGGCAACTTCCTGCTCATGCACGCTATGGGTCCGAACGTAGCCGGAGTTATCGGCTCGGCGGTGGCTGCCGGAGTTTTGATAAGCATACTGAAATAATTTTGGATTTAAAAACAGCCAAGGCAGTGAAAAGCCTTGGCTGTTTTATTTTGTTTCTTTTGGACCGCAATCGGTTCGCGCCTGCGGCGCAACCCGATTGCTGCTTTAAAATCTAATCTATTTGCAAGGGGCTTCGCCCCTTGCAGCCCCATTGCTCGCTCAAAGAATTTTTTCAAGTTTCAGTTTGTGCCGCTAAACCGATTTACAGCTTAAAGGCTTAATTAAGGAAATTTCCTTTGCGGAAAGTGTTAAGGCTTGCTCCGACTTTAAATTCTCACTTTTTGCCCAATTTTTTTTAATTTAAATTTATGCCGCGAAACCGATTTACAGCTTAAAGGCTTAATTAAGGAAATTTCTTTTGCGGAAAGTGTTAAGGCTTGCTCCGACTTTAAATTCTCACTTTTTGCCCAAATTTTTTAATTTAAATTTATGCCGCTAAACCTATTTACAGCTTAAAGGCTTAATTAAGGAAATTTCCTTTGCGGAAAGTTTAAGGCTTGCTCCGACTTTAAATTCTCCCTTTTCGCCCAAATTTTTTAATTTAAATTTATGCCGCGAAACCGCTTTACCGCGCAAAGGATTAATTAGGGAATTTCTTTTGGAGAAAGAGTGAAAGCCTTTATTTCCTGTCCGCCGGCAGGCTAAAGGGCGAGCTGTCAATCAGCCGCGTGAGGCGCAAAACACGACGGCGCAAACGTCCGATGCTCCGGCGCGCTTTAGAGTATATATACATTCCGAAAGCGTATATCCGGTGGTTGCAATATCGTCGACAAGCAAAATCCTTTTGCCGCTTAAATCTCCTGCCGCCGAAAAAGCGTTTTTAACATTGATTTTTCTTTGGGCAAGGCTGAGCTCATGCTGCTTTGCGGTTTTTACAGTTTTAATCAAAAGCTCCCGACACGGCGCGGAAAGCCGTTTTGAGATCTTCCTTGCGAGCAGTCCGCTGTGATTAAACTTATATTTTTTGGGGCGATACTGCGGGACATATGTAACGAAGTCAAATTCGCGCCCGCCGAGGATTTTATCTATCGCGCCGCACATATACTCGGACAGAGCGCCGGCAATAAAATGCCTGCCGCCGAATTTATATTTTAAAATCGCCGCGCGAAAGTCGCCCTCATACGGAAACGCGCAGGCGCAGACGCTCCCTCCGATATTTATCCGAAACGGCTCGGGCAGTCCGTCGCGGCAGCTTTTACATTCCGTTTCGGAAAGGCTTATCACACTTTCACAAAACGGACAGCGGCGCGTAAACAATATATCCGAAATATTCATTCCTCAAGACCTTCAATAAGGAAATGCTTCAGCCCCGAATAGCGCAGAGTCCTCCTGTTGTTGTTCACCATATATTCCACAACGCTCGGATCTCCCACGAGTATAAGCAGATTTTTCGCCCTCGTTACGGCGGTGTACAGCAAATTCCTGTAATAAAGCTGCGGCGGCCCCTTGTGCATCGGGATAATTACCGCGTTAAATTCGTTGCCCTGACTTTTATGCACCGTGACGGCGTATGCAAGCTCTAAGTTCAAAAGCTCCTCGCCTCGGTATTTTGCGACTCTGTCGTAAAATCTTACCTCGATATATTTGCTCGCGGGGTTGACGCTCGATAATATACCGACGTCGCCGTTAAATATGCCCTCGCCGGTTTCTCCGTCGTCGCGCGACCACTTTATGTCGTAATCGTTTTTTATCTGCATAACCTTGTCGCCGAGGCGAAAGGTCTTATTGTTGAAAACAAGCTCCGGCTTCATCTCCTCGGGAGGATTGAGCGCGTCCTGGAGGCGGCGGTTCAGCTCGAACGTGCCAAGCCAGCCCTTCTTTCCGGGACACAGAACCTGAATATCGTCAAGCGGCGAAAATCCGTAGGAGCTTGGCAGACGCGTGCGGCACAAATCTATTATCGTTTTTGCTATAAGCTCCCTGTTCGTTCTGTAAAGGAAGAAAAAGTCCTTTTTCGTTTCATTTAAAACGGGCGTTTCACCGTTGACTATCTTATGAGCGTTCGTGACTATCATGCTCTTCATAGACTGCCGGAATATTTCCTTTAGCTGTACAACCGGCACGGCGTGCGACTCTATCAAATCGCCGAGAACATTTCCCGCTCCGACCGAGGGAAGCTGGTCGCTGTCGCCGACAAGGATAATGCGGCAGCCCATCGGAACAGCCTGCATAACGCTGAAAAACAGCGAGCTGTCTACCATTGACACCTCGTCTATTATCAGAGCGTCGCACCTGAGCGGATTGGATCTGCCCCTTTTGAATATAGGGCGGTCGCGGTTGTCCCAGCTCACCTCGAGCAGGCGGTGTATCGTCTTTGCCTCCTCGCCGGTCACCTCGCTCATTCGCTGGGCGGCTCTGCCCGTCGGCGCGGCGAGGAACACCTTTTCGCCGTTCATTTTCAGTATTTTTATTATCGCGTTTAGGGTGGTCGTTTTTCCCGTCCCGGGGCCGCCCGTCAGCACGAGAAGTCCCTTGCTCGCCGCCTCGTTTACCGCCCTGCGCTGAAGCTCGGCGTATTCGATTTTTTCGCTGCGCTCTATCTCGTCGAGCGCCCTATCCACTCCGCTTATAACGGTCGGAGGACAGCGCAGCATCGCGTTAAGGCGGGCGGCTACATATACCTCGCACTCGTACATCTGCGGCGTGAAGATAAAGCTCCTGCCGTTCAGGCTGTGGCTGAACAACGAGCCGCTGACCAGCATATTCTCAAGTATCTCGCCGCATCTCTCTTTTGGTACCTCAAGAAATCCCGCGCAGGCTTCAATGAGCTTGTCCTTCGGCAGGCAGGTATGTCCGTTGAGCTTATTGTGCTCCAATATATGAAAAAGCCCCGCCTCGATTCTGAATATGCTGTCGGCGGACTTTTCCTGCTTCTGCGCTATCATATCGGCTATCTCAAACGATATTCCCATCTGTTCGGAGCAGAGGATATACGGGTTCTCCTCTATTGCCGTCATAGCGTTTTTGCCGTATTCGCGCCAAAGCTCGACTATGCTCTGCGGCGGTATGCCGTATGAGCGCAGCTCGGTCATAAGCCTGCGCACTCCGAAAAGCCCCGATAGCTCCTCGCTCATCTTCTGCGCCTTTTCCCTCGTTATCCCCTTTATCGCCGTCAGCCTTTGCGGCTCGTTCTCGATAACGTCGAGGGTGGCGTCGCCAAATTCCTCCACGAGCTTTTTCGCGGTGGACGGCCCTATACCCTTTATCGCGCGGGAGGACAGGTACTTCAAAATCGACGCCGCCCCCACCGGCATAGAGCGCTCGCACGCCTTTACGGAAAACTGCTGTCCGTATGAGCTGTGGTTGACAAACTCACCTATCAGCGAAAGCGTTTCGCCCACGCTCACAAGCGGCATTATCCCCACGGCGGTGTAAAGCTCGCCGCCGCAGTCCATTTCAAGCACTGTGTATCCGTTTTCGTTATTCCTGAATATTATCTCCTCAACGTCGCCCTCAAGGCGCTCAAGCTCTGTGTTGTCCATCGTCATTCTCCGATACGGTTTATTTTTCCGAACGCTTACGCCTGCGCCAGCCTCTTTTTCAGCTCGCGCAGAGTGACCTCATAGGCTCCGCGCTCATACGCAAGAGCCGAAGCCTTATACGAAAAGCCCTCGATATTCCTCGCTATAAGCTCAACCATATATTTTGTAAAATGCGGGTTCTTGACAAGCAGCGGCCCTATGAGATGCGTGCCGAACACATTTTTAAAGCGGCAGCCCTCGTTTTTGTCATTAATGCTGTTTCCCGCTCCCATTATCATCGTAAAGAGCGGCTCGTCAACGCCCTTTGTTTCACTGCACTTGTTTATAAAGCCGACAAGCTCACCCGCGACAAAGCGGCAGGTGCATATAGCGTCGCCGGTTATGCGCCTTTCGCTGTTTTCCGTCGTTTCAAAGCCGCACAGCCCGAGTGCGTTGAAGCTCTTGCCGCTGCCGTCCGTCACGGAGCTTCCAAGCATTTCAAACGCGTTGCCCGTGAGCAGCATAACCGTGCCGGACTCCGCCGCCGCCGCGAACTCGTCCCTTTTTGTCATTATATCCTCGAGCGCGCGCTTTTGTGCCGACTCGGTTCCGCTGCCGATATATATGAAGTCAAAATCGGAAAAGCTTATATCCGCACACGAGTCCGCCTTGACGACTTCGACCTCAAAGCCCTGCTCCCGAAGCCGTCTTTCCAATATGGATATGTTCGCGTATTCGCCGTACAGGTTCATAAGGTCGTTATACAGATGAAGAATTTTCAAAGTCATTATAAGCCCTCCTTACAGCACTTCGACCTTTGTCAACAGCTTCTCCTTATCGGAAAAGCAGGTGACGCAGTAGAGCTTTTCGTCCCCGTGCTCGCTTATATAATCCACGCATTGCCTAATATCCCCGACGGGCTTTATTTTTTCCCGCGGGATATCGGTAAATGAAAACCTCAGCGCGAGGTCGTTCACATATGTTCCGCTTAAATATATATTCTCTATATGCTCGCAATTTAAATGCTCAAAGTTTATGTCCCACAGCCACGAGGTTTCGCCCGTGAAGTATTTTCTGCTTATCGCGTCTACAATAACGAGCACGCTGCATTTTTCCCTGCGGCTCGCTATATACTTCAGCGACTGGTCGTATGACACGGAGTTTTCATGCTTTGAGGCGAGGAGCGTGCCGTCGTGACGACCGAGCTTAAAGCGCACTATTCTGCCGTTTTTCAGCATATAGTTGCCTATGCTTCCGGCGATAGCCTTGCCGTCGAGTCCAACGACCGAGCAAGCCGCAAACGCCGCGAGAATGTTATACACGTTATACATTCCCGTAAACGCCAGCGGTATTTTGCAGTCCTTGTTTATCACTATTTCGCCCTTTTCCATGTCGGCCTGCGTCACCGTGAAATCTGTTTTATGCCTTTTAAAGCCGCATTTTTCGCAGTGGTACGAGCCTATATGATTGTAGTGGTAATATTCGTATTCCATTTTGCCGCCGCAGACCGGACAGTATATTCCGTCGTTGTATATTCCGTCGTTATGATCGACAGACGTTGGCAGTCTGTCCACTCCGAACCAGAGCGTGTTTTCCCTGCCTGCGCCGAAGCGCGATATTAGCGGGTCGTCGGCGTTCAGTATGAGCTGCGTTTCGTCGTGTATGCTGTGCGAAAGCGCCTCGTACACCCACTCGGGGTGCCCGTTGCGGGTGAGCTGGTCGCGGTAGAGGTTGGTCATTATATAATGAGTGGGCGCGAAGTATTTGAAGGTGTAGCGCGCGTACCTCTCGTCGGATTCTATCAGGAGTATGTCGCTTTTCATTTTGCCGCCGAGCGTACAGCCGCCGAGTATCAGCGTCGTTACTCCCTCTATCTGATTCGAGCCCTCTTTATTGTACGCTACGCTTTTCCCGTTCTTTTGCAGTATAGCCGCTATCATTTCAACCGTCGAGGTTTTTCCGTTGCTTCCGGTCACGGCTATTATATATTTCGGCAGCTTGAGCCTGCTGAGTATATCGGGGTACAGCTTCAGCGCGATTTGTCCCGGCAGGGAGCTTCCTCTGCCGACTATGCCGCCTATCAGCTTTAACAGCTTGCAAATCAGTATTACAAAAAACAGTTTCATTTTATCTCTCCATATTCAAAAATCCGCTTTATAGCCTTATGCTTCTTTATTATACCAAAAACGGCACTGATTTACAAACATTTTAGCGTTTTCTTCTGCGTGAGTTTTTCGGCTGTCGCACGGACTCGTTTTAGCCTTGTGCTTGAAGGAGGCTTGTTCGGGCGGCGACCCGTGCGGCTGCGCCGCACGGAAAACGCGGCGCGCCCGGGGGCTCTGCGGCGGGGCAGGGGCTGTACCCCGCGCCGCGTTTTCGGCAAATTTCCGCCGCGAGGCGGAAATTTGCGGTCGCCGCCCGAACCCTTCCCTCTCAGCACAGACTCGCCGAAACAGCCGCGACAGCCCATCGCCAAACCCAAACCAAATCACTCAAAAAAATCACTAAAAAAAGCAAAAATATCGGGGAGCGGCTCCGTAACCTCTCCCCGATATTTGCGGAAATACATTTTCAATGTATCCGCCAAACTAAAAGTGCTTATTTGGCACGCGTCTATTATAATATTTTTTATTCCGTTTTACAAGTATTTCGTTCAAAATTTATTTTTAGATTTCAAAATCAAAAATCAAGACCGCCGCTTATCCCCAAAATACACACCGCGCAGGAAATCCTCCCCCGGGGCGCTCCTCCTGCGGCAAGCCAGAGAGCGCAGATCCGTCGCCAAAATATCCTTTTCAAATATCTCAGCCGAATGCCCGCCGAGAACAGAGCGGTACGCCGCCGCCTTTGTTATTATCGGCAGAGCGCACTCCCGCTTTGCGAGCCTTATTATCTCCGCGCCCCTTTGATTGAGCGCGAGCACCCTTATATACTCCGGAGAGCGCGACTGCATATCGGCGTTTACGCCGAGCAGAGCGCAGGCGAGCGCGCGGCTTATCCGTGGGTGCGAATAGCGCTTGCACACGGCGCGAGACATAAGCTCCTCCAAGCCCGACGAATTAACGGCGGCTCGCATCAGCCGGTTTTCAAGCCCCTCGGACACGTCCGGCAGGAGCCTTAACTCTGCGGCGTTCGTCGTTCGGAGCTTATACATTATCACGTTTTCAAGTCGGCTCATATCCGCCGTATCGCCGCGCTGAGCCGCGCTTTTAATTATTTCAAAGCCTGCCGGCGGCATAAAGCCCCGCAACGGCTCCAAATCGTCTATATTCGAGCGGATAAACGACGCTGAGGCAAAGCCCGAATCCGTGCGAGATGAATCGTGCTCAACATAGGCGCGTTTTACGGTTTCCGCCGCTATTTCCGCGCCTGAGCGCCTTAGCTCCTTTATGTACTCGACGGCAAGTATGTTGTTTGGCGACGACAACACCTCGGCGCAGTCATCTCCCGCAGTTTCGCTTAAAGCGAGCTGTACCGCAGCGGCATAGGGATTTTCCCCATTGTTATGCCGCGCGAACGCGGTCTTAAACTCCGCCGAGAGCATAGCGTCCGCACATCGCTCAAGCAGGGAAATATCCCCGCACTCACTCCCGAAAAATATGCTGTCTGCAACGCCGAGCGCCTTTATTATCGCGACTCCGCCCCGCGCGAACACGGGAGCCGCCGCGCACGCCCACACGACAGGCAGCTCTATCACCAGATCCGCCCCGCAGCTTATCGCCGCCTCCGCTCTGTCGAATTTGCTCAGTGCGGAGCATTTTCCCCTTTGGACAAAGCTCCCGCTCATAATTGCGGCTATATGGGTCGCGCCGTTTTCCCTCTGCTTTTCCAGCAAATATTTATGCCCGTTATGAAACGGGTCGAACTCGCTTATAACACAGCTTATCTTCATAAAATCATCACCGTTTTTTACAAATCCTGCTCAAAAAGGTTGAATTTCACCCTCTTATGTACTATTATATATTAGTGTAGAACTTATATGCAACTGTTAGGAGGACAAAAATGAAGATTTTAGTTATCAACGCGGGAAGCTCCTCGCTGAAGTATCAGCTCTTTGATATGGACAACGAGAAGGTTCTTGCAAAGGGAAATTGCGAGAGAATCGGCATCGACGGCATTTTCACCCACAAGACCGACGACGGCAGAGTGCTTAAAAAGGAGATTGCCATGCCGGACCACAAGGTGGCGTTTATGCAGGTAAAGGACGCTCTTATAGACAAGGAATACGGCGTTATAGACGATCTCGCCGAGATAAGCGCGCTCGGTCACAGAATAGTTCAGGGCGGCTCTCTGTTCAGCAAGAGCGAGCTTGTTACAGACGAGGTTATCGAGGGCATTGAAAGCCTTATCCCCCTCGCTCCGCTCCACAACAAGGGTCACGTTCAGGCGATAAGGGCATCTCAGGAGGTATTCGGCAAGGACGTTCCCGAGGTAGTGGTATTCGACACGGCGTTTCACTCGACCATGCCCGACTACGCTTACATATACCCCATTCCGTATGAATACTACGAAAAGTACAAGATTCGCCGCTACGGCTTCCACGGCACCTCTCACCGCTATGTTACGGGTCGCTGCGCCGAGCTTATGAACACTGACATAAAGGACTTGAAGATCATATCCTGCCACCTTGGAAACGGCTCGTCGATAACAGCCGTTGACGGCGGCAAGGTCATAGACACGAGCATGGGACTTACTCCGCTCGACGGCTTTATGATGGGTACAAGGACCGGCACCCTCGACCCGTCTGTCGTTACGTTTATCGAGGAAAAGGAGCATCTCTCGCCCGAGGAGATGAGCGACCTTTTGAACAAGAAATCGGGACTTCTGGGAATATCGGGCGTATCGAGCGACGACCGCGACGTTACAAAGGCTGCCGAGGAGGGCAACGAGAGGGCTCTGCTCGCGCACAAGATGCTCGTTTATGAAATTGCGAAGTTTGTCGGCAGCTACTATGTAGCTCTCGGCGGCTGCGACGTTATCACCTTTACCGCCGGTCTTGGCGAGAATCAGGCTCACCACAGGGAGAGGATATGCGATATGCTCGGCTGTCTCGGCGTTAAGCTCGATAAGAAGCTCAACGAGGAGATGGTGCTCGGCAAGGAGGGGCTTATCTCCGCCCCCGACAGCAAGATAAAGGTTTACGTTATCCCGACAAACGAGGAGCTTGTTATCGCGAGGGACACAAAGGCTATTGTAGAGGGATAAGCTAAAGTGATTGCGGTTTTGCCGCGGCTGAGTGCGTCAGCTCACTTTCGGCGGCGACCGCGCAGGGCGGACGCGTCCGCCCTGCGCCCGTCATAGGCTCTGCACCGCAGAGCCTATGACGCGAAAGCTGCCCTTGGGGCAGCTTTCCGGTCGCCGCCGCAGCCCGAGTAAGACTCTTTGCTTTAAAAGGCTGTTATAATAAGACAAGCGATAAAATCAGCGTTACCCATAACGGCAACGCAAAACAAACAATCAAAAACGGAGGCAGAGTGTAAAAAGCTCTGCCTCCGTTTTAATTCCGAGCAAAATTCCTATCAAAAAGAAAAGCCTTGTAAGCATTAGCGCTGCCCGACAACGCTTACAAGGCTGAAAATATATTCCTCGTTTATATACCTGAAATACTCCAATCAGATAGAAATCTCCATAGCGATCTTATAGAGGTCATAGTCAAACTTCCTCTTCATATTGAGAGCCTCGGTTATATCGTAATCGACAATGCGGCCGTCTGTCATGGCAACGACCCTGTTGCCTATTCCCTGCGAAAGCAGCTCAACCGCCTTGTGTCCCATCGCGCTGGCGACAACTCTGTCGCGAAGCGACGGCGAACCGCCGCGCTGAACGTGGCCGAGTATAGTCGCTCTCGACTCAATCCCCGTTTTCTCCTCGATCTCCTTCGCTATCTTGTCAACTCCGCCTACGCCCTCGGCGACAACTATTATAAAGTGCTTTTTGCCGCTTCTCTGGGAAACGAGCATTCTTGAGATAACGTCCTTTTCAAGGTCGAACGGAACCTCCGGCACAAGAATAGACGTAGCGCCTATCGCGATGCCGGTCTGAAGAGCTATATCGCCGCAGCGTCTGCCCATAACCTCGACAACGCTGCACCTGTCGTGCGACTGAGCCGTGTCGCGTATCTTATCAACCATTTCCATAGCGGTATTCATCGCGGTGTCAAAGCCTACGGTGTATTCACTGCACGCTATGTCGTTGTCGATAGTTCCCGGGATTCCGACGCAGGGTATGCCCTCGCCGGTCAAATCTCTCGCGCCTCTGAACGAGCCGTCGCCGCCTATAACGACAACGCCCTTTACGCCGAGCTCACGGCAGGTATCCGCCGCCTTGCGAACTCCCTCGGGAGTGTTGTATTCCTCGCTTCTCGCGGTATAGAGGATAGTTCCTCCGATATGTATAATATTTGAAACGCTGCGGAGATTCATCTCGAAAACGTCGCCGTTTAAAAGTCCGTTATATCCTCTGTGAACTCCGATAACTCTGATTCCCTTTTGGATAGCCGACCTCGTTACGGCTCTTACAGCCGCGTTCATTCCGGGCGCGTCGCCTCCGCTCGTCAATACTGCAATAGCGTCCTTTGCCATATTCATTCCTCCGATATAATAAGCTGAATCGCATTTTTATTAATTATCTTCTCTGCTATTATATTACATATAAGGGCTGATAATCAAGTACTTTTTGCCTTTTTTTGCAAAAGTTATAAAACTTTGCCTTCGGCGGTAATTTGTTTTAAAGCCTCATTTTTTTAACAACGACGTTTGCGCCGCCTATCCTGCGCTTAAGCTCGTTTTCGAGGACGGGGTTAAGCTGTACCCACATATTTCTCGGGGCCTTGACGTAACGCTTCTCCTCCGAGAGATAAATTATTAGCGGCGTTGCGCCCTCGAACACGTCCGTCAGGAGCTTCGCCTCCGTGTACTCCGTGCTCGCAAGGCTCGGCACTCTAAGGCAGAGGCAATCTACTCCGCCGTGCGCCCCCGCCGCCCTGTGCGGCTCTCCCGAGGCGTTTTCTCTTTGGGTGTAATCCGGAGCGGCGGAGCTTTTTTCCTCCGCTGTGCCGCCCTTCATCATTTCCTCGATATGTTCCTTGTCCGGCGCGGGCTTTATCACATTGCAGAGTATCTGCGGCTCCTCCTCCTCGCGGACGGAAACCGTTCCCTGAACGTCCACTATGTTGCCCTCCAGCACTGCCGCGCCGCCCTCCCTGAGCGGCTGAGGGAACACCAAAAGCTCTATTGCGCCGGTCATATCCTCAACCGTGACAAACGCCATCATATCGTTGTTTTTTGTAGACTTCATCTTGACCGTGTTTATTATGCCGAGCAGACGGACGCGCTGACCGTCCCTGTATTTTGAGCCCTGCTCGGAATGAGCGAGTATCTCGCCTATCTTATCTACCCGCATACGCCTGAGATACGGCTCGTACTCCGCCATCGGATGACCGCTGAGGTACATTCCCGTTACCTCCTTCTCCATGGAGAGCTTGTCGGTTATAGCGAAGTCGGAATAGCGGACGAGGTTTATGCTGTTTTCGTTCGCCTCGTCGTCGAACAGGCTTAGCTGACCTATCGCGCTGTGCTTTCTCTCCCAGTCAAGACTGTCCATGATGACCGTTGAATTCAAAAGCATTTCGCGCCGGTTCAAATCCAGTCCGTCGAGAGAGCCGCTTTTGACAAGGCTTTCGAGCGCGCGGCTGTTGAGTCTGCCGTTTAGACGCTTGCAGAAGTTGTAATAGCCGGTAAAGCGGCCCGCGCTCTCTCTTTCGCTGATTATCGCCTCTATGACGTTCCTGCCGAGGTTTTTTATCGCGAGCAGTCCAAAGCGTATGTCGCTGCCGGAAACAGTGAAGCCCACATTGCTGACATTTACATTCGGGGGCAGAACCTTTATCCCCAGTCTTGCGCACTCGGCGGTATATGCCGCCAGCTTGTTAGGGTTATCGAGCACGCTCGTAAGCAGAGCCGCCATATATTCCCTTGGATAGTGACACTTCATCCACGCGGTTTTATACGACACGTTGGCGTACGCCGCCGCGTGCGATTTATTAAAGGCGTAGGAAGCAAAGCTCTCCATCTCCTTGAATATGGACGTTGCGGTTTCCCTGTCGACTCCGCGCCGCAGACAACCCTCGACCTCCACCGTGCCGTTCTCGGCCGTGAGCCCGTTTAAGAATATATCCTGCTCGCGCTCCATAACGTCCTTTTTCTTTTTTGACATTGCGCGGCGCACTATATCCGCTCTGCCGAGGCTGTATCCGGCGAGCGTTCTGAATATCTGCATTACCTGCTCCTGATAGACTATACAGCCGTAGGTAACGTCGAGTATATCTTTAAGCAGCGGGTGCTTGTAGCTTATCCTGTCGGGGTGGTGCCTGTTTTCGATGTAGCGCGGTATCGAGTCCATAGGTCCCGGACGGTAGAGGGATATGACGGCTATCAGATCCTCTATTGAGTCGGGCTTTAGCTGCACCAGCACGTTCTTCATGCCCTGAGATTCAAACTGGAACACTCCGTCCGCCTGCCCCTTTGAGAGCATATTGAACACCGCGCGGTCGTTGTCCTTTATATCGGACTCCTTATAATCGGGGTTTGTTTTGAGTATCATTTCCTCCGCGTCCTTTAGCACCGTCAGGTTGCGAAGCCCCAAAAAGTCCATTTTAAGCAGTCCCAGCTCCTCAAGAGTCGTCATGGTGTACTGAGTTACGACCGCCTCGTCGTTTTTCGCGAGCGGAACGTACGAGCTTACCGGGTCGCGCGTTATAACGACTCCCGCGGCGTGCGTGGTCGCGTGGCGCGGCATTCCCTCAAGCCCCATCGCCGTGTCTAAAAGTAGCTTTATCTGCGCCTCGCTTTTATATCTCGACTCAAGCTCCTTGGAAAGCTCCAGAGCCTTTTTTATCGTCATACCTATCTCGAACGGCACGAGCTTTGCAACCGCGTCCACCGCCCCGTACGGCATGGCGAGCGCTCGCCCTACGTCGCGTATCGCTCCTCTCGCCGCCATCGTTCCGAAGGCTATTATCTGCGCGACGTGATCCTCGCCGTACTTCCTTATAACATAGTCTATGACCTCCTGCCGCCTGTCCTTGCAGAAGTCAACGTCGAAGTCCGGCATACTGACGCGCTCGGGATTTAAAAAGCGCTCGAAGATCAAATTGTATTTTATCGGGTCTATTCCCGTTATTCCTATGCAGTATGCCGCGAGGCTGCCCGCTCCCGAGCCTCTGCCCGGGCCCACGGGAATATCCTGCGACTTTGCGTAATTTATGAAATCGCCGACTATGAGGAAGTAGTCGGTGTATCCCATTTCGCGTATTACCGACAGCTCGTATTCGAGCCTTTGGCGTATCTCCTCCGGCGGGTTCTCGCCGTAGTGCCTGTGCAGACCGTCGAGGCACATATTTTTGAAGTATTCAAAGTGATCCTGATTGTTCGGCACCTCAAAATGCGGCAGCTTCGTCTTTCCGAATTCAAACTCCACGTTGCAGCTCTCGGCTATTTTTACGGTGTTGTCATACGCCTCGGGATAGTTTTTGAACAGCTCCCTCATCTCCTGCTCCGACTTGAAGTAAAATTCGTCCGTGGTAAACTCCATTTTGTCGGGGTCGTCTATCGTGTGGTTGGTCTGTATACAGAGCAGTATCTGATGAAGATAGCTGTCCTCCTTCTTTATATAGTGGCAGTCGTTCGTCACCGCCATGGGTATGCCGGTTTCCGCCGATATTTTCTGTATCTGCCTTGCGACGTGCTTTTCCTCGTCTATTCCGTGGTTTTGCAGCTCGAGATAGAAGTTGCCCTCGCCGAAGAGGCCATTGTAATACAGCGCCTTTTTCTTGGCTCCGTTGATATTCCCTCGGCTTATAAGCCTCGGTATCTCGCCCGCAAGGCACGCGGACAGGCATATCAGCCCCTCGTGGTGACTCTCAAGCAGTTCGTCGTCTATTCTCGGCTTATTGTAAAAGCCCTCCGTCCACGCCTGAGAGAGTATCTGCGCGAGGTTTTTATAGCCCGTATTATTCTTGCAGAGCAGTATCATATGGTAGTTTGCCCTGTCCTCCTCGCCGTTTTTATCAAACCGGCTGTGCGGCGCGACGTACACCTCGCACCCTATTATCGGCTTTATTCCGTGCTTTTTCGCGAGCTTATAAAAGTCCACCGCGCTGTACATCGCGCCGTGGTCCGTGACCGCGACGGCGCTCATGCCGAGCTCCTTTGCCGCCTTGACAAGGCTTTCAAGGCGGCACGCGCCGTCGAGCAGGCTGTATTCGCTGTGATTATGCAAATGAACGAACGCCATAGCTGCCTCCTGAATAAATTTTGTTCGTGCCGCTAACACGCGGCGGCGACCGCTCCCCCGCTGCGCGGGGGAGCGCGAAAACGCGGCTGCGTCGGGCGGGGCGGCCGCTGCCCCGAGCCGAAGCGAGCTTTATCGGACGGCTAACCCCGCTCCCCGAAGCCGCGTTTTCCGGAGCTGCCTGCCGGCAGCTCCGGTCGCCGCCGCGAAGCGCGCCGAAGGCGCGCGGCAGGCGTAAAACTGAATCGCCCTCGCTCCGCCGGATAACGCCCTACCGCTCGGAGGGGGAAATTTCCTCCGCTATCTCAAGTATCCTCTTCATTCTGTGATTTGCACCGCTGCGGCTTATCGGCGGCAAAAGCATATTGCCCAAATCGCGCAGAGAGCTTTCCGGATTTTCAAGTCTGAGCCGCGCTATATCCTTTAAATCGTCGGGCAGATATTCAAGCCCCTTAAGCCTCTTTATCCTCTCAATAGCCTCTATCTGCAAGGCGCTCGCCTTCGCGGTCTTGTTCATATTCGCTATTTCGGAGTTCATTCTCCTGTTCACGCTGTTCCTTATGCTCTTGACTATCTTCTCCTGCATAAGCTCCATAGCCGCAAGCGGCGCTCCCATGAGCGCGAGCAGGTCGGCTATCTCCTCGCTGTCCTTAATGTATGCCACAAACATACCCTTGCGGTTTATCAGCTTAGGCTCCTTCCTGCGCTGCGATACCTCGGATATTAGCCTGCACAAATCGCTGCATAAATTTTTATACGGTACGGTGAACTCGAGGTGATAGTCCTTTTTGGGGTCCGAAACGCTGCCGCAGCAGAGAAACGCGCCGCGCAGAAACGCGGCGACAGCGCCGTCCTCCTCAAGGTTCGCCCTGTTTATTCTGAGGCTTATACTGCGGCTCGAATGTCCAAGCTCGCCGAAAATGCGCGCGCAGTCGCTTTTAAGCGGCACGCGCAGGGTAAACAGGCGCGCGCTGTCCCTTTTGCCCGTGAGCGCGGTGTTCTTTTCCGTTATCGCCTGAAACGAGTCGGCGACGGCGTTCATAAACCGCGCCGCAGTGTAGGGATTTTCCGTATTGAAAATTATTTTTTCGTTTGAAAAGGTCTTTGCAAAAAGCAGAAAGCCGTAGCATTCGGCGCGTCCGAGCGACGCGCCGTTACATTCCGCTGTGCAAAGCTCCCTTTTTGTATCTGATGAAAACGACATTGATTATTTCCCTTACGCCTTGCGTATATCTCTGTGGTGAAGCGTTGCGGGCTGGCCTGTTTCGAGCAAATGGTCATACAGCCTTCCCGCAAGCGTAACGCTCCTGTGCTGTCCGCCCGTACAGCCGAACGCGACAACAAGCTGGCTCTTGCCCTCCTTTATATAGAGCGGCAGAGCGTAATCTATATATTCCTCTATTTTTTTGTAAAGCTCCTTCGTCTGCTCCCATTTGAGAACATAGTCCCTTACCTCCTGGTCGAGCCCCGTTTTGAGCTTAAGCTCCTCGATATAAAACGGGTTCGGCAGACAGCGCACGTCGAACACGAGGTCCGCCTCGAGCGGCAGACCGTACTTAAAGCCGAACGACATACAGGCGACGGAAAATCCGAGTCTGCTGTCCCCGATAAAGAGAGTCAGCACGCGCTCCTTGAGCTGTGAGGCGGACAGATTGGTAGTATCTATAAGATAATCCGCGCTGAGCTTCACATTCTCCAGCAGAGTCTGTTCAAGTCCCACCGCCGCGGCGGTTGTTGACACAGACTTGCCCGCAAGAGGGTGCTTGCGCCTTGTCGATTTGTAGCGCGTCAAAAGCACGCTCTCGGAAGCGTCGAGAAACAGCACCTTGAAGTATTTCTTTTCGCTCCTGAGCTTTTCAAGGCTCTCCGAATAGCGCCGATAATCGTCCTCGCTCCTGATGTTGGTGACGAGGGCTACGCGCTCCATTCTGTCGTCGTTTGAATTTCTGCAAAGGTCGTAAAAGGTGGTGATAAGCGCCGCCGGCAGATTGTCTACGCAGTAAAAGCCTATATCCTCAAGCGAGTGTACGGCGACCGTCTTTCCCGCACCGGAAAGTCCCGCTATTATCAAGAAGTCCATAATTTCCCCCCTTTTATAATATCCCCGTCGGTTTTACCTCACATTCCAGCTCTACGCCGAATTTATCGTCTACCGTTTTCTTAATATGTTCTATCAACGACAATACGTCGCCGCAGGTGGCGTTGCCGGTGTTGATTATAAAGCCCGCGTGCTTGGGGCTTACCATCGCTCCGCCCACTCTCGCGCCCTTCAGCCCGCTGTCCTGTATCAGCGTTCCGGCAAAATGCCCCTCGGGGCGCTTGAATATGCTGCCCGCGCTGGGGTATTCAAGCGGCTGCTTATCCTTGCGCCTGCGCATAAAGTCGTCCATTCTTTTCTCAATCTCGGTCTTGGAATCCTTGTGCAGTCTTACCGTCACGCCCGTTATTACATCTCCGCTGTCCATATAGGCGCTGTGCCTGTACGAAAGCTCAAGCCCCTCGCCGGACAGACTGCCGACATCGCCGCCGCGCGTTATGTGATTGCAGCAAAGCAAAACGTCCCTCATCTCGCCGCCGTATGCTCCGGCGTTCATATAAGCCGCTCCGCCGACGCTCCCGGGTATGCCCCACGCAAATTCAAGCCCCGAAAGTCCGTTGTCGCAGGCGAAGCGGCAAAGGCTCGCAAGGCTCGCCGCCGCGCCGCAAAAGACGGTGTCGTCCTCGACGAGCGTCATCTGTCTGAAATCGTCCTCTAACTTGATGACGACTCCCTCTATGCCCTTATCGGACACGAGAAGATTTGAGCCCTTGCCGAGCACAAAGACGGGCACGTTCTCCTCCCCGCACTGCTTTAAAATCGCTCTGAGCGCCGGTATGTTCGGCGTCAATATCAAAAGCTGAGCCTCGCCTCCTATTTTAAAGGTGGTGTAGCGGTGCATCGGCTCGTTTTCCTTAACTGTGCAGCCGCGCGATACCGCGAGCTGTCTTATATTATCTGTATTAACCATATTTACTCCTGTCAAAGCGATATGCCGTTTTCACTGAGGTAAGCCTTAAAACGGCTCTCGCTTGAATTTATTATAAGCTCCTCGGGAAAATCTATCTCCCTCAAAGCGTCGAGCGCGCTTGAAAACTCTCCGACCCTTGATGAAAAATGCGCGTCGGAATTGATAATTATCGGCGTGCCGGTCGCCTTGCACACCCTTGCTATCTCCATGCAGTTTTTGCACGAGTCCTTTCTGAAATGAAAGGTATTGTTATTTATCTCTACGAGCTTGCCGTTTTTCTTGAATACCGGTATGACCTTTTCGTAGTCGTATTTAAACTCCGGCGTGCCCGAATGTCCTATTACCCTGACGTAAGGATTTTCCGCAAGCGCCAAATACGCGTTCGTGCTGCGCTCAAAGCTCGGCTCTTCCTCTATTAGCCCGCCGTGTATCGACGCGACCACCCACTCCAATCTTTTCAGCACGCGCTCCGGCATATCGAGCTCTCCGTCAAGATTTATCACGTTTGCCTCAACACCCTTTAGCACGCGGACTCCGCCGACCACCGGCGGTATTGCTCCGAGCGACTCGAAAAACCATCTTCCCGGCGAGCCGGGCATGGCGTAGCCGTGGTCGGTCAGGGCTATCGCGTAAAGCCCCTTTTCCGCCGCCGCGCCTATCATCTCCTGAGCCGTGCTGTAAGCGTGAGTGGAGGCTATCGTATGGGTATGGGTATCTGCTATTATTTTCACGAAATCACAACCATTCTATATTTGTTTTGCCCGTCAGCTCGTCTGTTTCGACCTCCATGCCAAGGCTTGCGAGCAGCTCCTGCGCCGCGTTGTAGCCCATCTTCTTCTGTCTGTTGTTCATCGCGGCGACCTCTATTATTACAGCCGTGTTGCGCCCGGGCTTTATCGGAATAGTCAAAATCGGTATCTCTATGCCGAGTATCTCCGTATATTCATTCTCTATTCCCATTCTGTCATAGACCTTTTTGCTGTCCCAGTTCTCCATATTTATCACTATGTCTATCTTCTCTGTCAGCTTTACCGCGCCCATACCGAAAATGCGCCTCGCATTAATTATTCCTACGCCGCGCAACTCGATAAAATGCCTTATATTTTCGGGAGAGGAGCCGACGAGCGATTTGCTCGAAACGCGCCTTATCTCAACCGCGTCGTCGGCTATGAGCCGGTGTCCTCTCTTGATAAGCTCGATTGCGGTTTCGCTTTTTCCGACTCCGCTGTCGCCTATTAAAAGTATTCCTTCGCCGTAGACCTCGACGAGCACTCCGTGGCGCGTCACCCTCGGCGCAAGCTGGACGTTTAGATATGACACGAGCGCGGCGCTCAGGCTCGACGTTGTGTCGCTCGACCTGAGTATGGGCACATCGTGCATTCTCGCCGCCTTCATCAGCTCCTCCATGGGCTGGATACTGCGCGTTACGATGATTGCGGGCGGCTTCAGCTTGCACAGACGTTCAAGCACATGAAATTTCTGCTCGCTGCTGAACTTGCTTAAATATCCCGTTTCGGTATTTCCGATTATCAGTATTCTCTGCGCGTCAAAAAAGTCCATAAATCCCGTAAGCTCCAAGCCCGGTCGATTTATGTCCCTTGAAGATATCAATATCTCCTTCGTATCCTGCGGCGCGTACTCCGTAACGAGGGACAGCTCCCTTATGATTTCCGACAGCGGAACAGTAAAATTGGATTCCATTTTCATCGTCCTTTCGGCGTAAGTGTTCAGGTAATATTTACACAGCTTTATTATACCGTATAAACGATAAAATTTAAAGGGGCATTTATATTATTATTTATTCCGACGGCAAATTTTTAAAATTTTCATTGAAAGGGATTTGACGATAATGCAAGGCTTTTATTTTTTTCTGTCAAAATCGACTTTACGGCAAAAAACAAGACAGCGGCGGTTTCCCGCTGCTGTCCGCTTTACTTATTCCTCTTCGTCGTCGCCGTTAAAATTAATTATGTTCGATTTGCGGTCGCTCGAGCTGTAAATCTCGTCGGACTCATCGTCGAATGAGAGCTTGTCGTTTTCTCCCACATATTCCTCGTCGCCGCCATATTCCATGCCTGAATATTTTGCGAATATTTCGTCGATATGGTCGTCCACCTTCTTGCTCTTAAGCCTTTCCTGCTCCTTTGCCGCCTCAGTCTGACGCTGTTTTTCGGCTCCCAGCGATTTCAGATGATTGTCTATCAATATACCGACAACCACCGCTGTGGCAATTTGCAGGGCGTAGAAAAGAACCGTATCAAACAAATCGTTTATCGCTCCGTTTTTATGCAGCGTATCTATTCCGATTATCAAAAGATAATCTACAAGCAGCACTCCGACGACCTTGCCCGTTATGAAATAGCCGAACAGCTCGCAGCTTATCAGTATTATCGGCGCGAG
>CANPZK010000013.1 GCA_947588875.1 uncultured Clostridia bacterium
CTTTACCTCGACGTTCTCGCGGCTATCAACGGCTCTGACTTTGCAAACGTAACGATTCTCACCGGACGCTACGGACTCAGCTCCAAGGACACAACTCCGGGAGATATCGTTGCGGTATACCGCAATATGGAATCCGACGCTCCGAAAAAGAGATTTACAATCGGCATTGTCGACGACGTTACAAATCTCTCGCTCGAGGTCAAGGAAAACCCCGACACCACCCCGTCATGCACAAAGTCGTGCAAGTTCTGGGGTCTCGGCGCAGACGGTACTGTCGGCGCAAACAAAAACTCGATAAAGATAATCGGCGACCACACCGATATGTACGCACAGGGTTACTTCGCATACGACTCAAAGAAGTCCGGCGGCCTTACGGTATCTCACCTGCGCTTCGGTTCACAGCCGATTAAGTCAACATATTACATCAGCAAAGCTGACTTTGTAGCCTGTCATAACCCGTCGTACGTTGACAAGTACGATATGGTGGACGACCTCAAGGAAGGCGGCAGCTTCCTTCTCAACTGCCCGTGGGATATAGACGAGCTTGACAAGCGTCTGCCCGGCAAGATGAAGAAGATGATTGCCGACAAGAAGATAAACTTCTATACGATAGACGGTATCGCGATAGGCAAGGAGATAGGCCTCGGCGGAAGAATCAACACGATTCTCCAGTCCGCCTTCTTCAAGATTGCCGACATCATTCCCTCAGAGGACGCAAAGCAGTTTATGAAGGACGCCGCTACAAAGTCTTACAGCAAAAAGGGTCAGGCTATCGTCGATATGAACCACAAGGCTATCGACAGAGGCGCTCAGGACGTTAAAAAGGTAGAGGTTCCCGCAAGCTGGGCTTCATGCACAGACGACAGCGAAAAGGTAGTTGTTACAGAGGGCAGACCCGAGGTTGTTGAATATGTAAACAACATTCTCAACCCCGTAAACGCTTACAAGGGCAATCAGCTTCCGGTTTCAACCTTCTTAAACCACATCGACGGCACTGTTCCGCAGGGCACGGCGGCTTATGAGAAGAGAGGCGTCGCCGTTGACGTTCCGGAGTGGCAGTCAGAAAACTGCATACAGTGTAACCGCTGCTCATACGTTTGCCCGCACGCAGTTATACGTCCGGTAGCCATGACAGACGAGGAGCTTGCAAACGCTCCCGAGGGAACAAAGTCGATCCCGATGATAGGCGTTCCGGATCTTAAATTCACAATGACAATTTCCACTCTCGACTGCACCGGCTGCGGCTCATGCGCACAGGTATGTCCGGGCAAGAAGGGCGCGAAGGCTCTCGTTATGAAGCCGATCGACTCTCAGCGCGCAGGTCAGGAGGTATTTAACTACGGTCTTACCATAGATGAAAAGGAAGCCGTTTCCGAGAAGTTCAAGGAATCCACAGTAAAGGGCAGCCAGTTCAAGCAGCCGCTTCTCGAGTTCTCGGGAGCCTGCGCGGGCTGCGGCGAAACACCGTATGCAAAGCTCGCGACACAGCTCTTCGGCGACAGAATGTTCATCGCCAACGCGACGGGCTGTTCCTCTATCTGGGGCGGCAGCGCGCCTGCAACTCCGTACACCGTAAACAAGAAGGGCTTCGGTCCGGCATGGCAGAACTCGCTGTTTGAGGACAACGCCGAGTTCGGCCTCGGTATGACTCTCGGTCAGAACGCTATACGCGACAGACTCGCCGAGTATGTTGAAAAGATAGCCGAGCTTACGGACAAGGAAGACGTTAAGGCGGCGTGCAAGGATTATCTCGACACAAAAGAGGACAGCAAGCTGAACAGAGCCGCTTCCGACGCTCTCATTGAGAAGCTCGAATCTATTGCTGACTGCGACTGCGAGGCAGGCCAGCTCGCTAAGAAAACACTTATAGACAAGGATTGCCTTGCCAAGAAGTCAATGTGGATCTTCGGCGGCGACGGCTGGGCATATGATATCGGCTTCGGCGGACTCGATCACGTTATCGCTTCCGGCAAGAACGTAAATATACTCGTATTCGACACCGAGGTTTACTCAAATACAGGCGGTCAGGCTTCAAAGGCTACGCCGGTAGGCTCTGTCGCTCAGTTTGCCGCGGCGGGAAAGAGCGTTAAGAAGAAGGATCTCGCCGCTATAGCAATGAGCTACGGCTATGTATATGTAGCTCAGGTAGCTATGGGCGCCGACTTCAACCAGTGCATCAAGGCGTTTACAGAGGCTGAAAGCTACAACGGCCCGTCGCTCATCATAGCCTATGCTCCGTGCATCAACCACGGCATCAAGGGCGGCATGAGCATCGCTCAGCTTGAGGAGGACAAGGCTGTTAAGGCAGGCTACTGGAACTGCTTCCGCTTTGACCCGCGTCTTGCCGACGAGGGCAAGAACCCGTTCACGCTTGACAGCAAGGCTCCGACAGCGAGCTACCGCGACTTCATCATGGGCGAGGTTCGTTACAACTCTCTCACCCGCTCGTTCCCCGAAAGAGCCGAAAAGCTCTTTGCAGAGGCCGAGGAGGGCGCAGCTAAGAAGTATGAGCATCTTGTTGCTCTTTCAAAGCAGAATTTAAGCGAATAATATAATCTATTCGTCACTTTTATTAAAGCAAACGGACCGCCGGGGGGGCGATCCGTTTGTTGTTTTACGGCAAAATTTTTTGCAAAAAAATAAAAGCCTTCGCCCGCCTTTTCAGAAAGGCGGCTTGCATTCGGCAAGAGCTTAGTAAAAAAACGGACCGCCGCGGGGCGATCCGTTTTTTCATTGTCATTTGCTTATCTTCTCTATGGATTCTATGAGATACCTCTGCTTTTTGAAAACAAGATTTACGAGAAGCGAGAGATACTTAATTATTATAGTGAGTATGGCGAACACACCGAAAAACGAGCCGGTCATGACGAGCATCATCGTAGTAAAGCCCGGCACGGGATGCCCGAGCGCAAACACCAAAAGGGTGTATATCCCAATCCCGAGCGTCGCGGCTATCATAATCAGCGTGAGTATCATAGAGGCGCGGTAGCCGACGTTTGTAAAGAGTATAAGGCTGTCGAGAGCGGTTTCCCTGCGTGACTCTCCCCTGCTTCTTTTTAAATCACCCGCACCGCTCAACGCCTTATAGCGGACGGTATCGACCTTTAGCCCGCAGTTGGCATACAGCGCCTTTCTGTACGGTATGGTGGCGCTCAGGGAATGAACGCGGTTTATGGCGCGCCTTGACAATATCCTAAACGATTCGGTAGTGAGCTTGTGCTGGAGCTTGGCGCTGCTGTTGAAAAGCCCGTAAAACAAATTCGACGTGAACCGTTTCTTGCGGTCGCTCGCCGCCGACACAATATCGTACCCTTTTAGAGAGCGGTAATATACATCGGTGACGACGGAAATATCATAGTCTATAACATCGCTGTCAAATTCATATACAAAATCTCCGATAGACAGATCAACGCCCGCGTTCATCGACATCTCAAGTCCCTGATAAAAGCCCATATTTACAATGCTTACCGGACATTCGAGCGAGCTTTCGCTGAATTCCCTGATTATTTTTGCGCTGTCGTCGTTTGAGGCGTCGTTTACGCAGATCATCTCGTACTTAGCAAAGGTCTTTGACAGAACTCCGTTCACCGCCGTGAGGAAATCCTTTATGGTCTTTTCGCTGTTGCGGACGTACACGACCGCCGATATAAAGTTTTTTTCCTTATCATTAACCATTTTTTAGCACCTCGTCAAGATCATATACTGTATTGATTTTTCCCGACAGCACCGAAACAAAGGTCGGGCTCTCGCTGTATTTTTTAATCACCGTCGGCCTTGAATCGTCAATTTCCGACGCCTTCAGTATCGGCTTCATCGAGTAAAGCGAGGAAACATATTCAAATTTCAAGCTGTCCTTTAAGTACTTGCGCGCAAGGTTAGACATAAACGGCCACGCGCTCTGCGGCTTAGCCGGACAGTCGTTGCAGTTGCCGAGCCTTGACGGAGTGCAGAAGCCCCCGCTGTTTTTCTGGCACGGGAACGTCGGGACCGCGTCGTAGCTCGTCATATGCGGCGTAAACGTGACTGAGGTCAGAGAATGGAGCCCCGTCTTGCCAAACGGCATAATTGAGAAGAACGGGCCGTCCATAACGGTTATGCCGGTATTTTTAAGCTCGTCCGACACATTGCAGAGGATTATCTCGCAAAGCTCATATTTTATCCCGAACGGCTCAAGGGAGAGCATTTGAAGTATTTGATTTACGCTCGCGTACGTCGAATTGAGCAAAAAGCCTGCGGAGTGTTTTGCTCCGTCCGCAAGCGTTACGACGTATTCGCCGCCGGATTTTTCTATCGCAGTTATATTTGCGCTGTATTTTATCTCGACCGAGCTGTACTTTCCTATCTCCTCAAGGAAGTAATCTTTAAGTATCTGCGCGTCATATGTGTATTCCTTTGTCAGAAACGCTCCGTCGCACATTCCCGCCTTGAAGTACCTTGAAACCGGCTCGTCCTCGCACATTATATCCGCGTCGCGGCAGAATTTTTTAAACTGCTCCGCGTTCGTCCAGCTAAAGTTTGCGCTCGTCGCGTAAACCTGGTCAAAGCTGCTGTGAACGCAAAAGCCGTAATCCTCGTTAAAGCGGTCGAAATATCCCCTCGACTTTACCGCCGTAGAGATTGAGCGCGGATAATGGTAGCCCATATGCACGCGCGCCTGATTGATGTAAGTCGCGCGCTTGAATGCCTCGCTGTCGCATTCGAGCACGAGCGCGCTCTGTCCGAGCTTTGCGCAGAAAAGCGCGGAATACAGGCCGTAAAGCCCTGCTCCTATTATTATTTTATCGTATCTCAAAAGAGCCACTCCTTTTTCTTTTATAAAGAAAAATTCAAGAAATTATTTTTGCGCCTGCTGATATAATATGGTTTTTTCAAGGGGCTTGCCGCCCCTTGAGAACCCCGCCTCCCGCGACAAATCCCGTCGCTTAATCCGAGCATGTTCTCCCACATCGGAGCGCCTGTCGGCGCTCCCGTCGGGGCTGCGCCCCGACAAGCTGCCGCTCCGCTTCGCTTCGCGGCGGCTCCCCGACCGCTCCTGCTATTTTATCGGGAATAGCTTTTTCTCGGCGGCAAAGGTCGATTTATCGGTGACCTCGTAAACGGAGTAATAATCGTAATAATTATAAACCTCTTTAAGCCCGTACCGAGCCGAAAAGTCGGTTCTCAGATTAGATGGCTTGCAAATAACGTAATCCGGCATGATATAATTGTCGGTTATTTCGAGCAATGCGCTTGTATCGCCCATTCGCGTCTTTGGGGGAGTGTAGGTCCTGAGTCCGGTGTATGGCCCGAAGGTAAAGGGATCGCCGTCATCTCCGCAGAAGAACACAATGGGGTCGGAGATTTTCTGGGTTACAGCCTTCTCAAGCTCGACGACGCTCGCGGGCTTTGTCAGATAGGATTCAAGCATAATATTCGGAGTGTAGCGGTCGAGGTACTTATTTTCACTCACGCTGAACACTATCATAAGCACGCAGACGGCGGCAGTGGAAACGCAGGTGAGAATACTCCTTGACAGCCTTGAATAATCAATTTTAAACTCGGCTCCCTTTCCCCGCGTGTTCGCCCTTGAAAACGCGGCTATGCTGCACACGACGGCGGAGAGGAACAGTATGATCATAATAAACGACTCGCAGTGATAACGTGCGTCGGAGAAGCCGACTATCCATATCTCGCAGAATTTCGCGGCATATATGAGCAGGCACGCGCCGGCGCTTATGAGGAGCCGTTTATTTGAGTGAAGATAATTTTTAAAGCCTCCCCTAAAGCCGAGGCGCACAAGCACAACGACAGCCCAAGCCAAAAGAATTATCAAAACGGCGACGGGAATACAGCTTTTTGTAATCGAGCTCCATATCCAGTTGAATTTATAAACGAACAGACAGCGCAGCCATTCCCCGAAATCGGTAAATATAGATGGCACGACATATCCGCTCGAATAGTACCGCTGCGGTATAGACGGGGTCATAAGCCACATTGTGCCGCCGTTGTCGCTTATCCAGAGCTTGCCGAAATTGATAAGCGAGAAAAGTATCCACGGCAAGGTGGGAATGAGAAGCCCGCCTGTATATTTCGCCGTGTTCTTTATTCTGCCGCCCTTTTTTGAAAAGACAAAGACGGCGACAAGGCAAAGTCCGGCGACGGCGAGAGCGTCGAACCGGCACACTATCGCGGCTCCGGCTCCCACTCCGGCGAGTACCGCGCCCTTTGTTTTCAGATTTGGCAAATCGAGAATGTAATAAACCAAAACGCAAACGCACAGTATAGTGAGCGGCACGCTCCTTGCGACGCGCATCTCGTTGAGGTACTGGTCGTTTGAGAGCATATATATAGCGGCGAGAGCCGCAGGATAAGGCGTTTTAAAGTGCTTCACCGATATTTTCCAAAGCAGAAGACAGGTCGTGCAGGCTATTACAATGTTGATAACGGTTCCGCTGTAAATTTGCAGTCCGGTCGTCTCGCAGACTATCGCGACAAGCGAGGGATAGAGATACGGAAATGATATTCCGAGGTCGGTATCCACTATGTACTGCCTTATTGTATCCACCGAATAAAAGCCGTGGAAAAGGTTCTTGCCTATATCAAAATATGAAAAGGAGTCCGGGGAATACAAGTCGTAAACGCAGAGGCTGTACTCGACGGCAAAGAGCGCCATAACAAGTATGACAACGGCGCAGATATGCCTGCTTATGTCCCTAATAGGAAAGACAAAGCCGATATACACCAGAGCGAAGAACGCCAAAAAGATTATCATATAAAGCACGGTGGACTGGTGCAGATCCACGCCGAAGCTCAAAAGCAGAGCCGCAGGAGAGAGCAATGCGACGGTCTTTAAAATATAATTGCCCCTAAACACGGACGGCACAAGGCTTTTGCACAAAAGCAGGCAAACTGCGCCGAGGGCTATGCCCAACAGCGCGCTTGAGAAAATATAGGAGCCGCCCGCCGGATTATACGCCTGAAAGGATACAAGCACGAACGACGGCATGAGAAGCATCGCTATATAAATTGCAAGCTCTCCTCGGCTCTTAGGCAGGAGCCTGCTAAAAAAGCCGTTCAAAATTCCGTCCTGTGATTTAACTGCCTTTTCCATTTTTATTTCATCACCTGTTTGGAGCGCGCCCTCAGATCTTTGGGTTATACGCTCCGAATAAATTTTTAAACAATATTTTCATAAGCTCCGCGTTGCCCTTTATCGGGCTTATCTTCGTCGGAGTTTTTTCGTTTTTGGGATACGCCCTCGTAACCGGTATCTCGCACGCCTTCAGCCCGAGCCTCGTAGCCCTTACCGAGAGATACGCGAGAAGCTCGTAGGTCTGAAAAATATCCCTGTACGGCTGAAGCTGCGGGTGGGTTATGTATTCCCTCGAATACGCGCGGTAGGCGTTTGTCGTGTCCGTGAACCATTTATGCGCGGTGAGCGAGATGACCGGAGCGTGTATGAGCCTGACCGACACGAGGCGCATAAGCGGCGTGTTTACGGCTCTGCCGCCCTTTATAAAGCGCGAGCCCTGGATAAAGTCGTATCCCTCGCCGAGCTTTTCTATAAAGCGTGGAATGTCCTCTATCGAGTCCTTGTCGTTTCCGTCTATCGTCACAAAGCCCTTGTAGCCGCGATTTTCCGCCCACCAAAAGCCCATTCTGAGCTGTGCGCCCTGCTTGCCGGAGTCCTGCTTTGTCAGCAGCGTATTCACTCCGAGCGAGCGCAGCAAGCCCTCCTCCGTGCAGCCGTCCTTTGAGCCGCCGTCGCAGATTATTATGTCGCAGAGCTTATCTATGCCCGCCCGCTGAGCCTTTAAAAGCTCGTTTTTTATTCTCTCGCCCTCGTTGATTATCGGTATCAAAACGCAGTAGTCGCTGTTTTTCGGGGCGTACTCGTCGCATGAGAATTTCGGCACTCCGCTTTGTCGCTCGTATATCATTCCATTACCTCCGCTATATATTTGACGGCGCTCTTGACCAAGCCGAGGTCGTTTTTATTTCCCATCTCTATCGAAAGGAATTTGTCAAACCCCAGCTCTTTTAGCTGTAAGTGCAGCTCCCTTTTCTCTATCGGGGCAAGCTGAGGCTCGGATATATGGATATGATTTACAAGGCTCAGATTTTCCCTCACGCAGTCGAGGGACTCGTTATTATATATTATCGTTCCCAAATCGACGTTCACCGAAACGCCCTTGCTGTTCGTTCTTTTGCAAATATCGAACGCCTCGGGAGTAGTGTTCATAAAATTCGTGTTGTATATCGGCGGGTTCGCCTCAAGCGCGAGAGAGGTCCCCCCCTGCGCGGCGTATTCGCCTATCTCGTGAAAAAATTCAAGAGCCTCCTGCACGCGCCCCACGTCAGGAATAACCCTGTTCTTCGGACAGCCGAAAACGAGATTGCCGCAGCCCGCCGCGTTTGCAAAATCGACAGCCCTTTTTGTGTAGTCTATCAGCTCGCGGCGTTCGCCCTCGCCGCCAAATATGCTCTGCGTTTTGCCGAACCATATCGACTGCATGGACGATATTTTCAGTCCGTATTTTTCATAGAGCCGCTTCGAGAAATCCCTTATCTCGGCAAGCCTTGCGTACGGCTCCTCCGGAAAGAGCCGCGTCGGAGCTATTTCAAGCCCTGAAAAGCCGCTTTGGCTTATAAAGGCGTACATCTCCTCGTCATGCTCGGCGCTCCACGCTATATTTGAAATTGAAAGCTTCATATAATCCGTCCCTTTTATTTTATTCGCCCGTCTGCTCCCGCACAAAATCGGCTATATCCCTGAGCACGCTTTCCCTCGTGCATATATATCCGTCTTTGCCGCCGAAAAGCTCCGCGTATTTCGTTTTGAAGTCGTAAAGCGGCGGCGCGGCGGCTATCTCGTTTACAAAAGCCTCGCCCTTTATCATTTGGTATATATCTCCGGTGCAAACCGGCTCGACCGCCATATTGACGAGCTTCAGCCCGTTTTTGATTATGATCTCAATATGCTCCCAGAGCCTTGCGAGGTTATAAAACTGGAAAACGCCCCTGCTGTCGGTAAAATTCAGCGCCGAAAAGCCGAGCCTCAAAAATTCGCTCCTAAGCGCCGGTCTGCCGCCGTCTTGACAGTCGAGCTTATAAAAGCCGTTGTCCTGCTTTTTATATGAGGCGGCTATCGCTCCGCTTTTTGCGGCAAGCTCCGCGTACTTTTCCTCTTTGAGCATTGAGGGGATAATATTTATCAAATCGTATATAAAGTTCTTTTTTATATTTTTTCCGAACAGCCCCGGCAGTCTTACTATGTGGCAGCTCTCCGCATACTCTCCGGTGCGCTGTTCAAGACGGTACCTGTCAAGCCCATACGGCTGGAGTCCGTCGGTATCTATCGGGGTATCCTCGTCCGCTCCGTTCGGCGACTTGTAAACGTCTATTGTCGAGATGAGGACGAGCCTTTTCGGGTTTATCTTTTTTATATTTTCCACGGCGTTGTCGATTATCGCCATATCGCCCTCGGGGTCGCTGTTCGCCAAAAATTTCTCCGCCCGCACACCGCTGTAAACACAGAGGTCGGGGTTTGAGCCGAAGGCTTCGGAAATATTTTTCGAGTTGAATTTGCCGTCAAATTCGTGAGCCGCAGCTATATTTGAACCGACAAATCCGGTATATCCGACGATAATATCCATAAATTACTCTCCCGTTTATATGCTTTTTTCGCTTTTAAGGCGCTCCCGCCTGCGCGGCATATACAAAATTTTTCGATTTCACATCTATTAAAGTATACACTAACACTGCCCGTCTGTCAATTTCAATGATTTGGTTTTGAACCGCGCCCGAGCCTGTTTTTCTCCGCTTCCGCGCTTTAAAATGCAGGGAAATTTGGAAACCGCCGCCTTTTGAAAGAGCGGGCGGTAACTTTTATTTTTTCCTGCCAAAACGAGGTTTGCAGGCAAGCGAAAAGGGGGCTTTGCGCCCCCCTAAACATCATCATTTTATCGTCTTGTTTGCAATCTCGTCGAGAGCCATATTCAGGAAATCGTCAACGCTCATCGAGCCTATGTCGCCGTCCCTGCGCGAGCGCACGGAAATGGTGCCGTTTTCAATGTCCTTATCTCCCATAAGTATCATATACGGAACCTTTTCGAGCTGAGCCTCCCTTATCTTGTAGCCTATCTTCTCGCTTCTGTCGTCAAGCTCACAGCGAATCCCCCTGCTTTCAAGCGCCGCCTTGACCTTGGATATTTCCTCGACATGCCTGTCGGCTATCGGCAGGAGCTTCACCTGAACCGGAGCAAGCCAAAGCGGGAACGCTCCGGCGTACTTTTCGATAAGCAGGGCGAGAGTCCTCTCGTAGCAGCCTATCGAGGTTCTGTGTATGATATACGGGTTCTTCTTTACGCCGTCCCTGTCAACATACTCCATGCCGAATTTCTCTGCGAGCATCTGGTCTATCTGTATGGTGATGAGGGTGTCCTCCTTGCCGTAGACGTTCTTTATCTGAATGTCGAGCTTCGGACCGTAGAACGCGGCTTCGCCTATGCCGACCGAATACGGTATCTCAAGATGCTTGAGTATCTTTTCCATCTTATCCTGAGCCTCGTTCCACTGCTCCTCCGTGCCGATGTATTTATCCCTGTCGTTCGGGTCCCACTGAGAGAAGCGGTAGGATACGTCCTCGTAAAGTCCGAGCGTCTTAAGCATAAACGTCGTAAGCTCCACACAGCTCTTGAACTCGTCCTCAAGCTGCTCCGGCGTACACATAAGATGCCCCTCGGATATAGTAAACTGGCGCAGGCGGATAAGCCCGTGCATTTCTCCGCTCGCCTCGTTTCTGAAAAGCGTCGAGGTTTCGTTGTATCTGAGCGGAAGATCGCGGTACGAGCGTCCCCTGTTGAGGTAAGCCTGATACTGGAACGGGCAGGTCATCGGGCGCAGAGCGAAAACCTCCTTGTCCTTTTCCTCGTCGCCAAGCACGAACATACCGTCCTTGTAGTGGTCCCAGTGGCCTGAAATTTTGTAAAGGTCGCTCTTTGCCATAAACGGAGTTTTTGTGAGCTGCCAGCCCCTCTTTTGCTCCTCGTCCTCGACGAAGCGCTGTAAAAGCTGGATTATTCTCGCTCCCTTAGGCAGGAGTATCGCAAGCCCCTGCCCTATGACCTCGGAGGTCGTGAACAGCTCAAGCTCTCTCCCGAGCTTATTGTGGTCCCTCGCGATTGCCTGGGCGCGCATCTCAAGGTACTCCTCGAGCATACTCGCCTTTGGGAAGGCTATGCCGTAAACGCGGCACAGCTGTGCGTTGTTTGCATCGCCCCTCCAATACGCTCCGGTGCAGTTTGTGAGCTTAAACGCCTTGACGGGAGATACGCTCATAAGATGCGGGCCTGCGCAGAGGTCGACAAATTCCCCCTGCTTATAAAAGCTTATCCTCTCGCCCTTTCCCGCGTGTTCGCGCACAAGCTCCACCTTGTACGGCTCGTTTTTCTCCTCGAGAAGCCTTATCGCGTCCTCCGGCTCCTCGCTGAACTGCTCAAGCTCAAGTCCGCTCTTTACTATATTTTTCATCTCCTGCTCTATCTTTTGCAGGTCGTCGTTTGAAAACGGCTTTTCAACGTCGAAATCATAGTAAAATCCGTTGTCGATAGCCGGACCTATCGCGCACTTTGCGCTCGGGTACAGCCGCTTTACAGCCTGCGCGAGAATATGCGAAGCCGTGTGCCAAAACGCCTTTTTTCCGTCCGGATGGTCAAAGCTCAGCACCTCAAGCTCACAGTCGCTCTCTATCGGGGTGCGCAGATCCCTCAGCTCGCCGTTTATCCTGCACACGCACGCCGACTTAAAGAAACCGCCGCCCATGGATTTTACTATCTCCGCGACCGAGGTTCCGCTTTCGACCTCTCTCACACTTCCGTTTGACATTTTTACGTTTACCATTTTTCACGCCTCTTTCTTATTTGTTCAAGGATTTATCTCCTTTTATTGCTTAACTTACCGCTGCCCGCCTGAGCAAAACGCACACAAAAAAGCCCCGTCCCGCAATGGGACGAAGCTTTAAATAAAGTCCGTGGTTCCACCCAAATTCAGCAGGATAGCTCTCCTTAAAGCCCTTTCGGCTTTGAGCGGCTTCACCCTGCCCTTGACAGCCTTTAACGGAGCCGACCGTTCCGCCTTATTTCGGCGGAAAGCTCAAGGGTGGTGCGAGGTCCCAATGCACGGCGCGCCTTTCAGCCTTCGGGCGCGCTCTCTGGGCGGGCATAATCAAAGACCCCAATCCCTGTCGCAGCTTTTATCATATTTCCATAGGGTTATGCTATCACTATTTTTTTTACTTGTCAAGAATAATTTTTCCCGCTCAGTCGCCCGTGATCTCGTTTATCAGTCTGTCGATATTTTCAAGATCGACGTCCGCTATATCAACCGCCGCGCCGCTTTGAGCCGCAGTCCCGTCCTCAGTTGAGGCGCTGTCCGCTTCATCTCCGGCGCTTTTATCGTCGTCATCGTCGTCGTTTACATAATCAACATACGTCATATTCTCCTCGCCGTCCGAGGCGTCGTCATCGACGTACTCCTCGCCGAACTCGACCGCGTTTAAATCAAGCTCCGGCGCGTTTGATTCGATTCCCGAAGAATATTTTTTAAGGAACTCGGCGGTATCGTCCTCATTCACCGCGGATTTAACCGTTTCCTCCGCCTTGAGCATTATCGGGTCGCTCGTCTTTTCCTCAAGCGCAAGCCCCGCATAATATTCCTCGTCGTCCTCCTCTTCTTCGGGTCTTTTTAGGCTGATCCCCGCCTCCTCATATTCCTTGCGGGTGCGCTCCCTCATTCCTCTGGTAAGCTCTATCAGCAGGAAAAGAGCAAAAAGCGAAATCGCGAAAAATTCATACATTCTCACGTTTGACATTAAATCGAACGAGCCGATTTTGATGTAATACACCGTGTGCGAAACAGCGTAAGCCGTTGAAACGAGCAAGGTCACCATGCCGTAGACAAAACAGCCCTTCACGGCATTTCTGCCCATGACGCTGCCCGTCGCTCCTGAGTATAACATTCCACAGCAGAAGAGGAGCATCGTCGCGGCAGCCATATAAACTATGTCGGTCATATCCCTCGATTCCGAGGCTATCGTGGTGTCGTTTATGAAGGTTATAAACGTGCGCTCAAAGCCCCAAAGAGCGGGCAGTACAGCCACAAGGTACGACAGCTTTTTGCCCTTGTTCGCGCCGAGAAACGAGGATATTCCCATCATTACAATTCCTATCCCGCCCAACACGGTAAACAGAGCGTCCACCATGTTAATGACGTTTACCCCGCCGGAGAACATCATCGCCGTGTCCATAAACATGAGAACCGCGGCAAGCAGAGCGCACACGCCCACAGGTATATTCCTCTTTATATCATAATATGCCGAGGTTTTTTTATCGAGCCTCGCAATAATAAACAAAAGCAAAAAGGTCGCTATAACTACGACTCCAAAGCCCAGCGAGAGCGTGCCTCCCGACAGCAGTCCGACGTCGACCCCCTTGGAGTCAAACAGAGCCTGATACATTTTCAGCATTACACCGCAGACGAACAGCGGTATAAACGGTATCCACATCAACTTGGTTTTCAACAACAGCACTTCCTTCTTATTTAAAAACCGAAGTAATAAATATATCTCCGGATAATATAATCTAATATGGTCTTATTTGGGACGCTTGCGTTATTTTATCGCAACATCTTATATATTTTAATTCAAAATCAATCCATTGTCAACCTGCCGCCGGAGAGGTATTTCGTTTTTCGGCTGTCACGGCGGACAATTGATAAAGGCAATTTAGACAATCCGAAAAATTATGGCTTAACGGTAAGTGATGAAGTATGAAAAAAATATTAATAGGCATAGCCGCGCTCTTTCTCATTATGGCGGCTATACCGGCGATAGTATGGCTGCCCTCTGCGGTAGCGTCCGTCAATCCCACTCGGGAGGGCGGCGAAAATAATGCGGAAAATAAAAAATCCCCCGAAAGCGGCGCTGAGCCATCGGAGAACGAATTTCTGCTTTTGTGCGCGGACGGGAGCAAAAAAGCAATATCTGAAAAGGAGGCTCTCAGCGGGGCTGTCGCGGCGATAATCCCTCAGGACTGCGCGGAGGAGGCGGGCTACGCTATCGCGGCGGCGCTCTGCTCGCGGCTGCGTTTTCTGCGCGAAGGCAGAAGCTCCGGCGGGGCCGCCTGCGAGCTTTGCGAAAAGGGCGGCGACGTACCCGTATGTCTTTCAAAGGAAAAGGCGTGTGAAAATTTCGGAAATGAATTTTACGCCGCCTGCGAAAAATACGCCGATTACGGATTAAACACCCGCCTTGAATATGAGGGGAAGACCCTCGACGCGCGAATATTCAAATCCTGCGGAGGAATAACCGACAGCGCCGCAGACCTCCTCGATGAAAAAATACCCTGTCACGAAAGCGTTCCCAGCCCGTGGGATATGACATACGGCATAAAATCGACAACCTCATACACTTCGGAGGAGGCGAAAAAAATCATCTCCGAAAAATTTGGAATCAAAAATATTCCCGACAGCGCCGCAGATTACATAAAAATCAAAAGCAAGTCGAAAAGCGGCGCCGTTATCAGCGCGGATATATGCGGCGAGAAAAAAACCGGAATAGAGATAATGAACGCGTTTTCACTCGGCAGTCCGAGCTTTGACATCAAAGCAAAGGGGGACGGCGTTGTATTTACGGTTTCCGGCAGCGGCGTGCCGGTCGGCATGAGCATATGCGGAGCGGACGGAATGGCTCGTCAAGGCTCCGACAGGACGGAGATCCTGTCCCATTACTACCCCGATTGCGAAATATCGTCGGACGACGCGTCTTAAATACGCGTTATGAAACGAACCTTTCAACCGCATAGGCGACCCCGTCCTCGTCGTTTGTGAGCGTTACAAAATCCGCCGCCGCTTTTATTTCGTCGTTGGCGTTGCCCATGGCGACTCCGAGTCCGGCGTATTCCAACATCGTAATGTCGTTGTAGCCGTCGCCGCAGGCTATACATTCCTCACGCGAACGGCTCAGGCTGTTTAAAAGGATTTCTATCGACCGCGCCTTGTCTACGCCGAGCGGCACAAGCTCCAAAAAGAAGCTCTCGGAACGGTAAACGCCTATCCTGTCGCCGTACCTCTCGCCGAGTATCTTCTCAAGCTCGGCAATATCCTCCGGCTCGCCCGAGAGAAGGCACTTGTTTATATCGAAGTCAACGTATTCGGCGAAGTCGTCCACCATCTTCATATCCATTCCGACTATCTCGGATTCAACGCGGGAATATCTATTCATATTTCCGCTCGATATTATAATATCGTCCCGATATGTGTTTATCGTTACCCGCCTGTCCTTTATGACGTTGCATATCTCTTTAAGCAGCTCGTTCGGGAATATCCTGTTATACACGGTTTCTCCGCTTTTTACCTCGGTTATCCTGCCGCCGTTAAAGGAGAGTATATATCCTCCTCTCTCGTCAAAGCCGAGCTTTCGCGCGTAAGGCATAACCCCCTGTGGCGGTCTGCCGCTCGCTATTACAACCGTTTTTCCCTCGTTCTGTATTTTTGTGAGCGCGTCGTGCGTTCTTTTTGTTATTTTCTTTTTAGAGTTTACAAGCGTACCGTCAATATCAAGTACGACAACATTATAGCTCATTTTACACATCCGTCCGTATATATAGTATAGCCGCGCTGTATCGCGGCGGTAATTCTTCTTTGGCTTTACCGCTCTGCCGCAGTAAAGACCGCAAAACCATACTAAATAATATATTTTCCGCCGAGAGCTTGTCAATACCGGCGGAAAAGCGGAGCTTAAAATTTGGAGCTGTTTATTATATTGTTTTAAAATGAATTTTATTTTTTATTGAGTATGACGGCGCTTATAGGGCAAAGAGAGCCTCGCGGAGCCGCCGGCTCAAATATAATGAGTAAGCTCTCGGTCGGCGCTTGAAACCGTGAAGCTGACCTCTGTGAAGCGTTTCCGGAGCATTTCGGCGAGCGGGGCGCACACTATAAATTCCGAGCGGTAATGTCCTATGTCGAACACGGACAGCCCTGCTTTGTCGGCGTCTATCAGCTCGTGGTGCTTTATCTCGCCGGTTATGAGCGCGTCTGCTCTGCCGTTCGCCGCATACACCATATCGCCTCCCGCGCCGGTGCATATCGCGACGGTCTTAACGCTCTTTCCCGAGTCCGTATATCGCAGTCCGCCGCAGCCGAGCCGCTCCTTTATGTACCGCGCAAATTCAGGAGCCGTCATTTCCCCCTCAAGCTCGCCCACGACAAGACACTCACCGTCAACAAAGGCTGCCCCGCCGAGCCCGAGCAGCTTGGCGAGCTGCGCGTTGGTTCCTACCGGAGAGAGGTCAAGGTTTGTGTGGGCGCATATCGCGCTTATCGACCTCTGCGCCAGCATATACGGAACGCTGTCGCACGGCACGCTTTTTACGGGTTTGAAAATTATCGGGTGGTGGCTTATTATAAGCTCACAGCCGAGCGACTCCGCCTCGAGTACCGCCGCCCGCGTTATGTCAAGGCACACGAGCGCTCTTGTGACTTCTCCGTTCATATTGCCGCATAAAAGCCCCGCGTTGTCAAAATCCATCGCCGTGTCAAACGGCGCTATGCTGTCTATGTATGAATATATCTCACTTATCCTCGTCATTTTTTACCCCCTGCAAAAGCCTGTTTATTTCTACGGCTATCTCGGACACAGCCGCAGAGCTCTCAATGTCGCCGCCCGCCGCAAGTCCGTCGCGCTTTTTTTCAAGCGAGGCGGCAACTCCCCTTATGTACGCCCTATCAAGCTCGCTCTCAAACCCGAGCCTGCCTATATACGACTGTGCCGCCGTAAGCTCCCTTGATTTCGCGCAGTATCGGACGAGCATAACCGTGTATATCCGTCCGCCGCCTTCAGCCGCCTGCTCCCTTAGTATCTCAAATCCGTTTTTATATAAATATTTTCTCAGGATCTCGGCTCGCGTCATCGGCTGCAATATCAGGCGCTTTTCGCTGTTTTTGAGCCATTCGGCATTTGATATTATGGAGCAGATCAGCTCGCCGCCCATTCCGGCGATAACCACGTCGTCGCACTCCGAGCACTCTATTTCCGCCAGCCCGTCCGACAGGCGGGTCTTTACTATATCCGACACGCCGAAGCGGTTTATCGTCTCCGCCCCGCTTTCGAGCGGTTTTTTGTTTATGTCCGCCGCTATCGCGCTCTTTATCCTGCCGTTGAGCGCAAGGTACACCGGCAGATAGGCGTGGTCCGTGCCTATGTCGGCAACGCGCGCCCCGTCCCTGACAAACTCCGCGCACCTTGACAGCCTGCCGTCGAGCTTTATCGCTTTATCCAAAATATCACTCCCTTTTCAAAGAGGCGCGAGCCTTTAATAAAATTCATCTACAAGCAGCAGCCCCGCCGACGTAAATCGGCGAGGCTGCGATGAAACCGACTGCCGTCAGCGGGCAGCGAGGTGCTTATTTATCTTCTCGACCATTTCGTCGGCGTCTACGCCGTGAACCGCGCAAGCCTCCTCAAGGCTTTCGCCCCTTGAAGCCGGACAGCCGAGGCAGTGCATACCCATTTCAAAGAAAAAGGGCGCTGTAGTTTCGTCAAGGTCAAGAATGTCCCCGATTATCATGCTTTTATTTATCTGTGCCATTTTAAATTCCTCCGTTTCGTCATTTTGAGTATATATCGTTCATTCGGTATTATACCTCAATCTCACCGCAAAATCAACAAGACATCACGATATTGCAAAAACGCGGCGGGAAATTTATCCCTCTGCGGCAAATTTTCCCTATATAACACAAAATCCTCCGACTTAGCTCGGAGGAGAATTTGTGCATTAATGACTTTTGAAGCAATTAATTTTCTTCCTGTTCCTTGATCTTTGCAAAACACTCGCTGCAATAAACAGGGCGATCCTCACGCGGTCTGAACGGCACCTTTGCCTCCTGTCCGCATGACGCGCACGTTGTAGTGAACATCTCGCGCTCTGCTCTGCCGGCATTCTTGCGGGCGTCTCTGCAAGCCTTGCATCTCTGCGGCTCGTTTACGAACCCTTTCTCTGCATAGAATTCCTGCTCACCGGCTGTGAACACAAATTCGTTGCCGCACTCTTTGCAAGTAAGAGTCTTGTCTTCGTACATTTTGTTTTACCTCTCTTTGGTTATTTGTTTTTTATCCCTGAGCAAACCGCACCGCCGCCTTTATATGCGGCGCTCTGCGCAAGCTGTCGGAATTATATCAGTCAAATGCACTTTGGCTCCTCAGCTTTTTTCTGATTCGCATGAGCGCATTGTCAACTGCCTTTGTCGTCGTGTTAAGCGACCGCGCCGTCTGAACGTAAGAGCTGCCGCTAAGGTACTGCGACAGTACCCTTTGCTCAAATTCGGAAAGGGAGTTTTTTATCCTCTCCCTCAGCGCGGCAAAGCCCTCCTCGTCAATGAGCTGCTGCTCCGGGTTTATCGCGTCAACAACAATCTGCTTCTCGTCGTCTATCGGGATCATACAGTCATACGGTATTTTCTTCTTTCGCCTTTCACTGTTGTACACCGACGAAAGCTTGTTGAAAATACAGCGGTTTGCGTATGTTCTAAACGAGGTGTTCTTTTCAAAGCGGTAGCTGTTCACTGCGTGAAGAAACGCAATGTACGCCTCCTGAACGAGGTCGTCCCTCTCCATGGACGGAACGCTGCGCTCAAAATCCGCCGCTTTGCCGTATATCATCGGAGCATATCTTTCCGAAAGTCTTTCAAATGCCTTTTCATCTCCGCCGCGAATGTTTTCAATTAGCTGTTCGTCGACGTTCACCGCGTCGGAACCGCCGCTTGTTTCATTGCGCATACCATATACCTCGTCCGGTTGATCGTCAATATTTCCCTTTTTAATCGGAGCTGAATCCTATAAGCTCGCCTGAGCAAGCCTGCGCCGATCGCACTCTGTCGCACGGAGTTTTGCTCCTCATTCCCCCGGAGCGGACGTTTGCGACTCGGTTATATTAGATTAATCATACTTTAAAACGCGAAAAAAGTCAATCTTTTTTTAAATATATAGTACACTCCACCAATAAATGTTGAAAAATTATATGCAACATTTTCGGAAACTTCTTTGCCGCGCCCACCCGTTCCGCATTTGTGGGGGCAGCTTGAATTTCGGGCGGCGACCCGCCCCCGCCGCCGCGCGGCGGGGGCGCAAAAACGCGGCGGCGCTAACTTCTCGGCGGGAGCGCAGGGTCCCCGACCGCCGCGTTTTTTGAAAATTTCCGCGGAGCGGAAATTTTCCGGTCGCCGCCCGAACCTCTCCCGCCCGATGAACCCAGTCGAAACAAACGGCGCGGCCCCACGCCTGCCAAAATTCTCCGCCAAGCGAAAAATCCCCTTACACAGGCGTTTTACAAGTTAATTTTTACATATTAGGCACAAAAAGTTTGTCTAATTTGCGCAGGCAAAAACAATTAATAATGTGATAAAATTAAATTGGAATTTTATTTTGCGCCCAAATCATATATAAAACGACAAAATAAAGCATAAACGGCAACGCACAGCAGAAAAAATATAAAACGAAAGGGGCAGAGGACTATGGTCGTAGAATGTAAGAGCCTTGGACTTTACGGGCTCGACGCCTATGTTATAGAGGTTGAAGCGGATATATCGGTCGGAATGCCGTCCTTTGATATAGTCGGGCTGCCGGACGCGGCTGTAAAGGAATCGCGCGACAGGGTGCGCTCGTCCATGAAGAATGCGGGCTTCGATTTCCCTGTCGGAAAAATAACGGTGAATCTCGCGCCCGCCGATACGAAAAAAGAGGGGCCGTTTTACGATTTGCCGATCCTCATATCCATAATGCAGGCGACCGGTCAGCTTCCGCCGGTAAATCCCAAATACGCCTTTATAGGCGAGATGTCCCTCGGCGGAACGGTTCGCTCCGTAAGGGGAGTCCTCCCGATGGTAATAAAGGCCCGTCAAAGCGGCTTTGAAAGAATATACGTCCCCGCCGAGAACGCGGCGGAGGGCGCAGTGGTCTCCGGTATAGACGTCAGAGGAGTAAAAAATATCTCGGCGCTTTATGCCGACCTGACGCACAAAAGGGAAATACAATCCGCGAAGCCTGCGGGGCTGCAATCGCAGAACCCGCCCGACTACCCCGACTTTTCGCAGGTCAAGGGTCAGTTTGAAGCCAAGCGCGCCATGGAGGTGGCAGCCGCGGGCGGACACAACATTCTCCTCATAGGGCCGCCCGGCTCGGGCAAGAGTATGCTTGCAAAGCGCCTGCCCTCCATTCTGCCCGATATGACCTTTGACGAGATGATAGAAACGACGAAAATACATTCAATAGCCGGCTCCCTGTCTCCGGGAGCGCCGCTGATAAGCGCAAGGCCGTTCCGTTCGCCTCACCACACGGTCTCAGCCGCCGGACTTTCGGGCGGCGGCGCGGTGCCGCGTCCGGGAGAGGTATCCCTCGCGCACAACGGCGTTTTGTTCCTCGACGAGCTGCCGGAATTCAGCCGCAGCTCGCTCGAGGTGCTAAGACAGCCTATCGAGGACGGCACCGTCACCATCTCAAGGGTGAGCGGCTCGCTGTCATATCCCTGCTCGGTAATGCTCGTCGCGGCGATGAATCCCTGCCCGTGCGGATATTTCGGTCACCCGACGCGGAGCTGCACCTGCGCCAAGGGAGCGGTGCAGAGATACCTTTCGAGAGTATCCGGTCCGCTGCTCGACAGGCTCGACCTGCACGTTGAGGTGCCGGCGGTCAATTACGACGAGCTAAGCTCGCGCGCCGACGGAGAAAGCTCCGAGCAGATAAAGAAAAGGGTAAACGCCGCACGGGAGATCCAGCATAAAAGATACGCGGGAACGGAGATAAGGTGCAACGCAAGGCTCACTCCGTCGGCTTTGAAGGAATACTGCGTACTCGACGCGGCGGCGTCAAAAATGCTGAAGGCGGCGTTTGAAAAAATGGGATTTTCCGCCAGAGCATACGACAGGGTTCTCAAGGTAGCGCGGACGATAGCCGACCTCGACTCGAGCGAGGTCATATTATCAAGACACATTGCAGAGGCGATACAGTACAGAAATCTTGACAGAAAATATTGGCAAAACGCCTGAGGGAGGATAAAAAATGAGTGTGGCAAAAAGGATTTTAGGTTCAATAACAGCGGCGGCAATATTGGCGTGCTGCCTGTTTTCCTGCTCAAGCGAGCAGATCTCCGAGGACGAGCGGCTCTATCGCAGTCTTTTCGACCTCAACAATAAAATAGAGGTAAAGATAGACATTTCCGACGGCGAGCTTGCTAAAATGCAGCAGGACTACGAGAAATATTCAAGCATGAACTCAAAGTCGCCGATATACAGAATGGCAGACAAGGTGACCATAAAAATCGGCGACGAGGAGCACGAGATAGACGAGGTGGGCGTGAGAATGAAGGGCAACCTCTCGCTCACGGACTTTTACGACACAAAGAAAAACGAAATGTACAACCTCATACACTTAAAGCTCAGCTTTGACGAAACCTTTGACGACGAGGAGCGCTACGGCGCGGACGCAAAAAAGTGGGACAGCACCGAGGAGCGCGACGCAAGGAAAAAGAGGACGTTTGCGACTCTGAACGGAATAGATTTAAAATGGAACAAGAATTATGACAATACCTATTTAAGGGAATACTACGTTCATCAGATGTTCCGCGAAAACGGCGTTATTTCACCTAATATGAATCTCGCCGCGACTACGGTCGGCAAAAATTACTGCGGAGTGTTCTCGATATACGAGCAGATAGACGGCAATTTTATAGAGCGCAATTTTCCGGAGGAGGATTGGGGCGGCGACCTCTACAAGGCGGCGTGGACCATGAGACCGGCGAATTACAAAACGACCGTGACCTACGGCATTGAGGACGAGGACAAGGGAGAAAAGTACAACTTTGATTTAAAGACGAACAAAAAATCGAGCAAACACGAAAGCCTTGAAAATCTTCTGAGCGTAATAAACGACCCCGACGTTACAAAGGATAAGTTTGACGAGGTAGTGGACTCGGACAGCTTCATAAACTTCGCCGCCCTCACCTACTTTGCGGGCGACCCCGACGATATGCGCAACAACTACAACAACCACTATGTATATTTCAGAAAGAGCGACGGCAAAGCCGTGTTCATTCCCTATGACGACGACCGCGTACTCGGCATATGCGTCGGCTGGAACCCGACCGGCAGCGCCATGACTACGATCTCGCCATTCTCGCCGATGTCCGTCGGAAACAAATCCGAGCAGGTAAATCCGCTTTACAGGCTCACTATACTTGACGACGACTGCTACTACCTCGACGAATACACCGAAAAAATCAAAGAGCTTTCAAAGAGCGACTGGCTGACCGAGGAGAAATTCAAGACGTATTTCGACAAGGCGGAGCAAAATTACTCCGACGTCACAAAGCCGGACGCCGTGTTTGAAAACGCAGACAACGACCGGTTTGTATTCGGCATGGACGACGGCGAATTCAGCGGCGGCGACAAGAGCAATATGAGCGTAGGAGATTATTTCTCCCAACTTCTCGAAACCGTGAACGAGGATTTAAGCGACGCCGATTCCTCGCCGCAGTCCTGAGCGCGGCGCAGGCGCATATAAAAATACCTTTGGCAGTCCGATTGTATATATTTTAGCTGTTTGCCGCGCCAAAATCTGACAAATGTCATTAAAACATTTTGGCGGATCCAAATTTTATTGACAACGCGGCTCGATTGTATTATCATTCTTTATGATAAAGTTTTTGTCTAATGTGATTAATTTTACTATGCACGGTTTACGCAGTATTAACAAAAGACGTTCTTTCTCCCCGCTGTCGGTAAACCGGTTGGAATCTAAAATATATGAAATTTAATTGGGAGTGCATAGCTTTTGGAGAAGTATGTGATTAACGGGGGCAGGGAGCTGCACGGCGAGGTCGTGATCGGCGGAGCGAAAAACGCAGCCGTCGCGATAATTCCGGCGGTCGTTCTCTCGGATTCCCCGTGCAGAATCGAAAATGTTCCAAACATAAGCGACGTTGCGCTTATAGCAAATATTTTGCAGGGCTTGGGCGCAACCGTAAAAAACGTCAATAAATCCACTCTTGAAATAAACCCCTCAACCATCTTTACACAGGTCGCAAATTATGAGCAGGTAAAGGGAATGAGAGCCTCGTATTATCTTCTGGGCGCTTTGCTCGGAAAATACGGCAAGGCGGAGGTCGCAATGCCCGGCGGCTGCAACTTTGGAGTTCGTCCGGTGGATCTTCACATAAAGGCGTTTGAGGCGCTCGGCGCAAAGCACACGCTGAAAAACGGCGTTATAAGAGTCGAAGCTGAAAAGCTTATAGGAAATAAAATATATCTCGACGTCGTATCGGTCGGCGCTACGATGAACGCAATGCTTGCCGCAGTAAAGGCGGAGGGCTACACCGAAATAGAAAACGCCGCCAAGGAGCCGCATATAGTCGATCTTGCCAACTTCCTCAATTCCATGGGCGCAAACATAAAGGGCGCCGGCACCGACACTATAAAGATAAGAGGAGTTCGTTCGCTTCACGGAACGACATACTCCATAATCCCCGACCAGATAGAGGCGGGAACATATATGGTGGCAGCCGCCGCGACGGGCGGCGACGTTGTAGTGAGCAACGTCATTCCCCGACACCTTGAGGTCATCTCTGCAAAGCTCAGAGAGATGGGCGTTACCGTCGAAGAATACGACGAGGCTGTCAGGATAATCAGTCACGGCAGACTCAAAAAATGCACTATCAAGACTCAGCCGCACCCCGGCTTCCCGACTGATATGCAGCCGCAGTTTTCCGCTCTGCTCGCTACTGCGCGCGGGATAAGCATTGTAAACGAGAACGTATGGGAAAACCGCTTTCAATATGTGTCGGAGCTTGCAAGGCTCGGCGCGAAGATAAGCGTTGAGGGCAAGAGCGCCTTTATCGAGGGCGTAGACCACCTTGACGCCGCTCCGGTAAAGGCTACCGATTTGAGAGCCGGCGCCGCAATGCTCATCGCGGGTCTTTGCGCGAGGGGTACTACCGAGATTGAAAACATCGGCTATATCGAGAGAGGCTATGAGAATATAGTCGAAAAGCTCAGAGGTCTTGGAGCGGATATAACAAAAAAAAGAACGAGGACTACGACTGAGGTCGTAACTGCCTGACGGCGGGAGATTTCTCCCGCCGCTCTCTTATAATTTTTTACCGAGCGGGCAAAAAATTGACCGTCTTTAAAACGCAGGCTGAGGCTGATTCCTTCGGCGTGCCGGCGCTAAGCTATTTTGACGGGCTTGGTATAACATCGGGAACGCAGGTTTCCCGTACAATACAACTTCAGTGTTTCGGAGGTTGAACAATGGCAAGAATATGTCCGCTGTTCAGCGGCAGCAAGGGCAACAGCTATTACATAGGAGCGTCGGGAAGCGGTATTCTCATCGACGCGGGGCGCAGCGCAAAGCAGCTTGAGGGCGCTCTCTCAAGCTATAATATCGACGTTGGCGCAGTAAAGGCGATATTCGTCACGCACGAGCACTCCGACCACATTCAGGGGCTAAGGGTGTTCGCGTCGCGCCATAATATAAGGGTGTACGCGACCGCAGAAACTCTCGGGGCTCTTGAACGGCTCGGCGCGGTAAACGAAAAGGTCAGCTGTGCGGAAATCGGCGGCTCGGGGACTGAGGCGGCAAATATGCTGATAAAGCCGTTCGCCACATCTCACGACTGCGCCGGAAGCGTAGGCTATACTATCGAAACCGCCGACGGCGCAAAAATATCCATCGCGACGGACACCGGAGTAATAACCGAGGAAATACACGACGCCATAATCGGCAGCGACGCCGTGATAATCGAGTCCAACCACGACGTTGGTATGCTTATGAACGGGATTTATCCCTATCAGCTCAAGCGCAGGATACTGTCGGACAGCGGCCACCTTTCAAACGACGCTTGCTCGGAGCTTTTGCCGGAGCTTGTGGAAAGCGGCGCTACGCGGCTTATACTCGCCCATTTGAGCCGCGAAAACAATATGCCGATGATAGCCGAGGGCTCCGCGATTTATGAGCTTTCAAGGAACGGCATGAAGAGGGACAGGGACTTCACCTTGATGGTGGCTCCGCCGGAGCCGAGCGGAGAGTGCGTGCTTATATGATAGGTATTAATATAATCTGCATAGGCAGGCTAAAGGAAAAATATCTCAGGGAAGCCTGCGACGAATACGCAAAGCGGCTCAAAGCCTTTTGCGGGCTCGAGATAACAGAGCTTGCGGAGGAAAAATGCGGAGATAATCCATCGTCCGCCGAAATAGATAGAACGCTCGGCGCGGAGGGCAGGCGAATTTTGCAGAAAGCCGAGAGGAGCGACCTCATAATATCCATGTGCGTCGAGGGCGAAAAGCTGTCGTCGCCGCAGCTTTCAAAATATATCGACAGCGCAGCTGTTTCGGGCAAAAGCAGTATAGCCCTCGTTATCGGCGGGTCGTTCGGTCTAAGCTCGGAGGTAAAGTCGAGGTCTGATTTTAAGCTCTCAATGTCCGATATGACCTTTCCCCACCAGCTCGCCCGAGTTATGCTCTTGGAGCAGGTTTACAGAGCCTTTATGATTTCAAGCGGCGGCAAATATCATAAATAAAAGGCGATACCCCTTCAGCAGTCCGACGGACTGCTTTTTTTGCGCCTGCGGCTTTAAAATTCAATTTATTTTACAACTTACCGGCGGCGGGAAAGCCGCATTTTTGTAGGATTACAATAGATGTGTTACAGTAACAGAAAAAAGAAGTGACGAATCGAAGAGCCTGTGTTACAGTAAAGTTGCTAACACCACTGACAGGAGGCTCAACAATTCGTCACGAATAAGATAATACAGGATATGCAGTTTCGTCAATCCCTTTTGAAGTACGCAGACAAATATGGAGTTACAAAAGCGGCAATCAAGTATAAAGTAAATCGCCAATATGTGTACCGTTGAAAGCGGAGGTCTGTTCGGCTTGTTCATTTTTGGGGCTGTTTCTATTCATGGTTTTACACCCCAAGACATTAAGATTACTCTGCTATACTCTCTCAAATTTCAATACCACCCAATCGCGGTGATCCAGATGATACTCGTTTGAGCAGTTAGGACAGTGCCTGAGCCTTGACGCGTCAAAGCTCGCGCCGCAGCTTGGGCAGGATACCGCGTGAATGGTAAAGCCGTAATCGCTTTCGGCACGGACGCTCTTGCACAGCAGCATACGGAACTTTTCTTTCTTGCTAAAGATCTTTTTGTCCCTGCAAAGAATATCGTCCATATACATCGTGACGTCCAAGTAGACAAAGCCGTCCTTGACATAATACTGATTCAAGTCAAGCAGTCCGCGCCAGCGCAGGTCGATGATATCCGTGAAGGTGTTTTGCATCGGCTCGCCGCCGTATACGGTAAGATCGTCGTAATGCTCGGAATACACCATCGTGCTTGTCAGATTCATCAGCTTGCCAATGAAGTGGTCGAGTGAGAAATTCGGCTCGAAGCTGCGCATAAAGCCCGGTAAAACTCTTTTGACCTTATTGTATCTGATAAGCGACGGTATGCCGGTGATCGCTTTCCAAAATACCAAGCCCACGGTCGACGCGCCGAACAGGATATAACCCAAAACCGCTCCTGCTCCCGCGCTGAAAATCAGCGGGAATATGAGTCCGAAGGTTGAGCTGAAATCTCCCGTCTGGAAGTCGTTCATGATCGCCCCGTAATTGATAAGAAAAGAAATGAGCGGAGCTAATATCGCGCACGCGGCTATAAACGGAACGACGTTGCGAATATAGGTAAAGTTCTTGAGCGTATAGAAATTCGTGATCTTCGGGAATAATTCATGCAGCAAAAACCGTGTTCCGCAGTATTCGCAGCCGTCAGTAAGCTTGCTGACGCGCGTAGCCGCGCCGCAGTTGGGGCAAACATAGTTCGCGTCGGTCTGCCCGTTGAGCCATATCGAATATGCGTAAAGGTTTTGCTTTTCGTCGATTTTCTTTTTCAGCTTACCGTCAACGGAATAGCCGATCTTTGCGTTGACGGCGTGGAACGGTATCCTCGTCACATAGCGCGTATCGGCGTCCATCTTCCACGCGATCCCATTGACCATTTTATTGTAGTCTTTACTGTAATCAACAGACACCGTCACGCCTTTTTGGCGCAGTCTCTCTCTTTGCAGAGCGCGCGTGTATTTCAAGTCAGCCGACGCTTCATCAGGGTCGGCTTTTTTACTCGGCGTGTTCAGCTGAGAAATAAACCTGTCGAGCATCAGCTTCGCTTGTTCGTCGTATGGGTAAGGCATTGTTTCACGTCCTTTTATGCGTTATTGTATCAAATGCGCCATCAGCGCGGCAAAGCACGCGGCGGGAATTCGATTGATTTGAAGTATCATATTAACCTCAAAATCTCGAATGCTGTATGTTTTAAAATTTCGATTAACGATTTCATTATACCATTTAACGGCGCCTTTGGCAACAAATGCAGGACTACAATAGATCATTGACAAACCTACAAACCGGCGGCGGGAGCGCCGTATTTTTTTATTGACTTAACGCCGCACAAAGCTTATAATTAGAGTGTTAGCAATTTTGCAGGCATTGTCTGCTTTTATATGGTACAGAAAGGATATGTTATTTTATGAGCAGAGTTTACAACTTTTCGGCAGGCCCGTCTATGCTGCCTGTTCCCGT
>CANPZK010000014.1 GCA_947588875.1 uncultured Clostridia bacterium
TCTCCCCAGAAAAATCTTCAATTATCGCTCGTCCGCCGAACTTTTCCAAAGTGTCCTATTTGATATTGCAATTTAGACCGAAAAAAATTTTTAATTTTTTTAAAAAAAGTCTTGCATTTTAAAAAATGGCGTGATATAATAGACAAGTCGTTGAGAGAAGCGACAAAATAAAGTTGGTGTTGATGACACTGAGGGTCCACCTGTTCCCATACCGAACACAGAAGTTAAGCTCAGCGGTGCCGAAAATACTTGGCTGGCGACGGCCCGGGAAAATAGGGAGATGCCAACACATAAAAGCTACCGTCCAATAGGGCGGTCGTTTTTTTTTGCATCTTTTTTGTGGAAAGCGGCAGTAAGCCGGCGATTCACATAGATTCATATTTATATTTTTAAAATAAAAAGCCCGCGCAGACATTCATCACAATGCCTGCGCGGGTAATGTTTTATAGCAGATTATCAATCCGAGGGAATATCCTGACTGTCGGACGTTTTCTCAAAGTAAACCTTAACGCCGTTGTATTCCATAATAAACTGATTATCCGTAAAGTTTAATTCGCGGTCGCCGAGCTTTATCCCGCCTGACGACTCCGACCATTCAAGCGGCATATTCGCTCCTGCGGCAGAGATACAGCCTTTTCCGCCCTCTGCAATGACGAAGCTTACATTGCTCAAGGAGCTGTCGCCCAGCTTTTCAAGTTCGCTTAGGCTCAAAACTTGCCCGTCGTGCTCCGCCTTTGCCGCCGTCCATGTGCCCAAATAGTTAGACCCTCCGTTAGAACAGCCCGCAAGAAGCAGGGCTAAAATAATAACAAAAGCCATTGTAAACGATGCGATTTTCTTCATTATGTTTCCTCCTCGCGTTTATTTTTTGCGTAATGTAATTTAATTATTTTCATCAGCTTGTGCGAAGGTCATATTCGTTTTCTTATCTGCGGATTTTGCCGCAAGCAGAACGATTGCTCCGGCAAGGGCTAACGCCGCGCCTATATAGAAGAAATACTGAGCCATACCCCAGTTATAGCCGCTGCGCATCACGCCTCTGTCGCCGAAATCCCATCTAATCAGATTGAATACCGCGAACGTCAGGACGTCGAATATTATTAACGGTATTGGCTTTTTAAGTATGGAAAAAAGCGTTGTCATCAGTGCAAAAAGAGCAAATACCGAAATCATAATAAAACAGACGGTGGCTAACGGTCCGGTGATTGGATTCCCCATGGCGCTCAGATATATCCTGCCGAATTCAAGCAGTGAAATGTCAACAACATCTGAATTTTTCATCTGCATATCGCCGACATATGCCGTATCGGGATTTTTTTCGAGGTATTCCCTGTATTCGCCGGTTGATGATGCGAACGGCAGGAATAACGTCACAAGGAGGAGTATTGAACCGAGCAGAACCGCTAAAAAGCCGATAATCTTTTTAGCGTTAGCGTTCTTTTTTTGATCTGCGCTCTGAACCAACTCCATTTTTTCAGTCATTTTCTGTTAACCTCCTTATGTAAATATTTTTAACGAGTTTTTTACCGTTAGTTCCCCTTTAGCTTCTCTACATCGGCCTTAAAATCCTCTATTACCTTTTCTGCCTTCTCCGGCTTATCTCTGTACATCTGTGTCGATAAATCGGAACGAAAATCGTAAACGTCAGAACACATATCTGATTTTTCATCGTATACATCTGAATGGGTATCCGACCATATATCATACGCTTCAGACTTCTCGTCGTATATTTCGCTGTAATCCAAATTATCGTCGTCAAATGCATCGCTTAAAATTCCGTCATAGAAAGCGTCATACATATCTTGAAGTATACCGTCGTAAATTTCATCATAAATTTCATCACCGGCATCTTCATATATACTGTCGTAAATTTCATCGAAATCATCATTTTTATCATCATTATCTTCATTTGATGCCATTACTGTTTCTGCATACTCTATGGCGCGCTCACGCATTTTTATGCAAAGCTGCTTAGTGCTGTCTAAAATTTTTGCATAGAACGACTCGACCTTTGTCTTGTTGCTAACATACTGATCATACGTGGTTATTTCAGCTGTAAGAGCATCAAACTCCGTTTTCAGAGCATCAATGGTATCTGACACATCTTTCATTACCGTATCATTAATGTTATCCGGCGTGAGCTGAGATGCCGCTCCTCCCGATGAAGCATTGGAGCTTTCGTTCGTCACACTGCTTTCTGCCTTTGACTCTGTTTGCGAAGACGACGAGCTTGATGAACTCGTCACGCTGCTTTGTCCGCCATCAGAGCTTGCCTGACTTTGCGAAGATGACGAAGATGCTTCACCGTTTGTTTGTGCCGCCGGCGCTCCGCAAGCCTCCAACGATACCAACATCGCCGAGGCAATCAGAAGCACGCCTAATCTTTTTACTGCTTTTTTCATGTTGTTTCCTCCTTCATTTTGAATCCTTATCTAAAATATTAGGCAATATAATTTTGCCTGAAACAGGAGCGTTGAGAAAATCGATCTCCTGTTTTTGCCGAAACGATTTTATGCTGTTTTATCTTTCCGTTAGCGACACGGGGTCAAGGAAGAAAAGCTCCGATTTTTGATTGAAATTATTTACCTTGGCTCTTATTCTTACACTTTGACCAACCTTTATCTCGTTTTCAAACGCCTCGCCCTGCAAATGCAATTCAGAAATCCCGACGTTTTCAAATTTGAATGCCGGACCTATTTGCGAGTCCGGGTCATAATCACCCGCAGTCAAAAGAATATCGTATCTTGTTTTGTAATCTTCATAATTCATCAAATAATCAATATGACCGTCAAATTCTATGGTTCTGTCTTTATATTTTTCTGCAAAATCAATATATTCATCGCAGATGCTAGCATTCATAGACAGTATTTTCGCCAGCTCCTCGCAGTTCTCTGCCGTGAGTATTTCTTCAGCAACGTCGCTTTCTGATTCGGTATCTTCCATATCGTCCGACTCCGTATCCTCGATAATTTCCTCCGGATATGTTTCTTCAACGGCTCCGCTGCTCTCAGCGGGAGCTTCTTCCTTGCTTTGCTCAGTTGTTGTCGACTCTTTATTCGGGAACACATGATAGCGTATTATTACTTCCGTATCAGCCGGAACCCATGTGTCAGACGAGTATTCTCTGTTTCCGCCGACGGAAACATTTTCTACCTCGCCCTCTTTAACCAAGAAGCCTATTATCAAATCATCAATGGTCTCAAATTTTATGTTCGTGAAGCCGCTCTTTTCAAAATCCTCCTCGACCGCTTTGTAGTCCTCTCCTTTTACCGAGGAAGAATCCATAGGTATCTTAACCTCGCCTGTATGATTTTCGCCATTACCGCAAGCAGAGAGCGATAATAATATTATTACTATGAGCATAAAATTAACAATTTTTTTCATATCGGCTTTACCCCCCTTAATCGTGACTGCTAATCTTATTTTTATCCGTAAATATTACGCATTGGAGCGCCTGCGAGGATCCCTCTGTCACAGCCCCATAATTTCCTTTTTCTTCGCATTAAATTCTTCGTCGGTAAGTATACCGCTGGCATTTAACTCTTTCAGCTTTTTCAGCGCGTCTATCTGCTCGTCAAGCGTAAGAGCCTGATTATTGCCTTTCATCTCTCCGTTTGGAGAAATTCCCTGCGCTATATTCACGCCGTAAAGCATTCCGCCCATATCTCCCAAGCCGTTATTTTGTATGCCCGTGGCGATTTTTTGCTGAGCGGAAATATTCGACGCGTTGCGCGGAATATTTTCATATGCCTTAAGCTCCATCTTGTTCAGGTTATATTTATTTACCAGCTCGCGCGACTCCGGCGAAAATTCGATATTTTCAACGGATACCTGCACTATATCAAAGCCAAACCGCCTCTTCCACGAGCCGGCGTTCAGTTCGTCCTTTGCAATCTGCTGTGACAACTCGTTCATATGCGCCAAAAGCTGTGAAATACGGTAGGTGCTTGAAAGGGCGTTAAGCGCAACTATAAAGGATTGAACAAGATCCGGCAGCACCTTAGCCCTCACCTGCTTGTCGTCAAAGGAGTAATATCTTACGTTTGGCGGCACAAAATTTTTGACAAAGCTCTCAGCGTCAACAATTTTTATAGTGAAGGAGCCGTATGCGTACACCTCTAAATCGCAGTCGTAAAATATATCGTGATACACCTGCGGTCCTTTTGTCCCGAATTTTATATCCCTTATCTCTCTGAGGTTTACGAATGCAATTTCCTTTTTGGTTGAGGCTACTCCTCCGTACTCCACTCTGCTTTTAACTTGCTCTAAAATTGATTTCCTCGCGCCGTCGCCGTTGAATATGCTTACCTCTCCGTTTTTGTATTCGTATTCTCCCGGAGTGGTTATAACATTTTCAATGCCTCCCTGACTGAAAATGAAGGCGGCTGTATTTTCCGGTATGCGTATTTTTGAGCCGTTTGTAATAACTCCGTCGGAGCCTCTCGTATTGCTTCCTCTGCCGTTATTTGTTGAGTCCAAGATTCCCGGAGCAACAACGGTATGCTCGGAAAATCTGTCGGCTGTTATTATGTCTTTCCATTGATCGGATAAAGTGCCTCTCAGCGCATCGGCTCCCGCTTTAAATATTCCCATTTTTATTACCTCGTTACAGCGTTTGTTCGGTATCGCAGTATTTGCAGCATACAAACTGACCCTGATATCCCGACAGCGGCGCCATACAGCCGATACACTTTGTTGTAACCTTTGCCGGTTCTTTTGGCATTCGCGCTTCCATTCGCGATTCCATTATAGATTCATTTATAGAATCCAGTTTGTTTTTAGCCGCCCCTGCCCCCGAAGCTAAGGCTCCGCTTAATCCGTTAGCGAGATCAAAAAGGTTTCCTACTATTCCCATGTCCTCTCCTCCGCATCTGTTTTTGTAAACGCCGAGCTGCCGCGAAAATATCTTCACCGCAATTTTAGCAAAAGATAATACATCTAATAAATTCAGTATATCATACAAACAATAATTACGCAAGTGCGTATATGCGGCAGCGTAAACCTTTATACAATATTTTTGAGGTGATGCTATGAGTGTCAAGGATATTGTAGTTATGCGCTTCAAACAGCTATGCGGTGAAAGGCATTTGAACATTAACGGTTTGGCCACTCTCTCCGGAGTAACGCCCTCCACCGCGTACAGTATGATGGACAGCTCCCGCAGGGATATTTCTATCGTCACGATAAAAAAGTTTTGCGACGGTCTTGATATTACCCTCGGGGAATTTTTCTCCACCCCCGAATTTGATAATTTAGAGCAGGAGATAAAATAGTCCGAAAATCAAAGAGAGTAACCTTGTCATTATAATACAGGGTTACTCTCTTGCTTTGGTATGCCGACAGCATACATTTTTAATTTTCGATATGATATAATACGTTTAAAGAGAATCAAAAGATAATTTAAAAAATTTCGCGCCCGCTCTTATCCGGACAGCTTCACCGCTATGACAAACAGCACGAAGCCCACAATAAAGCTCAGCGAGCCGACCAGTTTGGTTATATACCTGCCGTTTTGCGGATTCGTCGGGCATATTTTTTCCGATATTCTGAATATGTCCCCGAACATAAAATACGGCAGCGCCGACCAGAACACGAAAAACACGGACGCTGTGATGAAGTGCATAATTATCTGGTTCGGTCTCCACCTCAATATCATTGGAACAGCGTTGATAAATGTAAAAACTCCGAGCAGCCACACTGTTATCAAAACAACCGCCAGCAGCTTCGGAAACACCTTTCTGCTCCGAAAGCCCGGCAGCGGACGAAAATTTCTTTGAGAGCCTGACATGTCGCCCTTTATCCTCTTTCCCTCGAGCGCTCTTTTCAGCTCCTCCGCGCTTTTATACCTGTTGTTCTCGTCGATTTCAATACATTTGCTGATTATCGGCGTAACTTTACCGTCGTACAGCTCTTCGTTCGGCAGTTTTCCCGTCAGAAGGTAATTCAAAAGCACTCCGCAGGAGTATATATCCGCCCTGCCGTTCGTCTGGGCAAAGCCGAACTGCTCCGGCGAGGCGTAGCCTGCTGTTCCGAGTATTCGCGTATCCTTCATTCTGTCGGACTTGACGAGCCGCGAAATATTGTAATCTATTATCTTTACGTTCCCGTTTGCTTCGAGCATAACATTTTCCGGCTTTATGTCGCGGTGTACTATGCCGTTTCGGTGCAGCGCGTCAAGCCCGTTGCATATCTGCCACATTATATTCTTTGCCGTTTTTTCGTCGCACAGCCCGTAACGCTCCGCCTTATAGTCAAGCGTGACCCCGTTTATGTACTCGCACAGGCTTACGCATCTTCCGTTTAATATGCGCGCGTCATATACCGTCATAAGGTTGCGGTGCCTTATATTGCATATCGCCCTCATGACCGGATAGGCGTCGGCGGGAGAGGAGCATCTCAGCATAAGCTGCCTCGTGATATTATTCTGTACTATGTCTATGTGACCGTTAATCGGCGATACAAACGTAAAATCCCAAATATCGGGGCTTACCGTACCTTGCATATTGACCTCACAAGAATTAAATGTATAATTTAATTATATTTTATCACAAATTACAGGAAAGGGAAGATATAAATGAAAAAGAAAACGGACGAGCTTTTAAACGAGCTAAAAAGCTCGGAAAGCGTTGAAGAGTATTTTGACAAGAACGACAGCGAAATATTCTTCGGTACTCTTGCCGACCTTATATCCTCGCATATGGCGAGAAAAGGGCTTAAAAAGACCGATATTGTAAAAAGGTCCGGCCTCAACCGCGAGTACTGCTACGAGATAATACGCGGCAGCACCGACAAAAAGGTATCGCGCGACAAGGTGATAATGCTCTGCTTCGGTCTTGGGCTGAACATCGACGAGAGCCAGCAGCTTTTGAAAAAAAGCGGCAACGCCCCGATATACACAAGAGACTCCCGAGATATTATAATAGGCTACTCGCTCGAGCACGGCATATCCGTCGTTGACACCAACATTAAGCTCGCGGACTACAACCTTGAGCCGCTGGAGTAAAGCGCTTAAAGCATTTTCAACAGAATGAGCAGGGATAGGCTCGCGCCTGCCCCTGCTCAATTTAACTTGTAACGAGATCTGTAATGAGATAAATTTTGTTTTTGTCAAAGCAGATTTGCGACGTATGGTTGTATATTTGTATGATATCCTCCATTTTATCGACAAATACCTTTGTGTTCGGATTGCTGTATTCGGAAAACGACTCTATCGCCTTATTCTCAATGTCGTCTGCGTTTTTCCGCAGCTGCTTGCCCATATCCTGAAAAAACTCGTCAACCGGTCCTTCCTTTATCCACGGAATACTTCCGATAAAATTACCCAAAGCCTTTCCCGCATCGCCTATGCCCTTCAAAACATTGGTTTCCACCGACGCGCTGTTAATCCCTTTCAAATAATCGTAGCATTTGGAATAAAATTCTCTATATGTAATCGCGTGATCCTCAACCTCTTTCTCTATTGCCGATATATAGCCCTCGGAAAAGTTGCCGTTAAACATAATTTCAACAAAAGACGCCAAGGAATATGCGTACAGCGATAAGCGGTAATATTCAAATGTTTTTTTTAGATTTTTCAGCTCGGAGCTTACTGTCATCTGTGAAACGATCGCGTTGTTTGTATTCAAAATATCTTTGACTTTTTTCCTGTACGAATTCATATGCTTTAGCGCGGTTCTCTTTATATTGAGAACAATGTTGTGGTTGCTCGTTATGAAGGAGTCATTGTCCCAATTATATTTATATTTCTTGATAAGCTCGGACAGCGTTTCAACGTCGGCTTCGATCTCGGACTCCTTTTCAATTTCAAGGAAGTTCAGTATCCGCTTCTGAGTTTCCTCAATTTCGCCCAGTTGTTTTTCTATCGAAAACAATGCCGCCGCCATCATAATGGTCGCGGGATTTATCGGCATAGTGGTTGTTTGAGTGATGGGCTTGATTGGCTCTGCTTCTTTCAACTGCAAGATCTTCGACTTTCCGTCGGAGTTTTTAAACGCTCCCACATAATTACCGTTTTTTGCCTTTTTTAAAGTATCTCCGGCCTTTGAATTAAAGTTTACCAATTCATACAAGCCGTCGGTGTTTACTGTTGTTTTTGTGGTAACGGTTCTCAGTTGTGGTATCAAAGAGGCTACGGCGGCTCCAAGCCCGGACAGTTGTCCGATAGGTATGCTTATGCATTTTTCCTCATCAATTTCCGCTCGGGCGTTAGTCAGCATCGCCTCCGTCATTTCAAGTATATCTTTCGTTTCCTCTTTATCGGACTCGGCGCGGGAAGGCTCTTTCATATATATCCTCCATAAAAATTTTTTTAAATATATTATTAATTATATTATATATTGTATTCTTTTCCCTGTCAACACCGGTCCATTGATTATCAAAGCAATAATCTCCGCCCTTCCGCACCCTTAATTATTGCCAAATTATAAACATTGCGCAAACTTTAAAATAAGTAATGCAATTTAATTCGTTATGTGTTATACTTAAAAGGATTACAGTGGAATAGTACCGCTTAAAGCTACTATAAAGAAAAAGGAATGATAATATGGCAAACTTTCTCAAGGCGATGTTTGGCAATTACAGCAAGAGAGAGGTCAAGAGAATAAAGCCTCTTTGCGACAAGGTGCTGGAGCTTGAGAGCAAATATCAGCCGATGAGCGATAAGGAGCTCAAAAGCCAGACCGAAATATTAAAGGAAAGGCTCAAAAACGGCGAGACCACCGACGATATTCTTCCCGACGCGTTCGCAGTCTGCCGCGAGGCGTCAAGCAGAGTGCTCGGAATGAAGCACTTCCCCGTTCAGGTCATAGGCGGAATAGTTTTGCATCAGGGCAGAATAGCCGAAATGAAAACCGGTGAAGGTAAAACTCTCGTTGCGACTCTGCCGGCATATCTGAACGCCCTCACGGGCGAGGGAGTCCATATAGTTACGGTCAACGACTACCTCGCGCGCCGCGACTCCGAATGGATGGGCAAGCTCTACCGCTTTCTCGGGCTGACCGTCGGGCTAATAGTCCACGACCTCGACAACGACCTCAGAAAAGAGGCTTACGCCGCGGACATAACCTACGGAACGAATAACGAGCTCGGCTTCGACTACCTGCGCGACAACATGGTCGTTTACAAGGAACGAAAGGTACAGCGCGGCCACGCGTTTGCCATCGTCGACGAGGTGGACTCCATTCTCATCGACGAGGCGAGAACACCTCTCATAATTTCCGGTCAGGGTGACAAATCTACCGACCTTTACGAAAAGGCAGACAAGCTCGCGCGCAGCATGAGGCGCGAAAAATTTGCAGAGATAGACAGCAAGGCAGACAACGACGAGTACTACAAGGAAAAGGGAATTGAGTATATAGTAGACGAAAAGGCAAAGACAGCGACCCTGACCCCTCTCGGCGTAAAAAAAGCCGAGGAGTATTTCGGCGTTGATAACCTCACCGACCCGGATAACCTGACCATACAGCACCATGTAAATCAGGCTATCAAGGCATACGGCATCATGCAGAGGGATATAGACTACGTCGTTAAGGACGGCGAGGTAATAATCGTAGACGAATTCACCGGCAGATTGATGTACGGCAGGCGCTACAACGAGGGACTGCATCAGGCTATCGAAGCAAAGGAGGGCGTTAAGATAGCGAACGAGAGCAAAACTCTCGCGACGATAACCTTCCAGAATTACTTCCGCCTTTACAAAAAGCTGTCCGGCATGACGGGTACCGCCATGACCGAGGAGGAGGAATTCAGAGAGATATACAAGCTCGACGTTGTCGAGATACCCACAAACAAGCCCGTTGCCCGCGAGGATCTCCCCGACTCTATATTCAAAACAGAGCAGGGCAAGTTTTCGGCTCTTATAGAGGATATTATAAAATGCCACGAAAAGGGTCAGCCTGTGCTTGTCGGCACGATCTCAATAGAAAAATCGGAATATTTAAGCTCCATGCTCAAAAAGCGCGGCATCAAGCACAATGTGCTGAACGCCAAGCACCATGAAAAGGAAGCCGAGATCGTCGCTCAGGCGGGTAAAAAGGGCGCGGTAACGATAGCCACCAACATGGCGGGCCGCGGTACCGATATTATACTCGGCGGCAACGCGGAATACCTTGCCAAAGCCGAGATGCGCAAAATGCAGATACCCGAGGAGATCATAGTGGAATCCACCGGCTTCGGCGAGACCGACGACCAGGAGATACTTGACGCGAGAAAGACCTTCTCCGAGCTAAATGAAAAATACAAAAACGAGATAAAGGACGAGGCCGAGGAGGTAAGACAGGCGGGCGGACTGTTCATAATGGGAACGGAGCGCCACGAGTCAAGGCGAATCGACAATCAGCTAAGAGGACGTTCCGGCCGTCAGGGAGACCCCGGCAAGAGCCGCTTTTACCTCTCGACAGAGGACGACCTTATGCGCTTGTTCGGCGGCGACCGAATGAAGGCTATAATGGAAAGGCTGAACGCTCCCGACGACGTACCCCTTGAAAACAAAATGCTTTCAAGCATAATAGAAAGCTCGCAGCAGAAGGTTGAGAGCCGCAACTTTGCAATAAGAAAGAACGTCCTCCAATACGACGACGTTATGAACCGTCAGAGAGAGATAATATACGCTCAGAGAGATCAGGTTCTCGACGGCGAGAATATAAAGGATCAAATCGTCAAGATGATAGAGCAGACTATCGAGAGCACGGTTAAATCCTTCTGCCCGGAGGACGCGCCGCACGAGACGTGGAACCTTGAAAGCCTCAGAGATTACTACCTCGGCTGGCTCATTGACAGCTCGGAGATGAAGTACACCGCCGACGAGCTTGAAAGGCTCGAGCAAATCGACCTTATAAACGACCTCAAAAAGAGCGCCATGGAGCTTTACGACGGCAACGAGAAGATACTGCCGGAGGAAACAATGCGCGAAATGGAGCGCGTTTATCTCCTGAAGAACGTAGACACCTATTGGATGGATCATATCGACGCTATGGAGCAGTTGAAGCAGGGCATAAGGCTGCGCGCCTACGGTCAGCGCGATCCTGTGGTAGAGTACCGCTTTGAGGGCTTTGATATGTTCGACCAGATGATAGCGACCATACGCGAGAACACCGTCAAGATGGTTCTCGTCGCTCCGAGGAGAATCCTCGCCATACAGAAGCAGCAAGCCGAGCTTCAGCGCAGGGCGGCGGAGCAGGCAAAGGCGCAAGCGCAGATGCAGGCGCAAGCTCAGGCGCAAGCTCAAGCACAAGCACAGGCAAGGCAGGCACAACAGCCGCCACAGCAGCTCAACGTGCTGTTTAAGCGCGAGCAGGTCGCAAAGCCTATGACGACGAGCGGCGACGGCACCGACGTAAACAGGCCGGTAAGAAAAACGGCTAAGCAAAAGGTCGGCAGAAACGACCCGTGTCCCTGCGGCAGCGGCAAGAAATATAAGAAGTGCTGCGGACGAGACGAATAAAAAATTTCGAGGGGGCTTTTACGCCCCCTCGACCCGTCTAAAACACGCTTTTTGTTTTTAAATCTATATTTTTTGAATCTCGTTGACCGCAGTCAAGCCGCTGAGCAGCTTGACTGCTGCTTTATATGTTATAGTTTTTAGGGGGAGCTGGCGCTCCCCCTAAAACCCCTGCCTTTCGCACAAGGCTTTATTTTTAATTTGCCTGTCTGCGTCGTTCACAAGCTCCTGCTTTTCACGCAAGAAATTTTTCTGATTAAGTCTTTAACGCACGTGAATCAGCTTCGCCGCAGAGAGCGGAGCTAAAAATAATTTTTGGGGCGGGCAAGAGAGATTTAAAGGGGGAGCGCCGGCTCCCCCTTTAATCATAACTAACATTAATACCGCAGTCGTTATAAAACAAATTTTAAATTTACTCCTTTTTATTATCAACAGAGAGCATCTTTCCCTGAGAGTCGGTTTCGTAATCTCCTTTTAAAAGTATCTGCGAAATCGGAACTATTTTGTAGCCCTCGCTCTGTATCGTTTCAATTATCATCGGCAGAGCCTCCGGAGTATTCTCCGCGCCGTTGTGCATGAGTATTATACTGCCCGGGCAGAGCTTTTTCTTTATCCTGTCCACCATATCCTGCGGCGAGGGATTCTTCCAGTCGAGGCTGTCTATGCTCCACTGAACGCAGTACATATCAAGAGCGTTGGTCGCTTCAACTACCGAGTTGCTGTAATCGCCGTACGGCGGTCTGAACAGTGTCGGACATTTGCCGGTTATCTCCTCTATCTTTTCGTTGCAGCTCTCAAGCTCCTTGGTTATTCCTCCGTTGTCAAGCTGCGGAAGATGAGCGTGAGTATCGGAGTGGTTGCCTATGTCGTGACCGGCGTCGCTTATCGCCTTTACGTCGTCGGGGTATTTATCAACCCAGCCGCCGACGAGAAAAAACGTCGATTTGACGTTGTATTTATCGAGTATGTCAAGCAGAGTTTGAGTCTGCTCGTCGCCCCAAGCGGCGTCAAACGAAATGCTGACGACCTTGTCGCTCCTGTCCACCGAGTATATCGGTATCTTCCTTTCGGTCGCAGACGCCTCGACCGCTCTGCCATAGCTCCCGAGCGACACCAAAAGAGTTATCACAGCCATAAGAGCGCAGCCGCCCATCACCATCAGCTTGTGTTTTGTAAGTATCATAAGCTTCATCAGAAACCCCTCCCGATTATTTTATATGCCGGAGGGGATAAGATTATGACGCTCCCGACGAGAGTATATTTTTTCTTAACGCAGGCGTTATGTGACGCGCAGGGGATTTTGCACAAATTATCGACAAGCGGCGGAGCGCAAAGCTCCGTATAAATCCAAATTTTAAATCAGCAGCTTTACCGGCTTGAGCGGTAAAGCTGCTGTCTGCAAAAGCATATCAATAATTCTCGGCGTGTACCTCAAAGTAAGCCTTGGGGTGTGCGCAAACCGGACATACCTCCGGCGCCTTTGTCCCGACTATTATATGACCGCAGTTGCGGCACTCCCAAACCTTGACCTCACTCTTTTCAAACACCTGCGCGGTCTCTACGTTTTTGAGCAGAGCGCGGTAACGCTCCTCGTGGGTCTTTTCAATGGCGGCAACCATTCGGAATTTTTCCGCAAGCTCCGTAAAGCCCTCCTCCTCGGCTGTCTTTGCGAAGCCGTCATACATATCGGTCCACTCGTAGTTTTCCCCGTCCGCCGCGGCGGCAAGGTTTTCGGCGGTATTGCCGAGCCCTCCGAGCTCCTTGAACCACATCTTGGCGTGCTCCTTCTCGTTGTCGGCGGTCTTTAAAAACAGGGCTGAGATTTGCTCATAGCCCTCCTTTTTCGCGGCGGAAGCAAAGTATGTATATTTGTTTCTCGCCTGAGATTCTCCGGCAAATGCAGCCTCAAGATTTTTCTCGGTTTGCGTTCCCGCGTACTTTGATGTTTTTTCGCTCATATTATGATACCGTCCTTTCATGGTATAAATTTAGGTTTAATCCATATTATTCCATAATTTTCCGCAGTTGTCAACATATTTTTTATGATTATCCCAAAAAAAATATGCAAAAGCTCTCAAATGGAATATATTCGCCCTGAAAGTTGATTTTTATAGATTCAGCGGCTATAAAATATAAAAGGAATTACTTCCGTTCTACTGTGAGAAAAGATTTTTATTTTTTTGCGCAAAGCGCTTGACCTGAGCCCTTGGGATATAGTATAATAGTTGTCGGACGTTTCGGATAAGAGGTTTGCCCGATTGTTCATAATCAAATACGCTGGTATAGCTCAGGAGGCAGAGCGCATCCTTGGTAAGGATGAGGTCGGCAGTTCGAATCTGCCTATCAGCTCCAAAGCGAAACCGCATTGCAGAATTTTCTGCAATGCGGTTTTTTGGTTTTAAGCTATCGTTTAAGGCACTTTGGGATATCGAGAGGTTATCCGCCCGATTGATTTTGCAAAAGCTGATTCTTTCCGGCTGTCGCACTTATATTCTCGGTCAGGCTCAGCGGAGGTATGGGAGCGGGCGGCGACCCGCACATTTCCGCCTGCGGCGGAAATGTGCCGAAAAACGCGGCGGGGCAGGGAGGCTGCCTATGTCGGGGAAGTCGTTCGCCGCGTTTTTCCCGCGCGGCGCAGCCGCGCGGGTCGCCGCCCGAAGTCCTGCCGCAGGCACGACGAAAAAACGAGTAAAAGCGACAGCCTACCGCAGATTTCTCTGATTACCCCACTCTCTCGCAATATACTACATATCTGTAATCCGTGTAGCCGTAAGGGTGACAGGTGAGCAGCGTGAGCATATCCTTGCCGGGCTGTATCTTTACCTTATCGGACTGCGTGGGATTTATTATCTCGCTTTTTACCATCCTGTACTCCATCTGATACCATGGATTAGTCACAAAAACTGAGTCGCCCTCCTCGAGGAACACTATATTATCGAACATCTCGAAATTCACAACGCCCCTGTGCGCCGCGAGAACCGTGTTTGTGTTTATTCCGCCTATCGGCATGGACGTGCCGGTGAGCTGAACCGCTCCGCGCCACATATTATCCTCGCTTGCGCCGAGGTAGATAGGAAGATTCAAATTTATTTTCGGCGCGGAAACATAGCCGAATATGTCGTCGTATATGCTGTAACGCTTTAAATCAAAGCTCTCCTCCTCATACGAGAACGGGTCGGAAATTATCTGACCGTTTTCATAAAGCTCGCGGTTGTACTTCACCATATCCGCGTACAGCTTTGCAAGGAGCTTCGGGTCGTACCCTCGAATCTGCTCCTCGTTTGTCTTTATCTGCTCCTCGTTCATCAGCTTGCTGTCGGCGTATTTGTTGTCGTCTATCGCCTTTGGAGCGTCGGGGTCGGTCGGATATTTTACTCCGTCGTTTTTTCCGTTTTCCCGCGCCTTCTCTATATTTTGATTGAATTCGTTTATCCTGTTTTCCTGCTGAATGCTCGTCACGCTTTTTGCTATGTTCGGGTAAAAGCCTATTATAAGACTTATAACGAGCATTGCCGCCGCCAATATCATCAGCTTTGTGCTCAGCGGCATTTTATTCTTCTTTTTCTTCTCCTGCCCGTTCGTCTCCGTGTTCTTCAAATCCTTTTCCGTCATTTTCCTCACCCTTCTCCTCTTTTTCACGGCGCTTGCGCAGTATCAGCCTGATTATAGCCACTGCCAAAAGTATCAGTATGAGCGCCGCCACAGGAATTAAAATCCAAAGCACCCACTTCTGTATCGGAATGCCGAATACATATACCGTATCGTCCCGACCGTCAAGCGGTTTCTCTATTATGTTGCCGTAGGCGTCCGTTGTGAGTATTGAGCCGGACTCGTAATCGTCCTCGCCGTCTATATACTCCGTCCTTACTCCGCGAACGAGCAGCCTGTGCGTATTAATGCCGTACGGCGTGCAGGTTACGAGCGTGCAGAGATCCAAGCCGGGCTCCGTTTTCAGCTTTGACGCATCGCTCGGCAGGACGACGTTTATCTCGTCTATTCTGTACGCGAGCACCTCGTCGAGAACGTGAAGGTAAAATTTATCTCCGATCTTGAGCTTGTCGAGGTCGGTAAACAGCATATTTCCCGGCACTCCCGTATGACCTGTAAGCACGCAGTGCGTGCCGACTCCGCCTATGGGAAGCGCTGTGCCCTGAAGGTGACCGACTCCCTTTTGAAGCTGGAGCTCGGTCGCCCCGTGATATATCGGGCAGGTAACGTGTATCTGCGGGATTTTTATATATCCCATCATATGTTCGTCGTTTATGCTCAGGGCGGTATAGTACTCGTCAAGCTCCTCGTCCTCGGTTTTCGGCGGATCCGTCGGCTCGGAAGCGGGCTCGAACGGGTCCTTAAAGGTTATCTGCCCTATGTTTTCGTTGTATTTGATTGCAAGCTCCTTCTGCCGCCTTATCTCGCTTTCGCGCATAGCCTGGACCTGTTTTTCGTAATCCGCCACAACATTCATCTGCTGGAAATAGGTTATGACGTTGCCTATCGACGGATAAAACAGCACCGCGCAGCCCGCTATGAGGAAGATTATCGCGATGGTCGTCTTGATTTTTTTGCTTCTTCTCTTTTTCCTTTTTTTAGGCGTAAGCTCTGCCGTTTGCTCATTTTTGCTCTTTTTCATTTACGCTTCACAACTCCGTGCCGAATTTATTTTAAGCTATTAAAGACGTGCGTCCGCCGTTTGTCCTTAATGAGTCAACGCCGCTCTCAATGTGTTTTTAATTATAGCACATATATTTTTTTATAGCAACAACGGAGGCCGGTTTTGTTTTTTGACTTATGAAAATTAATTTCTTATTCACATAAAGCAGGAGCGGCTTTAAATGCCGCTCCCGACGTTGAAAAGCATATATTTAGAAATCCGAAGATTCTTTGCCGCGCCCCTTTAATTTTCCGCTCCGGGGGGAGGGCTGGGCGGTTCTTCGTTCAAGCTGCGGGCGGCGACCCGAACCGCCTCCGGCGGTTCGGAGCTTTGGTATAAATTGCCCGAGGCAATTTATACCAAAGCTCGGCTTGCCCGCCCCCTCGGGCGCGGGCAAGCGGTCGCCGCCCGTCGCGATCAATCCCTGTATTCCTCGATCTCAAATACCTCGAGCACGTCGCCCTCCTTGAGGTCGTTAAAGCGCTCAAGCCCGATTCCGCATTCGTAGCCGGCGGCTACCTCCTTGACGGAATCCTTGAACCTCTGGAGCGAGGATATTGTGTCCTCGGCGACAACTATGCCGTCGCGCACAACGCGAACCCCCGCGTTCCTCGCAACCTTTCCGGAAAGCACATAGCTTCCGGCGATAAATCCGACGTTCTTCACCTTTATAACGCTTCTGCACTCCGCACGGCCTATCTCTACCTCTCTCGTCTTAGGCGCGAGCATTCCCTTCATAGCGGACTCTATCTCCTCTATGCAGTCGTAGATTACCCTGTAAAGGCGCATATCAACGCCGTCGCGCTTTACGTTCTCAGCCGCAACAGCGTCCGGGCGCACGTTAAATCCGACGATTATCGCGGACGACGCAGACGCGAGCATTACGTCCGACTCGTTTATCGCGCCAACTCCGCCGTGGATAATATTTACCCTTACCTCGTCGTTGGAGAGCTTCTCGAGCGACTGCTTTACAGCCTCCACCGAGCCCTGAACGTCTGCCTTTACTATTATCTTCAGCTCCTTTATCTCCCCGAGCTTCATCTGGTCGAAAAGATTGTCGAGCGTTACCTTTGTCTGCTTTGAGAACTGCTCCTCTTTGATGCGGTTCTTTCTCTGCTCTACAAGCTCTCTCGCAAGCCGCTCGTCGGATACGGCGTTGAATATATCTCCGCCGACCGGCGCGTCGTCAAGTCCCGTTATCTCGACCGGTATGGAGGGACCTGCCTCCTTTACCCTTTCGCCCTTGTCGTTCGTCATCGCTCTGACTCTGCCGACCGACGTGCCGGCAACTACTATATCTCCGACTCTGAGCGTGCCGTTCTGGACGAGCATTGTCGCTATCGGGCCTCTGCCCTTATCGAGCCTTGCCTCTATGACCGTACCCTTTGCGCTCCTGTCGGGATTGGCTCTTAGCTCCTTCATATCCGCAACAAGAGTCACCATTTCAAGCAGCTCGGGTATGCCCTCCTTGGTCTTTGCCGAAACCGGAATACACGGCACGTCGCCGCCCCATTCCTCCGGCACAAGCTCGTATTCCGTGAGCTGCTGCTTTACGTTCTCGGGGTTTGCTCCCGGCTTATCCATTTTGTTTATCGCTACTATTATAGATACGTTCGCCGCCTTCGCGTGGTTGATCGCCTCCACGGTCTGCGGCATTATGCCGTCGTCCGCCGCAACTACAAGTATCGCTATATCGGTTACCTGCGCTCCTCTTGCCCTCATCGTGGTGAACGCCTCGTGTCCCGGCGTATCGAGGAAGGTTATGTCCCTGTCGTTTACCTTGACTCTGTACGCGCCTATATGCTGAGTGATTCCGCCCGCCTCGCCGGAGGTTACGTTTGAATGTCTTATGGAATCGAGCAGGGACGTCTTGCCGTGGTCGACGTGACCCATAACTACAACTACCGGCGCCCTCGGAATAAGGTTGTCGTCGTCGTCCTCGCTGTCGTCGATTATCCTCTCCTCGATCGTTACAACGACCTCTTTCTCGACCTTTGCGTGGAACTCCATTGAAACAAGCGCGGCGGTATCGTAGTCTATAACGTCGTTCACCGCTGCCATTGTGCCCATCATCATGAGTTTTTTAATGACCTCGGCGGCGGTCGCTTTAAGGCGCAGCGCAAGCTCGCCTACCGTTATCTCGTCGGGTATAGTGACGGTTATCGGCTTTGCCTTTCTCTCGGCGGCTATTCTCTTGAGTCTCTCCTGCTCCGTTTCACGCTTGCCGCTCTTCTGCTTGCCGCGCCGCTGAGAACGCTGGTTTATCTTCTGCTTCTGAACCGTATTCTCGTTTCTTATCTTCTCCGACGCAAGGCGGTCGTACTTTTCGTTGTATCTTTCAATATCAACGACAGCCGCGCGTGTGTCGATAACTCTCTTTTCTCTTTTTCTCGGCTGTATCGGCTCCGCAGGCTGTTCCTTTGCCTTGCCCGCAGGAGTTTGCGCTCTTTCCTGCTGTCTGTCTGACTTTATGTCCTTGTCGCCCCTGTCGCTCCTGCCGCCGTTGTCGCTCTTGCCGTCCTTCGTCTGCTTTTTCTGCTTTTTGTCGGCTGCGCCCTGCGCGTCTGCGTCGGCGTTAATTTCCGCCGCCTTGCCCTCGCTCTCACGGGGCTGCTCCTTTTCAAGTCTGCTCTCCTCGATAGCCTTATCTCTCTGGGCAAAATACAGGTCAAAGCTCTCGAGCGCGTTCTTTTGAGTGTAGTAATCGAATACTACGTCAAGCTCCTCCTCCGTAAGCGCCGTCATATGTTTCTTTGTGTCGCCGAAATACTTTTGTAAAAGCTCCACGACCTCCTTGCTGGGAACATCAAAATCCTTTGCAACCTCATGAACTCTGTATTTAATCAACATAAAATCAATTCCTCCCCATTATCTTTGCCCGAAAGCTCAATAATCTTTTTCGCAAAGCCCTCGTCGCATATGCTCAATACGGCGCAGAGCTTTCCAAGTGAAGCGCCCAATTCTTCTTTGCTGTAATCAAGAGTTACCGTTCTTACGCCGCACTCATTGGCGACGCTTAAAATATCCCTGCGCGTTCTTTGAGATACGTCGCGCGCAAAGACCACGAGCCTCGCCTTGCCGTTTAACACGGAGTCCTTTACGGGGTCGCAGCCTATCGCCGTCCTGCCTGCCCTGCGGCACAATCCAAGCAGAGATAAAAGCCTATCGTTCACTGCGCTTCAGCTCCTCCTCTATCGCGTCAAACACCTCGGGCGGTATTTTGCACGAAAACGCTTTTTCAAACCGCCTTGCCTTTCCCGCAAGCCTGATACACTCGGCGCTTCTGCAAACATACGCTCCTCTGCCCGGCTTCTTGCCCGTGAGATCAAGGGTTATCTCTCCGCGAGAGATAACATTGCCGTCCTCGTCTTTAACGTCCGGCGCTTTGACTACCCTTACAAGCTCCTTTTTCGGCTTCATCTCGCCGCAGCCCGTGCATTTTCGCATAGGTATCTTTTTCTGACGCATCTTGTTTTCCGCCCCTTCGATGTATTATTCCTCCGCGATATCCGCCTCTTCCGGCTCCTCCTGTTCGTCGGGCTCGTCGAGTTCATCTGGCTCGCCGTAATCCGCCGGCTCCTCGGAATACTCGGCGTCCGCCGCCTCTTCTTCGGCAACCTCGCCGGCGATATTCTCCTCTGCCGTATCCTCGTCAGCCGCTTCGCTCCTGCCCTTGTCGCTGAACAGCTCGTCATCGTCGTCCTCTTCGCCGTAGAAGCCGCTTTCCGGCCTTATGTCTATCTTCCAGCCCGTGAGCCTTGCGGCGAGTCTTGCGTTTTGTCCCCTGTTGCCGATAGCGAGAGAGCTGTCCGTCCGGCACGCTTACGCGGCACGCCTTTGAGCCGTCGTTGGCTACCGTTACGCTTACTACCGTCGCGGGCGAAAGCGCCGCCGCGATGAACTTTGCCGGATCCTCGTCGTATTCTATTATATCTATCTTTTCGCCGCCGAGCTCGTTTACTATCGTGCCTACTCTTGCGCCCTTTGCGCCTATGCACGCGCCGACTGCGTCAACGTCCTTGTCCTTGCTCCATACCGCGAGCTTTGTCCTTGAGCCCGCCTCTCTTGAAACGGACTTTATCTCAACGGTGCCGTCGTAAATTTCCGGTACCTCTGTTTCAAAAAGGCGCTTTACAAAGTCGGGATGCGTTCTTGAGATTATCGCCCTCGGTCCTCTCTCGCTTTCCTGAACGTCGGCTATATATACCTTTATGTGGTCGCCCTCCGTGAAGCTCTCGTTGCCGACCTGCTCGCCTCGCGGCAGCACAGCCTCCGCCTTGCCTATTCTCAGCGTTACCGCTCCGCTCCTTTGGTCTACCCTTTCAACGACCGCCGTCACAAGCTCCTGGTTCCTGCTCTGGAATTCCTGGAGCATCTGCCCCTTTTCGCCGTCGCGTATTCCCTGACGGATTATGCTCCTCGACGTGTTTATCGCTATTCTGCCAAATTCCTTGGGGTCGAGCTTAAAGCCGACCTTGTCGCCTATGTTGTAATCCGCGCTTATCTCCCGCGCCTGCTCAAGCGAGATCTCGCTGTTGGAATCAAAGACCTCCTCGACTACCTCCTTATTGAGGTAAACGTCGAAGTCCTCGTTCTCCTTGTCGATAACGACGGTGACGTCGTCGTTGCCGCCGTATGTGTTTTTGCAGGCTACAACGATAGCTCTCTGTATCTGAGAAAGCATATAGTCAACCGATATTCCCCTCTCCTTTTCAAGCTGCGTGAGAGCCGCGTATAATTCCTTCGTATCCATTTTTCTCATTCTCCCTTTCCGTATGAGGTATAAAAGTATTGCCGTATATTACATTTCAAAGTCGTCGAGCTTTATATATACCGTGTCCTTTTTCGCTATATCGTAAAGCTCGCCGTCTACGTTTATTTTCACGCTTGCCTTGTCGCTGTCCTCGAGCACTCCGGAAAACTCCTTGCCGCAGCCCTCGATTGGCCTTATCATTTTTACAAGCACCGGACTGCCGATAAACTCGCGAAAGTGCTCCTCTGTCCTTAGCTCCCTTTCTACTCCCGGAGAGGAAACCTCAAGGCAGTAGCTTTGAGAGATGGGGTCGGCGTCGTCGAGCGGCTGATCTATGGCTCGGCTGACCGCCTCGCAGTCGTCTATCGTTATCCCGTTTTCGCTGTCGATAAATATGCGCAGATAATACTCCGCGCCCTCCTTGACAAAGCGAACGTCCCAGAGCTTGAGTCCCAGACCTTCTATTATGGGCTTTACGACGGCTGTTACCGTTTCGACCGTATTCCCGCCCTTTTTAGCCATAGGAAACGCCTCCTTACAGATTGCTCCAAACAGAAAGGAGCGGGTTTGTTTCCCACTCCTTCAAGATTTTACTATACTCAACATTGGTTATTATACCACGCTGCCGGAATTTATGCAAGCATTATTTTTGCGTATGCGGAGCGAGGTGCGATTTTTAAAGGCTCACGCACGTTTAACAAGTAGGGCGCGGCGCTTTTGATGGCTGAGCTGCCGCATTTTCCCGCCTTTGCTTTGTGCGGGAAGGGAGCTTGTTCGGGCGGCGACCTGCGCGTTTCCGCCGCCGGCGGAAACGCGCAAAAAACGCGGCTGCGCACCTTGGTCGGGCAGAGGTAGGCCCTGCCCCTGCCGCGTTTTTCAGCGCGGCTGCGCCGCGCGGGTCGCCGCCCGAACCCCCTCACGCCCAATGTGACTGCGGCAATCGGTGCGGCAGCCCCCTGTCGCGCGCATTGCATACCCGCTATATTTTTCTCCGTATCATCTTGTCCTTAATATCACCATAGACTGCGCGCCAAGCTCTATTTTGCCGTCAGAAACCGATGCGGAGCCTATCTCAAACACGCTTTCCCCAGTGCAGTCAAGCGGAGTCCGCACAGCCTCGCCCTTCGGGTTCACGGCTATAACAAACGAACCGCGCCTGTATATGAACGGATACTCTCCCTTTTCGGCATATACCACCTCAAAGCCGCCGTCTGCGCCAAGCTCCGCATTCTCCCTGCGCAGCCTGATGAGCTCCTTTACCGTTTCGCATATCGAGTCGGGTCTGCCCGTCTGGTTTTCAACCGTCGGCGCGTCCGGAGCCGTATCTATCGGAAGGTACAGCTTGTCGCTGTCCGCGTCCGAAAAGCCGAGATTTTTGCCGCCGCTCCACTGCATGGGCGTTCTTGAGCCGGTGCGGCTGAAGCCGCCCTCCTTGCTCGGCAGATTTTCTATATATCTCATTCCTATCTCGTCGCCGTAATATATAAACGGCACCCCGGGCATCGTCAGTATCGTCGCGTAGGCGAGACGTATGGCTCGGTCGTCGAGAGTTCTCGTCATTCGCGGCACGTCGTGGTTCCCCGTTATAAAGCTGATATATCCGTTGCCGCGCGTCTTTTCAAGCGCCCTTGTGTATTCCTCGGTGAATATCGTTATATCGCCCCTGCCGTCCTTGCAGTAATAGCTCTCGTCCTGACCCGTCTCGTAGTTCGTGTACCGGAACATGGTCGAATAGCCGTTGCCCCTGTGGTCAAGGTAAAAATCGCAGTGAAAGCCCGCGTCGTTTATCGCACGTTCAGGGTCGCACCATTCAGATACAAGCGCGGCTTCGGGGTACTCCCTGTCGAGCATCTCCCTTATTCCGCGCCATATACGCGCGGTAGGCCTTTTGTCGTCGTCGTTCTTGACAAGGCTGTCCGCCATATCGACGCGGAAGCCGTCGCAGCCGAGGTCAAGCCAGAAGCGCATTATATCCTTCAGCGCCTCTATCGTTTTCAGGCAGTCGGGGTGGTCGGTCGGGAGCTGCCAGTTGGGGTGGGTCACCTTTGCAAAGCCGTAGTTCAGCGCCGGCTGCGAGCTGAAATAATTGACAAGGTAGTTCCCGTCGCGCTCGCTTATGCCGCACATAAGCCTGTACTGCGGCGGAGCCTCCCACACGCTGTCCGTCCATATATAGCGGTTTGAGTATTCGTTTTGCCCGTGCCTTTGACTCTCTTTGAACCATTCGCACCGATCCGAGGTATGCCCCGGAACAAGGTCAAGAATTATTTTTATCCCCATTTCGTGCGCCGTTTTGAACAGCTCGATAAGGTCGTCGTTCGTGCCGTATCTCGGGGCGACTTTTTTGTAGTCGCGCACGTCGTAGCCGCCGTCCATAAACGGCGAATCATAGATGGGGTTGAGCCATATCGCGTTGCAGCCGAGTTGCTTTACATATTCGAGCTTTTTTATTATCCCTTGAATGTCGCCTATGCCGTCCCCGTTTGAATCGTAAAAGGACTGCGGGTAAATTTCGTAAAAAATTGCGTTTTTAAGCCAATCCGGCATTTTTATCCCTCCGTGTTTATCTTTATTTATTGCCTTGCCGGAGCGGTTCTCGGTTTTATACGTCCGGCAAAAATTTTTGATTGACAAAATAGCCCTTGTAAATAAAATCCGATTTAAAATTTAAAGCAGCAGCCGCTCCGCATTTTCGTGCATTATCATTTCCTTGAGCTTGTCGGACAGCGGAAGCTCCATTATGTCGCGGATTGCCTTGGCTTGGTCGTCCCACGGCGAATCGGTCCCAAAGAGTATATGGCTCGGGTCCGTTTCCTTATATATCCTTATCAGCTTATCCTTATCCATCTGCGGCTGACCGATGGAATAGCTCGTATCAATATATATTTCTTCGTGACCGACAAGATATTCAAGCACGTCGTCATTATAGCGGTAGCCGCCGGAATGTGCGCAGATTATCCTCGCGCCCTTCAGCTCCGGCAAGACCCGCGCAAGCCGCCTTGGGGTGCTTCTGTGCAGCTCGGGAAAGGACACGTCCATACCGCTGTGTATCGTTATGAGAAGTCCCATATCCGCCGCCGCGCGCATAACCGCAACCGTTTCGTCGTCGTCGATAAAAACGCGCTGGAAGTCGGGGTGGAGCTTTATGCCCTTCAGTCCCGCCTTTTTTATCCGCTCAAGCTCGGAGATAAAATCCGTATCGTGCGGGTGTACCGAGCCGAACGATATAAGCCCCTGTATCTTATTATTCTCAACCGCGCAGTTATTTATCGTATGGCTGTTGCCCGGTTTTACGGCAATCGGCATAAGCACGCTCGCGCTGACTCCCGCTCTTTTCATTGACGACAGCAGGCTTTCATTCGTGCCGTCGAGCACCGCCTTTGTGCCGCTCGATTTTTCAAGCGAGCCTATTGCTCCGGGCGCTAACCTGTGCGGGAAGGTGTGCGTATGGAAATCTATTATCTTCATAACATCAGCTCCATGTATATCCTTATTTTGTATTATAGCATACCGCGTCATTTACGGCAATAAGCCGCTTTGCCGTTTATTTAAAATTTTATGCTCCGGTTAATTTTGACTTCCAGCAAAACTTTCTTGCACACTTGCACGCAGAATAATATTATAATAACAAGAGCACCTTTGCACCCGCCGCGAGCATCGCTACTTACCCTCACGCCCCTCGGGTGCAGATTTCAGGTATCGGGAGGACAACAATGACTATTGAGCAATTAAGCGGCGTCCGCCTTGTTATTACGCTGTCGCAGGACGATATGAGGGGCTTTGCCCTTGACTATACCAATATATTTTTTGAGGACGAAACATTTAAGAAGGTATTACGGCGGCTTATAAAGCTCGCTCAGGAGCGTGTAAGCATTTCGATAAAAAACAAAACTCTGTTCGTCGAAGCCATTGAGCGGCTTGGCGGGTGCATACTTGTAATAACCGTTTTGCCGAAGCACGGCAGTTCCGGACGCAGGTACCGGCTAAAATACAGCAATTGTCCCGTTATGTTCAGCTTTGAAAACGCCGATTCACTGACCGACTGTATGGCTCAGCTGTATAAAAACGGTTTTCGCCTGCTGCGCGGGGAGGTTTTTTCAACTCAGGACGGTTACGGCTTTATAGTCAGGCCCTGTCAGAGCAGGCTAAGCCGCGTGCTCGGCGTTTTGTCGGAATATTCTGTCGGCAAAACGGAAAACGAGATAAAGATCGCCGAGGTGCGCGAGCACGGCAGACCGCTCGCCACAGGCTTGCCTGTTATGAAAATCGGCAGTGTTTTCGCCGTTAAGGGCTGACGTACGACGCATAAAATCGGTTGTAATGCCGATTCGGCAGGGCTGCCGCGTTCGCACGTTTTTACTCTGTGCCTGCGGCGGGACTTGTTCGGGCGGCGACCGGCGCGGCGCAGCCGCGCGGAAAAACGCGGCGGGGCAGGGCGTTCCCTCTGTTCGGGGGAGCCTCTCGCCGCGTTTTTCTGCAAATTTCCGCCGGCGGGCGGAAATTTGCGGTCGCCGCCCGAACCCTCTCCGCCCAATGCCACCCTAAAGGCAAAGGCGCGGCAGCGTTTATCGAGGGAAAGATTTCAACTCACAAAACAGCGAAAGAAAAAATTTGCGGCGGGGCAGAGCCTCGCCGCAAGCGCTATCTAAAAGTGTTTTTTATACGGTTTAATATTTTTAACCTCTCTCTTTTTCGCAAAGTGCCTTGAGCCTTTCAATCGCCTGCTTCGCATCCGGAGCCTTAAACACTCCCGTGCCGGAAACGCAGACGTCGCCGCCCGCCGCCGCCGCCATTGAAATCGTCGCTTCGTTTATGCCGCCGTCAAGCTCAAGCAGCACGCTTGCGCCCTGCCTTTCAGCCTCGTCCCTTATCTCCTTTAACTTTGGGAGCATATCCTCCATAAAGGACTGACCCCCGAAGCCCGGCTCAACCGTCATAACAAGCGCCATAAATATATCCTTTAAATAAGGAAAAACAGCGCTCGCCGGAGTTTGCGGCTTTATGACAAGTCCCGGCTTTATGCCGTGGGACTTGATTTTTTCTATCGTTTTTCCGATGTCGGAGCGGCTCTCCACATGAAAGGTGATGATGTCCGCGCCCGCGTCTGCAAAGTCGTCTATATAATCATAGGGATTATCTATCATGAGATGCACGTCGAACGGCAGAGAGGAATACGGTCTTATCGCCTTTATTACGGGTGCGCCAAAGGTCAGATTGGGGACGAAATGGCCGTCCATCACGTCGAGGTGTATATAATCCGCTCCGGCGTCCTCCATTCGTCTTGTTTCACTGCCCATTACGGCAAAGTCGCACGACAGAATCGACGGTGCAATCTTCATTTTAATCAATCCTTTCGCTTTTACGGTTTTTCGTCTAAGGCTTATTCGGGCGCGCCGAAGCAAAAACGCGGCGCAAAATTTTACCGCAGAGGAAACTCCCCCGCGCCGCCGCGTTTTCCGTCCGCGCCTGCGGCGCGGACGTGCCGCCGCCCCGTTTCAGCCGTCCGCTCCTCAAGAGCCGATATAAACCCGCTACGCCCGCTGTATCAGCGGAGCTATTATCGAGGCAGCCGCCCAGAACACAACGTAAAGCAGCAAATC
>CANPZK010000015.1 GCA_947588875.1 uncultured Clostridia bacterium
CATTTTTTGCGACGGTAGATAACGAAAGCGGATATATTGAAAAAATAGATTACAGGGACATTAGCCTTTCCGCCGTGTTCAGCGGTGTAAAGGAATATAATCAGCACTCCTGACGGAGGGGGTTTCTGAGAGAGGTACCGGGGCGGGGGCGGCGACCGCTTCCCGCCGCCCCTGCGGGGCGCGGGAAGCGAAAACGCGGCGCTGTCAAGGCTGCATATTCCACGCAGAACTCCTGCGCCGCGCCGCGTTTTCCGCAAATTTTCGCCGGAGGCGAAAATTTGCCGGTCGCCGCCCCCGCCCCTGCTTATGTCCGCTCCTGCCGGTCGCGCGATTTTATAAAGTATCAAATTTTCACGCTCATTAATATTATGTTATTGACGGTTGAATAAAAAAAGAGAATAAGACAAAAATAAAACCGAAGGGTAATTACTCAATACAAAATCTCGGAGCGTGAAAAAATTGAATATTAAACGAGGAGATATTTTTTATGCCGACCTAAGCCCGGTTGTAGGCTCGGAGCAGGGCGGAATACGCCCTGTGTTGATCGTTCAAAACGACGTTGGAAACAAATTCAGTCCGACGGTAATTGCCGCCGCGATAACAAGCAGGCAGTCAAAGGCAAATCTTCCCACACACATTATGCTTGACGCCGACAGAAGCGGACTGCTCAAGGACAGCGTTGTTTTGCTTGAACAGATAAGAACAATAGACAAGCGCAGATTAAAGGAAAAGATGGGATCGCTGGAGGACTCCTCGATGAACGAGGTTGACCGCGCGATTTCCATAAGCTTCGGACTGGGAAATACATAACCCGTCCGGTCGTTATGTTCCTTTTTATTTGCAGTCATTCGTCATTAAAGCCATAGAAGGAGCGCTGCACACGGCATTGTGTGCAGCGCTCCGGCTGTATAAAAGCGTTTTTATTTTTAAAATAGCCAACGCTCCACGCGCAAATACAAATTCTAATGTCAAAGACACATTTGGACATTTTCAGTCTTTTTCCTTTTCGTGCTTGATTATCGCGCCGGTAGACGCATTGATTTTGTATTCGTACTCATATCCGTTCGCTTTAAAGCCGACCTCATATACATACGCTCCGTCGTCGCGGTCAAGCTCGATCTCAAGCCCGCGCACGCTACCCAATGAAACTCCGGCGTGGTTCAGAGCCGCTTCCTTTGCGCGCTGTTCTCCGATATATTCCGAGGTGCGCGAGCTGATACCCGCCTGAGCTTGACTGCTCGCGGCCTGTGAGGAAGCTCCTCCCACGCTCACAACAGCGCGGTAATCGTCGTCGTACTCCTTATTATAGCGCACCACCGCGCCGCTTGTCGCGTTAATGTCATAGTCGTACTCGTAGCTTCCGGATTTAAATTCGACCTCGTAGACGACCGTCCCGTTTTCACGGTCGAGCTTAGCGGAGGAAGCTCTGACGCTCGATGCGGAAACGCCCGCATGGTCATATGCTATTTCCTTCGCTCTCTGTTCGCCTATATAGTTTACCGCTGACGATGAGGCGGACTGAGCCGAGCCTTGCGTCTGTGACGACGCTCCTCCCGCGGCTGTATTTGCGCGGTAATCGTCGTCGCGCTCCTTATCAGAGCGCACTATCGCTCCGCTCACGGCGTTTATCTCATAATCGTATTCATATCCGTTAGAGTCAAAGCTCACGTCATATACAACTATTCCGTTTTCGCGGTCAAGCTCTATCTTGAGTCCGGTCGCACTGCTTGAGGAAACGCCGGCGTTATTCAGGGCTATTTCCTTTGCACGCTGTTCGCCGATGTAATCGGACGACTGAGAGCCGCCGCCAGAGGAATTGCCCTGCGTTTGCTGCTGAGAGCCGCCGTTTGAGGACGAATAATTATCGTCGTCCCTTTCCCGGTCATAGCTTACTACCTTTCCCGACGCCGCGTCTATCTCGTATTCATACTCATAGCCGGAAACGGTGAACTCAACCTCGTAAACCATTCTGCCGTCCTCTACGTCCATTCCGATTTTGCTGTTTTGCGCCGAATTTGGAGATGTAAGCTTTGAAATAGCGGTTTTAAGCTCATCGTTTTCAGCCTTATTTGCCGCGTCGCTTATCGCCGCGCTCCACGCCTTTTGCTCGCCGATATACCCGTTGGTGCTCGGGTCGCCGGTCACCTGTAAATTCTCGTTGCTGATTTGACCGCTCTCGCGCAGAATATTAAGCTCGTTTATCGAGAGCTTTGACAGCTCCTCAAAGGTCATAAGCGGATTTTTCTCTATTATATCCGAAATGAGCTGCGCCTTTGAAAGCGATATGCCGTATTTGTCGGCAAGCTCTGATATTTTTTCATCGTGTGAGAGCTTTTGGCTCAATATGGAGCCGTCAAAGGACGCGCCGCCGATTATCGCGTTTATGCTCTCAATGAGTCTTTGCTGAAGCGCCGCCGCCTTTTGCGGGTCGTCGTTATCGACGGATATGAGTATCGAATTTGCTATATCGCTTAAATATCCGTTTTTCAGCATAGAGCCGACGAGCGCGTTTACGGCTACGTCGAGGTCGGTGTTTTTCATATCCATATCACCGACGATTTTCTCGCCGTCCGCGTTTAACGCCTTTACCTCCAGCACCCTGTCGTCGCGGTTCAGGAGTATCTCAACGCTCGGGTTCACGTCGAAGAACACTGTTGTCGCCACGTTATTTCCCATGGTTACATTGAACGCGATTATCGAGCCGCCCAAGAGAATAACAAACGCTGCGGCAACTGCCGCGATCTTATAAATCAAGCTCTTTTTTCTTTTGTTTTCCGTCATTTTAATCACACTGCCTCCCTGCTCCGAACACCGCTGCAAAACGGAGTCCAGAACGTCGGGAACGGCTTTTGAAAACGCTCCTTGGAGCTTTTTCTCTATATCCCTGTTATCCATATTATCCTCCATTCTTCAGTCGGCACTTAACCTTTTTCTGAGCTTTTTTATCGCTCTGTTGTACTTTGAGAGAACCGTTGACAGCGGAATGTCAAGTATGCTCGCCGTTTCGCGGTGCTTTAGTCCGGCTACCGCGTGCAGGATAACTATTTCCCTCTCCTCGTCGCCGAGCGACTGCATACACTCGCGTATGACTATTCTGTCCTCGCTTGTAAGCCCGTCGCCCTTATCCGCGAAGTCGAAGTCTTCGGCTGGCTCGTCGGAAATTTTGCTTCTCCTTCTGAGGTTCATCAGGCACAGACTGCGCGCTATTGTTATTATCCATGCCATCGGCTTGCCCATGCTCTTATAGCTCGGCGCAGCGCGCCAGATCTCAAGCAGGGTATCCTGCAAAACGTCCTCCGCGTCCATTCGGTTCTTTAAAATCGAAAGCGCATATGAATACACCGAAACGCTCACGCAGTCATATATGGCGGCAAGAGCGCTCTTGTCGCCGTCTGCGATTTTAAGCAACTGCTGATCAAGCGTTTCACAGCTTATATTTTCACGCTCCGGCATTTACTCATTGCTCCTTTCATAAGGTTAATGCAAAAAATGGCAGTTTTATTGCATCAAAATTAAAAATTTTTGGTTTATTTTTCAGTCTGTATTTTAATTTTATCACAGGGATGCGCCATTGTCTATAATTTATATTTTAAATATCGCGCGCTTAGGCGCTTGTCGGGGCGGCGACCCATGCGGCGCAGCCGCACGGGAAAACGCGGCGCGCAGTCGATTTTGCCTCTGTCAGAAAAAATTTTCCGCCGCGTTTTTTGCAAATTTCCGCCGCGGCGGAAATTTGCGGTCGCCGCCCCGACAAGCGAAAAAAGGCACGGCAGTCAAAGACCGCCGCGCCCTGTAAAATCTTATAATAAAATATTATTTGTAGTTCTTTACCGTGCCTATCTGCGAGCTAACATTCATCTTTGAAGCGTACTTTTGAATGAGAAGCGCGTCGGCAAGCTCTACCTTAGAATCTCCGTTTACGTCAGCCGCCGCAAGAGCCATACCCGTAAGGCTATGACCTATCGAGTGCCTTGCCGCCAAAAGCGCGTCATAAAGGTTTATAATTCCGTCAAGGCTCGCGTCGCCGACAATGTACGAATCGCCGTCCGAGATCGGTCCCTGCGATACGGTTCTCGTCGTCTGAACAGACGCTACCCCTGCCTTAACAGCGTTTACCTTGATGCTGTCTGTGGATTTGAGAGCCGGTACGGACACCGTATATACTCCGGTGAAATCGTCGGCGGTCGTCTTGTACTCTGTCGAGTTGACCGTTACCGTAACGCTTGAACCCGGAGCGGTCTTACCGGTAATTGTCGTTCCGCCTGCCGCAAGGACAGTTATCGACGGTGCCTTCACCTTCAGCGCCGCCTTTGCGCTGTTGATTTTTGCAAGAGCCGAGGATATTTCACTCTCAGAGGCGTTATCGCCCTTTGCTATAACGGATTCAGCCGATGAGAGCGCGCTTGTTATGGCGCTGTAAGTTTCCGCTGTATATTCCGTAGCCGTAAGCACCTTGCAGGAGGTAGCCGCCTTTTTAAGAGTATCCATTCCTGATTCCGCCATTTTTTCCAGGATCTTGCACTCTGTATCGCTGATAACGTCTACCCATATCTCGCCGGTGTTGCCTTCCATGTTGCCTGACTGACCGTTGCTGCCGTGAGTAATGAAATTATACGGCTCCGTCGTGTTGAGATCAAAGCTGTAATAGCCGTCGCCGTCGTTTGTGCCGCTCATTATGTATGTTCCGGGGGACCATGCGCCGAGAGGCTCCTTCTTGGTGTCGCCGTCGCCTATCCATACATAAAGCTGTGAGCTGCTGTCCTTCGGCTTAACGTGGATTATGGACTTCTCCTCCTTGATTGGAGGTCCGGACTCGCCCTGCGCGCATTTGTAATACGTCGCACGCTTTGTCGATGTGCCTTTTTCGTTTGTAGCCTCCGCCGTTACCTGAACGTATGAGCCTTCATAAGCCTTGTCGCCGATAGTGAATGTGCCGCCGTTGCTTACCCTGATCTTGTTAGCGCCGTCAACCGAAACCTTAGCCTCGTTCGCGCCGTCAATAGTAAGAGTTATGGTCTGTGTGCCGGTGAAGTTCTCCTTGCCCGAAAGCGTGATGAGCGGTTTGCCGTCCGGCTCCTGAATAAGGATAGTGCCGTGTGCTCCGCTGTTGAATTTCACCTTGCCGTTTTCAACGGTAGCCGAGGAGTCGTCATAAGCGTTTACAAGCTCCTTACCGTTCTCCCAAATAGATGAAACGTCTATCGTTACGTCCGAATTTGCGCTTGCGCCTATTACGCCCGCCGCCTTATCTATTATTCCGTTTTTGCTGTATGTTCTTCCGAAGCCTATGCCGTTTGAGGCGTTGAGGCTTAAATTGGAGCCCGCGCCAATTGCGATGTGATTGCTGCGGAAGGTGCCGACCTTATCCCAGTGCGCGAGAAGCTCCGCGTCATAGTTGTCCCAGTTCATATCGCTTCTCAGGGCGTGACCGGAGCCGCCGTTTCCGTCAAACGGCACGCCCGAAACGAGGCTTCTGTTTGTTTCGTCGCCGTAATAAATCTGTACCGCTCCCGGCAGCATGAGGAACGCCGAGCCGAGATAATACATATCGCCCCTTGCGAGAGTGGAGTCGTGCGACGACATATAAGAAAGCACATTGAAGCTGTCGTCGCTGTTTATCGCCGCCGCATAATCCTTGTATTTACCTGCGACAGATCCCTTTTGGAGAACTCCGCCGCCCGTCGTGTCAAAGTTGATGAGCGAATCAAATTTGCCCTGCGTATAGTAATTGTCCTTGCCTACGCCGTGATCCCAAACCTCACCGGTCATCCAGAAGTCGAGGTCATCGAGCTTCTTGGTCGGGTTTTTGCTCTTCCAGGTTCTGAGCGCCTGTACGCAGGCGTCCTTGAGCTTTGCCCATGACGCAAGCTCAACGTGCTTTGCGGTATCGCAGCGGAAGCCGTCAACGCCGTAGGTCTCTACCCACTCGGAGAGCCATTTTGTGAGGTAATCGGTAACCGTGCCGCTTGAGCCGTATTTTGCTATCTTTTGCTCGTATGTTTTTTCCTCTTTCCACTTATTCTGGAGGAATGTCGGTATGCCGACACTTGCCGTGCTTTCGGTCTTGAAATCGGGCAGACCCGAAAGCGACATTGTATAGTCGCTGCCGCCGCCCTGAGTATATCCGGGGAGTCCGGCTCTGATCCAGCCTGGGCCCCACCACTTGCCCCAATCAGAGCTTGAGGTTTCGTAGTCTATAACGCTGTGGTATGTGGCGTTGCTGATGTTGCCGTAGTTGTAATATATGCTTCTCCAATCGCCTTCTATGGTTCCGTAACCGCCGTATTCATTCATATCATAAAGCGAGTTATAACCGGCGTGGTTCATAACTATATCCATTATTATTCTTATGCCGTGCTCGTGCGCTGTGTCAACGAGCTTTTGGAACTCTTCCTTTGTACCGAAATTCTTATCGCTTTCGGTGTAGTCGAGCACATAGTAGCCGTGATAAGAATAGTGCGGATAGCTCGGAGAGCTGTTGTCGCCGACAACGTATCCGTGGATTTGCTCATACGGAGCCGACAGCCAGATGGCGTTTACTCCGAGGTCGTCAAAATAGCCCTCTTCTATCTTATCCGTAATACCGGCAAAGTCTCCGCCGTGGAAGGTTCCCCTTGCGAGGCCCCCGGTGAAGTTATACGGCTGACCGTTTGCGTCAAGTCCTCTGCCGTATGAGTGGTCGTTCGTTTTGTCTCCGTTATAGAAGCGGTCTGTCAGCAGGAAATACACAGTGGCATTATCCCAAGAAAACGTGTCTCCGCCCGTGCTTGCCGCCGCTTTTATATCGACGTTATCCGTCTGTGCCGCGACTGCCGAGGGCGCAATGCAGAAACAAGACGCCGCGATAGCGAGCGTTAGGAACGCCGCGATGAGCTTGTTTCTTTTCCTAAGAATACTCATAAAAACACTCCTTTAAAAAAATAAACAATTTTGCGCGTACCCTAGACATACACGCAATACCATATTAAATGTAACATATTTTCGTTAAAATGGCTATTGATAAATGCGACAAATTACATATTGATTTTTTGTCATTATCTTACATATTACGGGGCGGCATGGCTGTCATATTAATTTATTATCCCTAAGAAGCTTCGGCGCTGTTGCGGGCGGCTGTGCTCGTGCGGCGACCGCTTTCTTTCGCCGTCCGGCGAAAGAAAGACGCAGGCTCCGCGCGCCCGTAGGCGCGCGGAGCCTGCGTGTGAGCCGCCTTTGGCGGCTCACCGGTCGCCGCTCCCAAGGCAAGCTGTTAAATTTTAATTTCAGGCATCGTTTTCGGTCTTTTCGCCGTCCTCCTTGCCGCCCTTCCCGTCGTCGCTTTTAAACGCAAAAAAGCGCTGGCCGATATAGTTGCAGCCCGTGAAGAATACCATGCCGACAAACATCGTGAGATATTCGACTATCTTGTGGTCGACGCTCGGGAAAAACGTTCCCATGAACCAGCTTGTGAACGGCCGTGCTATGCCGTATGAGATAAGATAGCATACGGCTATGTTTATAGCAAATCTCAAAATAGACTTGCCCGTATTGCCCTTGCTTTTAAAGGTAATATTCTTGTTGAGTATATAGCTCAGAACGCTCGCAAGGGAGTAATTCATAGCCGAGCTTACCCAGAAGTTTATATCCTCCGCTTTAATGCCGTACGACGCGGCGATTCCGTCGTACCAGTGAAAATGATCGGCGAGAAAGTACATACCGTACATTATGCTCATTCCGACAACCGTATTTATCGCACCTATGATTATAAACGTCAGGAATTTAGCGTCAAAAAAGCTCTTTAAAAATTTTTTCAACTTACCGTTTTCTCTCCTTTCTCTCCCTTAAAGCGGGTCGGGTATCGCTCTGAGCCTCGTCGAAATCATCAGCGTCGTCCGGCTCAACGCCCGCGACCTCCGGCGTTATGCCGAGAGGGCCGAACGTCTTTCCCTTTTTCTTCAGGTACCACTGCGCAAAGCAGTAAAGCGCGAACACGGCGAGAGAAATTATCGTGATTATAAGTCCTACCGTGAATCCGGCGGGCGTATAGCTGAACTCGAGCGTGTGCTTTCCCTTTGTCAGGCTGAGCGCGAGCATCGCGTTGTCGACCGATTCCGGTTCGACCTTCTCGCCGTCCACATATGCGCTCCAGCCCGACTCAAACGGAATAGATGTGTAAAGGAGTCCGTCCTGCTTTACGTCTATTTCTCCCTTTATGTTTGTTGAGTTTCGCGACGTGACCTTCATAAGCTCGTCCCTGAGAAGCTCGTATCCCTTGTCAAAAAGCTCCTGATTAAACATACATACATATACGTTTGCGTTGCCCGAAAGCCCCGAGTCCACCGACGCGCTCACCTTAAGCGTTTCACCCTTTTTATAAGGTCCCACCGACGCTATGCACGGTCTTTTTATATCGAAGCTCTGAGCTACCGGATTCGCCTCTCCGCCGGAAACAGACATAGTCTGAACATTGTCGATAGACGCGTAAACAAATACAAGCGAATCCTCGGGTATCTCGTAATTCCAGTTGAGCGTGCCGCCCATATTTGCGTCCTTCGGGTTGTAGCTGTATTTTCCGTACACTCCGTTGTTATCCTTGTCAGTTTCACGGTAATACACGTTCAGGTTTCCGTGCCCCGCGCTCTTAACGTCTACCGTTTTAAAGAGCTGTCCGCTGAGTCCCGTCGCCGCCTCGAACAACCTTTGCTGAGACGCCAGCGGGTCCAGCTTGTCGGCGTGGAAATCCTTAAGCGCGCTGTCCGTCATAAAGCCGAGAGAGAGGTATCTTTCATTTTTATAATAATTCATTTCACCCTGTTTTCCGGCAAGAGTCCAGTTGTTGGTGTCGGAAATATGGCCGTTTTCCGCTATGAGGTATTTTAAATCAAGGAAGGCGTTTGTAAGCGGGGTGGTTTCGGAATAGTAATATCTGTTTCCCGCGTCCCAGCCGTGATTGCCTATGCCCTCAAGGAAATTTGTAACGCTTACATTCGCCGTAGAGCTGAACTGACTCACTCCGGGATACTGATAAAGCGGAGGGTCGTTCAGCGTGTAAAATTTTGTAAATTCCATACGGTAAAACGGCTCGCTGTCCTTAGATTCGATGTCCTCAACGCAGGCGCGCACCTCCGCCCTTTTTGCCGGGTATCCCGTCCTGACGGTAGTTCTTACCGTTTCAACGCTCAAAAGCACGCTGCTCACCATTTCCCCGAGGAATACTATCCCCATAAGAATATAGAGCACGTTCATATTTATGAGCTTGAATTGATACATAAAGAATATTCCGACGTATAAAACCGTAAGCGCAGCGCTTGTATATACAGCCGTTTCGGACTGCTGCCCAAGGCTTGCGCAGACAATGACTATCGCCGAAACGACAAGCATTCCCACTATCTCGGCGGGCGTCAGGTCGTTGAGCAGAGTAAACGCTTTATACGCCATAACGACCAGCACGAAGGAAACGATAAACGAGAATCTGTGCGGTATCATATTTGTCGAATGGAAGCCGTGCCACATAAAGTCGAGCAGCTTGTTGTCTATGCTCAGCATGAGGAAAAACAGCACGGCGCAGGAGATTATCTTTGTGCGCAGCTTTATCTTTCTTGAAATGATGAACACGCCGAAAAGCAGCACGCAGAGGTAGCCGCAGTAAAGATTCGGCAGCCCCTCCTTCTCGTTGGGCTTCGACATTGCCGTAAAGTTGCCTATAAGGTCCTGTATTTCATAGTTGAAGCGCGTAATAGACGGCCACACGTTGTTTGCGCTGTAAGACAGCTTCAGCGCAAAAAGCTCAGGAATCGTTATCACAGCGGTTATTCCGATAGCCGCTATCGACGCGAGCGCTATCTTGAGGAAGCGCCTTACGACGAGTCTTATGGGCATTTTGAACTGTATGCAAAGGCAGACAAAGAATATTGCCGTGAATATGCAGGTAAAAAATCCTATATAGTAATTGAAGAACAATGACATCGCGAGAGCGACGATATAGAGTCTAACTCTTCCGAGCTTGACGAGGCTGTACGTTCCGTACGCCGCAAGAGGGAACAGCGCGAACGTATCGAACCACATGACGTTCCAATAATAGCCGAGCGTAAAGGCGCACAGCGCATACATCGTTCCGAAAAACACAAGCGAAAGATCGTTGCGTTTGAAAACTCCCTTTAAGAACACGCCGCAGAACAGTCCCGCAAAGCCTATGCGGCAGAGAAGGAACAGGGTCAGCGCCTCGCGCAGAAACGTATACGGCACAAACGTCAGGAGAAGGTTAAACGGGCTTGCGTAATAATACGCCGCTATTCCCCAGAAGTTCGTACCCATACCGGTATCCCATGAATAGAGCAGCGACTGCCCCGTCTGGAGCTTGTCCTGCACCTCCGTATAAAACGGGAAATACTGCTGCCAGAAGTCGGTCACGAGGATCTGCTGGTCGCCGAACGGAAAGACCTTGTTAAACGCGAATGCAAACGTCATAAGCAGAAACGGAACCGCAAAGCAAAGCGCAAGGTAGAGCTTTGTTTTTGGGGCTGTCAGACCGGCGTTTTTGTTGCCTGTGAGGCGATCTCTCAGCTTTTGTCCCGTTCCTCCCTCCGATTTTTTGATTCTGCTGTTACTCATAAAAAATACCTCCGTTATTTCAAACGATACATTTTCAATTTTACCACCAAATCCCCCTCAGGTAAATATAAAATTTAAAAAAATAATATTTGTCTAAATTGCAAGCAAAAATGTCCGCAAGTATTAAGTGACAAAAAGTTGATTTACGAGCATATTGGAAGATTGCCCATTGAAAAACTTTCTCGGATAATTGTTGATCCGGTGTTCTATCATCTCAATTCTCCCATGAGAGAATTCGCCGATGCCAGCCCCTCGGGAATAAAACGCCTAATCAGCTTATTGGCGCTCTCATTACTTTCCCTTTCCCATGCACTGTATGGGGCGTAATACACCTCTGTTCGCTTCTGCTGAACAAGCACCGAACGCTCGATCCCCTCACAGTTAAGGTTCTCGCTCCCATTATCACAGGTAATCGTTTGAAAAGTCTCCCTGAATGTTTTGCTCCCGAGCTTCCGCTCTTCATAAGTTAGGTGTTTCCCTTTCTTGTTTCTGTGGCATAATTTAAGCGACTCATTTTGCAGCCTCCGTTTCCGTTTGGTTTGGTCACTTAACATGATACCGGAGACTGCTCTATGAGTCATCTTTTTTGGATATTTTATTTTACAACATTGCCCTTTCTGCTTACAATGCAAAAAGGGCAAAAAATAATATTGATATACTCTATTAAAAAATTAACTGAGGTCAGCGCTTTTAAGAGCAAAGCCTATAATCAGTTTATAGGAGTTTTGTTGCTTTTCCTCGGCTATTCTCTGCTCAGCGTATTCAGTTTCACAAATCACATCATAGGTTAATTTCTTATATTTCTTATCATCTATATCAAATGCTTTTTAGGCGTCGCCTCTCCTTTCTCTTCCCTTTCGCCTTTTGTTTATAACAAAAAGCGAAACAGCAAGTATAATAAGTATTATCGGTACGATTACATATGACATTCTCTCTGCGCCGAGTCTTAATTCGGAAACGCTCCTGTTTTCTGCAATCGTATTTTCCGGCGCTGTATTTTCACCTGCCGCTGCGCTTGTGCTTGCGCTTTCGTTCGATTTTATGTTGTTTCCATCACCCGAAGCGTCGTTTTCGGGCTGAGCGTCATCATACGTTCTTTCGGCAAAAACAGCATATCTGTAATTGTTCTCCAGATACGGGTGGCAGGTTATCAGCGTGACCATATCCTTATTCTTTTGAATCAATATTGAATTTATATCGCTCGGCTCTATTATCTTTATGTCGGTAACTTTATATAGCAGCGTCCCCCAGAGGTTGTCGATATAGACCATATCTCCCCGTTCCATCAGCTCTATATCGACAAAATATCTCGAGCCGTTCCAGCCTCTGTGTCCTGCTATGACACAATTTGTGTTTTTACCGCCTATCGGCATCGAGGTCTGACCGAGCTGTGCCGCCCCACTCGCCATATTGTTGTACGAGGCTCCAAGGAATATAGGCATATTGAGGTCGTTCATCTTCGGCACTCTCAGCACTCCGACTGCGCCGTCGTAAATTCCGTATTCGGAAAGGTCAACCGCCGTTTGCTCATATGACCACGCGTCGCAGAGGTTGCTTTGCCCGTTTTTGTATATCTCCTCGTTATACCTTTTCATCGCCCGATACAATTCCTTAAAGCGCTCCGAATTATTCCGATTATCCACGCTCTTATCATTTACCGCAGAAGCCGTATTTTCGCCTGATTCCGCCGCGTTGGATTCTCCTCCGTCTTTGACGCGCTCGTCAGCCGCGTATGAATTTTTCAGATTTTCAAAGTTCTCTATGTATATCTCTGAATTTCTGTCCGACACATACCCGGAAGCAATTGGATAAACAAAGAGCAGAGATCCGAACAGAAACATGAGCGCTGTCAAAACATACAGTGACGCTCTTATAACTCTGCTTCTGTTAATTCTCTTCTTCGTTTGCGTTTTTGTCTGATTTTTCATTTTTTCTTCTCTTTCCAAACAGCTTAACAACTATTCTGAACACAACATACAGCGCTATTATTCCGAGCATCACAGCCACCCCTATTATGGCGGCGCGGGTGTATTCCTCGTTCCATGTGCTTTTTATAGTCCGCTGTGCCTGCGCGCTCTCTTCACCCGGCGTGTACGGCGCTCTGCTGCCGCGCACAAGAAGTCTGTGCGTATTCACGCCGAACGGCGTACAGGTTACGAGCGTAACATGATCCTCCTCCGGCACGATTTCGAGCAGGCTCGTATCATCGGGCTTTACAACGATTATGCTGTCCACGCTGTACGCAAGCGTTTCGTTTAAAACGCTGATATAAAATTTGTCGCCCTTTTCCAGCTTGTCGATATTCGTAAACAGCTCAGACGTTGATAGCCCCGAATGTCCGCTCAAGACGGCGTGCGTGCTTTTTCCGCCTATCGGCAGCGACGTTCCCCTCATATGCCCTATTCCTTTTTCGAGCACGCTGTCGGACGTGCCGTGGTAGATAGGATACTTAATCCCTATCGACGGTATCTCTATGCTCGCCATTACGGAGGTGCCGCTTAAATTGAGCAGCGAATAATACTCGTCGTCATTATTCTCATTTTCGTGCGAAAACGGGTCGCCCAATTTCACGCCGCTCAAAAGGCTTTCGTTATATTTTTGCGCTCGCGCAAGCTCTGCGCTTATCTCCTGTTTATCCATATCGGACGATGCGGAAAGATATGTTTGTATTTCGCTTGCGGAATTAAGCCCCATTAAATAATTGCTTATGAACGGGTATCCCGCTATCATTGCGCCTATCAATAAAAATACCGTCAGGAATATTATCAATCCCGCTTTCTTCATATTTTCACCATACCCTTACCGCTGTGAATCCGCTTCCGCGGCTCTCTGCTTTTTCTTTCTTCGGCGCGATATAAGCGCGCGAACGGTTACAAACACTGCGACTATCAAGACTATTGCCGCAGCTCCCAATATTAATCCCCTTTTATATTCAAGCATCCATGTGCTTTCGGCAGTTCCGCGCTCCTTTTTTATCGTTTCCGCCTTTTCATACGGTATCCTCGTTCCCCGAACGAGCAGACGGTGCGTATTTAGTCCGTACGGCGTGCAGGTGAGCAGGGTGACGTGATCCTCTCCGGGCTGAACCTTTAAATCCTCCGTTTGGGTCGGCAGCACCACCTTGATTTGATCCACCTCGTAGGCGAGGGTTTTGTCTAAGACGTAGATATAGAAAACATCTCCCTTTTCGAGCTTATCGAGGTCGGTAAAAAGCACGGCGGTAGAAAGTCCCGTGTGCCCCGTTAAGACGGCGTGGGTGCTTTTTCCTCCGATAGGCAGAGAGGTGTTGCGCAAATGTCCGGCGCCCTTTTCAAGCACGTCCTTGCCCGTGCCGTGGTAAATCGGCAGCTTGACGTTTATCTTTGGAATTTCAACGGAGCCCATTACGGAATTGCCGCCGAGATTCAAAACGCTGTTATATTCTACGTTGTTTTCATCCTGAAAGGTCGGGTCGAACGGGTCTGTAAGCACAACATTGCCAAGCAGGCTTTTGTTGTATTTTTCAGCCTTTTCAAGCTCCTCTTTTAATTCCGAGTTATCCGCCTTTTTAACCGCGTTATCGGCGCTTACTATCTCGCTGTTGTGATTCAAAGACATAAGATAGTTGCTGATGAACGGATAAGCCGCGAGCAAAATTCCCGCGAGCAGGACAAGAGAGCCTAAGCTCCAGAGCAAAGCCTTTTTCACCAAATCTCCCCTTTGGCTTAAATCAAAATATTTTGCCTTAAACTGGCTAAGGGAGCGCCGCAAATTGAAATTCGCGGCACCCCCTTTCAGAAAGATACGTATATGAATGATATTAGATGAAAGCTTATCTTACTGCTCTTCTCCTGCGGAGATATGAGAAGATGATGATAGCGCCCGCAATTACTATGCCGCCGCCGATTGTGAATGCGAGAAGTCCCGCGCCGCCCGTGAGAGGCAGGTCAAACTGCTTGGACACGTTGTTTACCGTGAAGAGGAAGATACCGAGGTTGTCCTCTTTAGTGTTAAGCGTCGTTCCCCCAACGGTCGCCTTAACTGTGCCGGAGATAAGACCCTGATCATTCTTATCGCCCTCCGCAACGGTGATGATAACATCGCTTTCAAGCTTGCTGAAGCCTTCAATGCTGTTCTCCTCGACAAGCTTATATTCGCCGACTGCGAGTCCGTTTACAGACAAGAAGCCATTATCGTCTTTGGGATTGAGCTTTTGTGTGATTATATACTCTTTGCCTGCAATCGTAACGTGTGTTCCCTCAACCGGTGCTGTTCCCTCGGCATCCGGATCTTCAGCGGTTTTATTGGCGGTCATATCCTGAGTGTAAACATAATATACGCCTGTGTTCGTGCTTACCCAATTACCCTCGGAGTTCTCAGCCGGTGTGATGAACCAGAGCTTATCATAGCCATCTTCATCGTTTGGCTTTGACAGACTGAATTCAACTCCGCTGGCGTGGATTTTGTCGCCGTCCGCCTCTTCATTATTAAAGTACTTTGTAAGCTCCATACCGTAGGTGTATGTTTTAACCTCATCAGGCTCCGGAATGATTAAATCATTTTCTACTGTCGGGTTGTTGTCATAAGTAACTGTAACATCATTGGTATTAGGATCTTTTATTTCAGCATTTTCATTAAGTGTTGCGGAATAGGTGAGCTTTATCTGCTTGCCCTGATACTGATTGAGCTTTGCCCAGTTGAATATTATGCTGATTTTTCCGCCGTCAACTTTGATTTGATAATCGCCATCGGTAGGTTCCCAACTTACAGTGGGCTGGCTTGGCTTTTCAACATTTGGCTTTACGATATCATCATATGCTTTTGTTTCTTCTTTAGTAAGCGTAACATTTCTACCGTCGCCTTCCGGGTTTACAACCTCAACCGTCATATCATAATTGTATGTAAGACCTGTGGACATTTCATCGGCGAAGCCATAATAAACAGCCTTGACGGTGTCATTGAAATCTTGCTCAGTCGGATAAACAAGCGTAGTTTTCAAGTCGTCGGAGTTGTATGACGTCGGGAGCTTGTCGCCGTAATACGGAAGATTTGCCGTTACCTGATAAGGAACATTATCGCCGACCTGAGCAATATTCTCGTCAACGAGGTCGGGATCGTTATCTAGGTCATCTCCGTCATCAATTTCAATTTTCTTATCGGGAGTTACCGGGTTGTCCTTTGGCAGCGCCTCAAGCGTATAATCCCATTCGCCGCCGTCTCCGTCCTCATTTTCATTCCACTGCGGAATAGAAACGAGGAAGCTCTGCGAGGAGATTACATAGCCGTCGGGAACACCTGTCTCAACAACGAGGTATACGCCGAGCGGGAGCGCTGAAAATGTATAAGTTCCGTCGGGAGCTTCAACAGAATCATAGGCATAATCCAAGCCAGTAGCACTATTATCAGCAGCCTCATATGCCGGTATGGCGATGTTCTGAAGCGCAGGAATAAGATCCTCAAAAAGCTCGGTGCTTGTGAATGTCAGAGCGCCTTTTGACTCCTCTGCCTTTCCGTATTCGTCCTGCTTGAGAAGGTCTTCAAGTGTCCATTCCGTCTTGCCGTATTTCTCCTCGGTAAAGGTAACTTTTGCGCCCTTAAAAGCATCAACCGCCGTGAAAAGGCCTTCGTCTGTGAGGTTGGCAACCTTGAATGCGGTGAATTTTGCGCCCTTTACTTCCTTTTTGGTCAGGTAAGTCTTTGCTTCATTTATTTCATCATCGGAAAGATAACCGTCTCCGTCTGTGTCGGCGGTGTATTCTTCCTCATGTTCATACTTATAAAGCGTGAGACTTCCTGATGTCGGATGACCTTGCGGCAGCGTGCTCGCAGCGGACGCCGCTGTGCTGCAAAGCATAGCGCCTGCCAAAAGCACACTTGTAAAAATTGCTCCAAATTTCTTCATAAATCTTCCTCCTTTTAAATTTTTTTAATTTATGATTTAATGGGCATTTGGAGACCCCATTAAACTGATTTTACGTCGGTTTTACCCGCTCTCTTTTTTCTCCTGCTCGCGTAAAGGAAAATTGCGGTTCCCACGAGCAGGAGCGCCAATGCCGCCAATAAAATACCGGCGACGCTGCCCTCGCCTGTCATAGGCAGGTATTGGTCAAGTCTTGTTGTGTTGTTTATCGTCAGGGTTATGTCCCTGTAACAGAGGTTGCCCTGAGAATCCTTGTAATCGTAATTATTAAGTTCATTGTTCGGCTTTATAACGCCGCTTACTTTCGCGTCCGTCTCAAGCACGTCCGGAGAGAGCTTATATGCAAGCTCCACGTCGATTGAAGACGAGAGGAGATTGTAGCCTTTAACCGTGTTTGTTTCGGTAATCCTGTATTTTCCCTCCTTGAGCTGCGGGAAATACAGCTTGCCGGACTCGTTATTTTCGAGGTTAATATAACCTTCTCCCGTTTTGAAGCGCTTTAGAACCGTACTCGAATTGTAATTTTCATCGCCGTAGTAAACCGGCTTTCCTTCGATATATCCGACCTCGTGCCAAGCGTTATCCTCCTTGTCGTAATATTCGAGCTTAAACTCTACATGATTGAGACCTTCGCCGTTAGCGCCGTTTTTAATCAGGGTAATCGAGCACGGCACGGGGTTGTCGGTAAGTCCGACATTCTGGTATTTCTTGCTGAAAGCATAATTGTCAAGAGCTACATTTATTACCGGAATATTTTCGTCAGGTATAAACGAATAATTGTAAAGAGAGTCTGCGTCGGGAAGCTGAACGCCGGAAATGTTAAGATCCGAATCCGCTATACTTCTTGAGCCGACCACATTTTCGCATTGCTCCTCGACAAGCGTCTTTGTGAGATTTAATTGCGAAAAATTCTTTATTTCGACATTATCGGTTTCACCCGGCTCGGTTCCACCCGGCTCGGTTCCGTCAGGGTCGGTTCCAACCGGCTCTTTTCTATGAATCTTGACGTTTCCGTCATCTCGATCGGACTCAATAAAGCTTATCCTGTAATCGCCTTCGGGCAGATTGCCAAAGGAATAGTAGCCGTCTTTATCGGTGTAAGCCACGGCGCCGGGCACCTGAACATAATCTCCCTCACCGTTATCTCCCTCACCGTTCTTTTTCAAAAGAATAACCTTTACATTCTCTATCGGAGATTCTTCCTCGTCGTATATGCCGTCCACATCGCTGTCAAGCCAAACATAACCGCTTATATCCCTGCCGACAATCGCCGTAGTCACGGGGTCGGAGTAGCCGTTTATGCCGGAGGCGACACTCGTCTGAGAGGTGTAATAATATGCGTTGTTGACAAGCAAATCGTTTGTATCGCCGTCATATGACAGCTTAACGGTCAGCTTTATTGTTTCATCAAGCGCAACCTGAACGCCACTTACGACTATCGCCGTAACTCCGCTTATGCCCTTAGCCGAGTCCGTATAAGACACCGTGTTGCCATCTCTTGGGCCTGCCGTCAACGATTTCCATGTTCCGTCGGCAGTGTTGAGCGTTCCGTTCAGCGGGTTTAAGGGTAGATCCTGAGCTGAATCCTCTCTCGCCTCAGAGCCTCCCGAACTGTCGTCTTTAGTCAAAAGCTCTCGGACGGCGGTACTTGTTGAATAGTAAACTCCCTTTACGGTCGCCGAGCCGTTCCTTCGGACAGTCAGGCTTTCAATCGTAAATTCCATATCGCCCGAGGTTTCAAGGTCGGAGGCGTCCACGTCGTCTGTGTTCAAACGCTTATCGCCCGCAAACGGAAGTATGTCAAGCACGGCAAACGCTGAGTTTTCCTCCTTGTCGGGGTTGTTGTAGGTCACTGTATATGTGACCGTATTTTTCTTCTCGCCCGACGTTCCAAAAACGGGCTCACCCGTGTTTTCCGCTGTTTCGTCATACTTCTTATCGACCTCTTTTGATATGCCCGGCTCTATCGGCGTTATGAACACGTTTTTGCTGTCTATCAGGTATCTTCCGTCGGACATCGCCCAATAGAACACTACCTCGTACATTCCCGCGTCGTCCGCTGTAAATTTTTTCTGACCGGACCACTTGAGATAATTGTTATACTCCTCGGTTTCCGCCGCCTGTGACTCTTCGTCATGCGCAAAGTCGAGCTTTGTGCGGTTGCCGGTACTCACATCCACCTGATAGATTTTAACTATCGTCTGCGCGTAATTTTTCTTTTCCGGTTCGGGATTTGTGTCGCTGTTGTAGTCATAAGCGTCGCCTATTACCGACTGATTTATAAGCTCGTCGGCATAAAGCTTTTCATCGTGCGTGCCGTCAATGTCTTCGTATTTCGCGCTTTGCGTGAACGCCGTACTCATCGCGTAATACACGCCGCCCTCTTTATAGTTATTCTCAAAGTCGTCCTGTTCTCTTCTTTGTTTCGGATCCGCATTGAAGGTTACAATCCTGCCGTCCTGATTCTGGTTTATGTAATTTGCGTACAGACCGAGTCCTATCTTATCGGTTATTATATATCCCGATGTAAAGGCAAAATTGTAGTATTCATAGCTGTCCTGCATACCCGTAAAGGTGACGTACTCGGAGGAATTGTCGTTGTAAATTACGCGGTTGAGCGACGGAGAATCCGCGCTGCGCGAATCCTGAAGGACGCATATCTCCGCGTCGTTTCCCGCCTCAAGATATGCCGCCGGAATGAGCCTGAGCAGGCGGCTGCCGATGACGGTCTGGTCGCCGCCGCTCTCCGCCGCAACGAGCGGAGCCGAGCCGGGGCCTTCGTCAAGGTCAACCTTGCCGTCCCCATTTGTGTCATGCGCGGTAACATAGGCTTGAACTTTTGTATATAGGTCTCCTATGTCGCCGTAGTTAACCATAAATTCCCGATAAGTATCCGGGTCGTCGTTATAAATAACCTCCAGGTAATCAATAACCGCCTGAACCGTTTTTTCGGTTATTTCCGGTATCAGCACATAATATTTCGCAGCCATATCGTCGAGAGCCTTGCTGTTCTCCAAGTATTCCTGATAGCTCTTATATTCGCTCTTCCACTCGTCAAACTTCTTGCTGAAGCCGAAGCCGTAGGTCGCGACCGATACCCACTGCTTGCCGGGCATAAACGTGTCGCAGTAATAGTGGGCGATTTCCGTTCCCTGTCCGGAAATTGCCTCTTCGTTCAGCTCCAAAACCTCCGCGCTCAAATCGACAACCGGGTCGTTAAACTTACCCGTTGTATCATAGCCGCCCACGGAATATTGAAGATCAAAGCCCTTGCCGTCCGCCAGATGAGTATAAAATTCATTTATAGTATTTCTCTCCGCGTCTATTTGCCATTTTACTCCTCTGTCTATGCTGTCCTCGCCCGATGTGAAATCAAAGTCCGAGGTTATGTCGCGCACCGTGTCATAGACTGTGGGTCCGGCGGCGAATGCATTTTGTGAAACAAGGGTGTAATCTCCGACGATATACCACTCAAATTTGCTGTCGTCCACTTCCTCGACTAAGCACTGAGCGGGAGTGGTCGAAACGCTTATCTGTCCCGTTGCCGGGTCAAAGACGATGGTCACGTCGCAATAGTTTCTCCCCAGCTCGTCGCCGTTGAGCGCAAAAATGAAATTGCCGCCGTTTCCGTCGCCGTATGATATTCCCGAGTCCCAGGTTCCGTTCGCCGCTACCTTAAAGGCATAGGTTGTTATTTCACCCTCTCTGCCGCACGGTATATTTCGGTAAACCTTTACATATTTACCGTCGCTTCTCTGGGTCATCAATCCGGCGGCAGCCGCCCTTTTCTTGTTTTCGGGAGTGGCTGCGGTCGCGCCGTTGTCGGTTCTTCCCTCCCAGATGTAGCCCGTCAGAGCCTCCTCGCCGAGTACGGAATATGTGGTTACCTTGACCGGCTGAATCAGGTCGTCGCCGAGTGTCTCGCCGGTGTCAATGTCTATGACCTCGACGTAGGACGCGCCTGTTCTGGGGTCATAGATAAATTTTATGTTGTACCTCGCCTTGTCGCCCGCCAAATAGAACGATATGTTGTCGCCGGAATCCTTATCGTACTCAATTATCTTGTAGGCATAGTTATCGCGTGACGGGACATTTTCCTTTATATATTCATACACACCATTTTCTTCGTTAAACGACATCACAGCCTCTTTGGTGTCCCATGTTTTGCCCATAAGATTATCCGTACCCGTGACTACATAAGTCGTAGTTGCGAGCGCTTCCGGCGGATTTGATGAGACGGATATTATACTCGTGTCCGAGTTAAAGGTTATCGTGACATCCGCTTCCTGACTTAGCGTTATGTTGTAGTTATCCTCACTTCCGTTGTCGCCGTAGGCAAAGTCAAACGAGCCTTCCGGCGCGACCTTAAAGCCGTATGTTCCGGCCGAAACATTATTAAACGTCTTTCTGAAAAGATTTGTGCTGCCCGGCACAGGCTCCATTCGTCCGGCTTCTATCGCTTCCTGTTTGTATTTCTCAACAGACCCGGCCGATTGATCCTCGGGGTGAGTGCTGTCGCCGAGCCAATGGTAGCCGGTGAGCCCTTCCGCTCCCAAGACCGTGTAATACGTAAGTCCGAGATTCGTCGTGGCGTATTCTTTATCGGAGCCTTCATACCTTGCGCTCACGGTCGATCGTCCGGTTCTGCTGTTGTATCTTATCGTTACGGTGCACGTTGGATTATCAACCTCAGGGTTCTCATAAGCGTTAATGTGAAAATAACTTCTCGCGCCCTCGTTCACCGCGTCCTTTATGACCTTGTAGGCGTAGTTTTTGCCCATTGGAATATTATAGAACGTGACCTCATATATGCCGGAGCCCGGCGAGGTTTCCGTCATTTTGCCCTTTTCGGCAGCCTCCACCTCACGCTCAGACTCAAGCCAGTTAAAGCCTGTGAGATCAGATGAGCCAATGACGGAATAGCCGGTGAAATCAAATTTCTTTGTGTCGTCCGTGAATACGTCCTTTATGGCGTCTTTCGGATTCGCCGTGACGGTCGTCAGGTGAGTTTTGTTGTTAAACTCAAATGTAACGTCGCATGACTCGGTTACGGTAAACATCATATTATTTTCGGTACCTGACGAGCTGCCGCCTAAGCCATAACTTTCGTCCCATTTATGGTCCTTTGCAATTTTAAATTGCGTCGCCACAGGCTGACCGGCATCATCATATGTCGGTGTAAAAGGGATAGTCGCGGTATATATGCTCGTGTCAGCCGCGCTTCTTGTCATATCGTAATCGCTCGATTCCACATTCCACTCCGATCCGGAAAACGAGCCGACTACTCCCCACACCTCGGCAGGCGCCTCCTCGCTCAAACCACCAAGCACTACGTTTTCCTCTCTCGGTGTGCCGTCGCTGTCTTCACTGTAAAAATCGGCGAGTATTCGGTAATTGGCGGAGCGCAAATCGGTATATTTGAATTTAATAACTACCGTGTCGCCGTCCTGAGCGGTGAATGTGCAGTCCTCGCCGTCGAATTTATCTCTGCCGTAATTAAACGTCATTGTGTCGTTCGCCTGGACCTTGAAATTGTATGTTCCCGCTTCGAGGTTATCATATGTTATTTCCCAATACCCCGTGTCCGGGTTATAGGTCATCTTATTGCTTTCTACACCGCATGCCCAGTTATTATCAGTTGACAATCCGCCGTTTGCGATGTTCATTTTGTAATCCCAGTGGTCGAGGAATACAGTCGAGGTTGACGCTTGGGCGTATCTGTAAACGGTCAGCAGTACGGTTTTGTTGTCCGCAACTCCCTTTACCTCGTGCGTTTCACTTCCGTCTGTTTTCGCCACGGTTTCCTCCATATAAAACGGGAATTGCTTTACCTCATCAGCAGTAGCCTGTGTGCCGTCGGGCTTGTACCATGCGCCGTCTTCGTCGCTTTTCCGCTCAAACTGCATATACGACTTTAGCTGAGGATAATATCCCTTTTCATATTTCCAAACCGTGCTGTTTCCCGCCTGTGAATCCATAGCGTGGCTCTTAGACGGGAGGTCGGTGAGGCCGTCCATATCCTTGACGTCAGATTCTTCCGTATAAAGCCCTGTTATTCCCGTCACTGAAAACGCCGGCTTTTCCCCGCTGCCGTCGCTTGACGCCTTGGGATTTTCCTGACCGACGGCTATCTCGCGCATAGCCGAGGTTTGCATATCGTAAAAACAGTTGCTGAAATATCCAAAGCCTTCTCCCTTTAAATCGTCGGGAAGAAGAACGTTATACACCTTTGGACTCCTACCTCCCGTGTCTATTGAGCCGTCCGAATTTACTCCGCGCAAATGATCGTACGTTTTATCGTACCATTTTTCATATGCGTCCGGCGCGATAACTCCGGCAAAGCCGCCGGTGGGATAATAAAGGAGTGTTTCTTCGGTTGTATCTCTGCCCTCGTCATTTTCGGTGTAGGTTACTTCTCTCTCGCTTGCAACGGAGGTATCTGTCACCGGCAGTAAGATTATCGGGATCGGCTGAAATGTCGCCAAGACCTCTGTATGTGTTGTCAAGGCCCGTAAAGCCGCCCATAGCGGTCTGCCCCTCAACAAGCCCCGATGAGTAGCAGTTCTCAAAATAATTTCCGACCTTTCTCTCTCCGGCGTCGTCATACATTCTGCACGGGCGAGAATCTGCGGGAAATGCGCTTCGACCTATAAATCCGCCTGTATTAAGATTTGCGTATATGGTATTATTAGTAAAACAGTTTCTCACTATCAGCGATTGGCCGCACGAGATAAATGCTCCCGAGTCGGCTCCGGTTGAAAACAGCTCGCAGTCTAAGGAGTAGGTATTTTCAACCATGACCGGAAAGATTTTTCCGTCTTTGTCCGAGCTTGCCGTTAAATAGACAAACGCTTCGGGAACATCGGGCATCTGCGCGTTGTATTTTACGGCTACGGGAACATCAGACGCACCGCCGAGCTGGGTGTACGACATAATGCCGCCGAGGTGGTCGGAGCCGTACACATAATAATTTCTCGTTGAGCAGTTTTCGATGAATAAATTTGCTCGGGGGTTTGTCCAGCCGATAAGTCCGCCCGTTTTGCCGTAGCCCTGAATATATGCGCCGTCTGAGTGGACGTTAAACAAATACCCCGACGCCTTTGTATCTTCAGTCGATCTTCCAAAGTGTCCGACCAAAAGGCCGATATCCGCTCCGTTTTTTTCCGCAAGTATCATTGTTGATTTAAAGCCGAGGTTCTTCACTATCAGTCTGCGGCCAAGCGCTCCAAAAAGCCCGCAATAATTGTCGCCCGTGCCGGAGGTGATTTTTAAATTGTAAAGTGTGTGTCCGTTGCCCTCGATATAAATTGAGCCGTCTTGATCATAAAGCGTTTGACCGATAGTTTCCCATTCGTGAGCCGCTCCGTTAAAATCGAGGTCGGAGGTGATATTGATTTTTATGTCGTTCGTTCCGTTAGCTTGATTTTCCAGCACATATCTGAATTGACCCGGCGTGCTTATGTTATAAACAGTATATGTAATGTTTGAATTGACAGCATATACTTTATTGTCGCCGCCGTCCGTATATGAGTCCGAATATTTGTAGGCTGCCGTGCCGGACGATGTTACAGTTTCCGTGTTGCCGCTCCACTTTGGGAGCGTTGTGTCGCTCCAGTTGAAAAACGCATTGTTGTCTTTAACCGTTTTATTTTTAATTTCTCCCGGAGACACAACGTCGGCCTCATCTGCCACCATCTCTACTCCGTTAAAGATTCCCGCCTGAATATCGTTTCTCCATCTGGCTTTCTGGAACTCACTGATATTATCGTAATGGGTCTGCGAATAAAAGGCAGCCGATACATCTATATTTGGGAACAGAGCAAACAGCACCGCAGTGATAAGGAGCAGCGCGACTAATCTTTTGTGATGTCCGCCGAACCTTTTTGCGACGCTGAATATCTGTATTTTATTTTTTACTTTCTCCATAATATTTTTTCCGTTTTTCATAGCGATCCTCCGTTTAAACCGCAGAAAACTAAACGCGGCAAATAGGATAATAATATAATTATCACAGCCGCATTATTCTTCCATCCTCCAACAAACGTCTTTGTTAAATCGAAGCGGAGCCTGACGCGCTCAACGAGTCAAACCCGCGCCGATTTATATTCGCAAAGTATTTTGCTTTGCGATAAATCTACCTGCTGCCGCTATCGTCGGCGTTGAATTTGAGCTTTTCCATATTGATCCGTTTTAGCTCCATCGAGGAATGAACATATCTTTCAAGAGTTATCCTCACATTTGAATGACCTAATATTTCACTCAGACTCCTTATTTCAAATCCGTTTTCGATACATCTTGTCGCAAAGGTATGCCGCAAAGCGTGAAAATTCACATCTCGCATACCGCATTTTTTTAATACCGTTTTAAAATAATATTGCATATTCCGAGGCTCTGTGAATTTTTCGGCGGAGCCTGTGAGAATATAAGCGTCGTCGCCCTTTGAGAGCTTTTCTATTATCTCTATTAAACAACTGCTAAGAGGTATTGTGCGTATTGAATCCTCGCTCTTAGGCGATGTAATAAGAACCTTTGTCTTTGCCGAGGCGTTTGCGGAGAAGTTATCCTGTATCCTTATCATAGTTTTATTGATATTCAGAGTCTTTTCCGCCATATCAATATCTCCCCATTTCAGCGCGCACAGCTCGCCTATGCGTATGCCGGTGTATAGGCTTAATAAAATGCCGAAGTTTTTCGTATTCATATTTTCAAGCAGATAGGAACAGAGCTTTTTCTGTTCGGGTACAGTTAAAATTTCAGTCTGCGCGCGCCTTTTTCTTGGCGCTATAATTTTCAAATCGCAGTTATGACTGATGCCCCGCGCAGTTATATATTTAAAGATATTTTTAATGACCATCAGTATATCGTTTATCGTTTTGCTCGAAAACCCATTTATATTCAGAGTGTTTATGTAGACCTGAATGATTTCCGGCGTTATCTTTCCAATTTCAAAATTTCCAAGCAGCGGCTTGATATGATTTTCTACAATCGCTTTATAATGAGCGAGAGTGGACTCCTTTACATATAGCCTTTTATTCTCAATCCAGTCCGCAAGAATTTTTTCAAAAGATTTACCGTTCTCTTCATTTTGCGGCTTTTTTAATAAAAATTTTCCTCTGCTGTTTTTATGCATTTATAATTTCTCCTTTCTGAACGAGTAAAGTCGATTTAAATATACAACATAATCGCCGTTACAACCGATACCGAATTTTTTTACACCCCGCAGTTGACAAAATTGAAAAATGATGATAATATATAGTTAATCTTTGGTTATTTTATTGCAAAGCAAAATACTTTGCGATAAAATAGGATATTAAGTAATATTTTAAATATAAAAAAGCGACCTCTTAAAAATCTCAACATAGATTTTTAAGAGGCCTTTTACTTGCGGATCGCTGAATCGCCGTTTAATTATGTTGTGTATATTTTCTATCACCGCGAATAGTTATAACGGCGAGCTGAAGCTGCAAAACCGCAAAAGGACATAAGGCGCTTTGCGGTATAGGTTTAAGGAGTATAAAATCAGCCCTCGGACAATATGATCCGAGGGTGTTTTTTTGAAAAAAAATCTGTAGCAACCGTGTAGCAACCGTCTTTAAACGTGCTTCAACTACGTTCGATTTGACAACTGCGAATATGAAAACGGCAATCGAGTAGGAGGCTACCCATTAGTTGAGTAGCCGACCTCTCACACCACCGTGCGTACGGTTCCGTACACGGCGGT
>CANPZK010000016.1 GCA_947588875.1 uncultured Clostridia bacterium
AAAACTACATATCCGTGGGAGGCGCTCGACGGCTTGCGGGACTTTATCCTCGAATTAGGCAAGACCCTGCCGGAGGATAAATATGATAAAATAGGCGAGGATATATGGATAGCCAAAAGCGCGATCGTCGCCCCGAGCGCGTCTATAACGGGTCCGCTGATAGTATGCGAGGACGCAGAAATACGCCACTGCGCCTTTATAAGGGGCGTTGCGATAGTCGGGCGCGGAGCGGTAGTCGGGAACTCGACCGAGCTAAAGAGTGCGCTGCTTTTTGACGGCGTACAGGTGCCGCATTATAACTATGTCGGCGATTCGATACTCGGATACAAATCGCACATGGGGGCGGGCGCGATAACGTCCAATCTGAAATCCGACAAGTCTGTCGTCTGGCTCTGCGCAGGGGAGGAAAAGCTATGCACAAACCGCAAAAAGCTCGGCGCGATATTGGGCGACGACGTAGAGGTCGGCTGTAATTCTGTGCTTAATCCCGGTACGGTTATAGGCAAGGGAACAAACATATACCCCGTTTCAATGGTCAGGGGATATGTTCCCGAAAACAGCATATATAAATCAAAGGACGATATAGCGGCGAAAATAACGGAGTAGTCCGGCGGGCGCTGAAAACGTCTCGCTCAATTCGAGCCAAATCAAAAACTAATTCAATATTGTTGTAAAAAAAGCCCTGATATGATACAATGATTGTGTCATTTTCGGGCTTTTTTCTTTTTGTGAAAAAGGCTCAATAACGCCCGTAAAGCGAAAGGGCGGTCAGAGAGCGACTGCGTACACATTGGATTTGCGCTCCTGCGAAAAATAAAATATTATTTTCTCGTTTACCGCGCCTACTGCAATGACAATTATACAAAATATGTATATATACCGCTGGCGGATTGCATAGCCAAAAACGTTAGCGGACAAAGAAACGCGCGGCGCTGTAAGGGCGTGCGCAGAATATGCTTTTAAGCGATGCGTTTTTGTGGTATAATTATAAGAATAATTAAACGCGGCAGGCGCGGCGCTAAAATCACGGCGGCGCGCGCTCTGATTAAATATAAGAGGATGGTACAGCATATGGAATCGGAAACTAACAGGATAAAGGCGAGGGAGCAGGCGTTTGTATTCTGCTTCAGCGCGGAGCTTTCAAAGGACGGACTCGACGAGGTCATACAGGCGTATGCCGAGGAAAACGAGCCGCTTGAGTTTGCGCGAAGGCTCGCCAAGGGCTGTGAGGAAAGGCGCGGCGAGTGTGATGAAATAATATCGCGCCACCTGAGAAAATGGAAGCTGTCGAGAATACCCAACGTGTCAAAGACGCTTTTAAGACTGTCGGTTTACCAGCTCGTTTTCGCTCCCGACGAGACAAAGGCGGATAATCCAATCGGGGTAATCATAAACGACGCGGTAAGGCTCGCGAAAAAATACGCGACCGAGGAGGACGCGGCGTTTGTAAACGGCGTGCTCGGGAGCGTGGTAAGGGAGCTCGAGGCTGAAAACGGGGACTGTGAAAATGAGTGACGCGTACCTTGCGTTCGACACGAGCAATTACACGACCTCGGCGGCAGTATATGCAGACGGCGAAATCAGACAGAGCAAAAAGCTGCTGCCCGTAAAAAAGGGGGAGGCGGGACTGCGCCAGAGCGACGCGGTGTTCCGCCATACGGCTCAGCTGTGTGAAACGGTGGAGGCGCTCGAGCTTGACGGCTGTAATATTAAGGCTGTCGGCGCGTCCTTTACCCCGCGAAGCGAACCCGGCTCTTATATGCCGTGCTTCACCGTGGGCAGCGGCGCGGCAAGGATAGCCTCAAAGCTGCTCAAAGCGCCGCTTTATTCATTTTCGCACCAACAGGGGCATATCGCCGCGGCGGTGTATTCCTGCGGAGAATACGGACTGCTCGACAGGGAATTTATCGCCTTTCACGTATCCGGCGGAACCACCGAGGCGATACTCGTAAGACCCGATGACAAGAGCATAATCTCGACCGAGATAATAGCGAAAACTCTCGATTTGAACGCGGGTCAGGCTGTGGACAGGGTGGGGCTTACGCTCGGACTTGACTTCCCCTGCGGCGCGGCGCTGGAGACTCTCGCGCTGAAAAGCGTGGCGCAGTTCAGGTGCAGACCCACGCTTAAGGGAGTGGACTGCTGTCTTTCCGGAGTTGAGAACCAATGTGAAAAAATGCACGGGGGCGGAGCGCCCGACGAGGACGTGGCGCTCTATTGCCTGAAATATATAGAGAGCACGCTGCTGGAGATGAGCCTAAGACTGCTCGATAAATACGGGGCTCGCCCGATACTTTTCGCGGGCGGGGTAATGAGCAATTCGATAATAAGAGGCGGGCTCGGCGCAAGGCTCGACTGCTTTTTTGCAAAGCCGGAGTTTTCCCGCGACAACGCGGCGGGCATTGCGTATCTGACTTATCTTGCGCATAACGGGAGGTGAAGCCGTGAACGTCGGAATATTGACGGTATCACAAGTAAATTTTTATATAAAATCACTGCTCGACGGGGACCCGAACCTGCAAGCGGTCTTTGTCTGCGGAGAGGTATCGAATTTCACCCGCCACTATAAATCGGGGCATCTGTACTTTTCGCTCAAGGACGACCGGGCGGTGATAAAATCGGTGATGTTCTCCTTTGCCGCGTCGAGACTGCGCTTTGAGCCGACGGACGGAATGAAGGTGATAGTGCGCGGCAGGATCTCTCTTTACGAGCCTAGCGGACAGTATCAGCTTTACGTCGAGGATATGCAGCCGGACGGAGTCGGGGCGCTGGCGGTGGCATATGAGCAGCTAAGACAAAGGCTTGAAAAGGAAGGGCTGTTTAGCTCGGAGCACAAAAAGCCCCTGCCGAAATTCCCCGAAAGGGTCGGGGTAATAACCTCGCCGACGGGCGCGGCAAGGCGCGACATAGAGAATATAATTTCCCGCCGCTTCCCGAGCGCGGAGATAGTCCTTTGTCCGGTGACGGTTCAGGGCGATAACGCTCCAAAACAGCTTAAAGAGGCGCTTGAATATATGGACGGCGACGCCCTTGCGGACGTTATAATAATCGGGCGGGGCGGCGGCTCGGCGGAGGACCTTTGGGCGTTTAACGACGAGAGCCTCGCAAGGGCGGTGTTTAACTGCAAAACGCCGATTATCTCCGCGGTAGGACACGAAACGGATTACACCATCTGCGACTTTGTCGCCGATTTGAGAGCGCCCACGCCGTCCGCGGCGGCGGAGCTTGCGGTGCCAGACCGGGACGAGCTTTTGTCCGAGCTTGAACAGGCGCGGCTTAACCTTGCGAGAATTATGGAGTCCCGCGTACAGCGGGCGGAGGAGCGGCTTGCGGCGGTAAGGCGCGGCGTGATTTTCGCCCCGATGAAATTTTTAGATGAAAAATCGCTAAAGGCGGATATATGCACACGGAGCTTTAAGGCTGCGGTTGACAAATATATTTCCCTCAAAGAAAATTCTTTAAGGAATGCCGCGTCCGCGCTCGACCATCTCAGCCCGCTCGGAATACTCGCGAGAGGATACGCCCTCGCCTTGGGCGACAAGGGCGCGATAAGGTCGGTCGGGGACGTTTCCGAGGGGGATAAACTGAAAATAATATTAAAGGACGGCACAATAGGCTGTACAGCGGAGGAAATCAATGGATAAGGAAATATCATACGAGGACGCAATGAAAAGAATAGACGAGATAGTTGACGCGCTCGAAAAGGGCGACGCGCCCCTCGACGAGGCTCTTAAGCTTTTCGAGGAGGGAACGGAGCTTACAAACCTCTGCTACAAGAGGCTTGAGAGCGCAAAGCAGAAAATAACCGAGATAAAGGCGGGCGAGGGATTTGGACAGCAATGATATGAGGAACGCAAAGGATATAAAGCTCATCGAAAGCGCGCTCGAGGGCTTTTTGCCGGACGGCGGCTGCCTTGAAAAAAATTTGGTAGACGCGATGAGGTACAGCCTTATGGCGGGCGGCAAGAGAATACGCCCTCGCCTTGCGCTTGAATTTTCGCGCATAAACGGGGGAGCCGACGGCGAGATTATGCCGGCGGCGTGCGCGCTTGAAATGATACACACATACTCGCTCATACACGACGACCTGCCCTGTATGGACGACGACGATATGCGGCGCGGCAGACCGTCGAACCACAAGCAATTCGGAGAGGCGACGGCTCTGCTCGCGGGCGACGCGCTGCTCACCCTCGCGTTTAAAACGATATTCAGCGGCATGAACGCGCAAAACGCCGTCAGGCGCGCCAAATGCGCGGAGATACTCGCGGAGTATTCGGGCGCAAGGGGAATGATAGGCGGGCAGATAATAGACCTTGAAAGCGAGGGCAGAAAGCCGGAGCTTGAAAGGCTTGAAATAATGGACAAGAAGAAAACCGGCTGTCTTATCAAGGCAGGGTGCCTTATGGGGTGCATAGGAGCCGGAGTCTGCGACGGGAAAAAGCTCGATGCCGCCGAGAGCTACGGCGAATGTATAGGGCTTGCGTTTCAGATAGTGGACGACATACTCGACGTGACCTCGACGACCGACGAGCTTGGAAAGCCTGTCGGCAGCGACGAAACGCAGAAAAAGGCGACCTATGTTTCGCTTTTGGGAACAGACAAATGCCGCGAGCTTGTAAGTGAGATGACGGAAAGGGCGCTTTCCTGTCTTGACGTATTTGACGGCGACAGGGAGCCGCTCAGGGAGCTTGCTCTCTCGCTTGCCATGCGGAGCAAATAGACCTGCGCCGCGAGCGCGGGCTGATTTTTATTCGGACAAGGGGATAAATAACGGCGGGTAAATAAGCCGTGTGAGCGGTCGCGCACGCGGATAAAAGGATAGGGTAAAATGAACGATAATTCAATTGTCGCTCGGATAAAATCTCCGAAGGATCTTAAAAATCTGAGCGAAGATGAACTGAAAACGCTGTGCGGCGAAATAAGGGAAATAATAGTTTCCGTTGTGGCAAAAAACGGCGGACATCTCGCCTCGAACCTCGGGGCGGTAGAGCTGACCGTTGCGCTGCACAGGGTGTTTAACAACGAAAACGACAGCCTCGTGTGGGACGTGGGGCATCAGAGCTACACGCATAAGATACTCACGGGCAGGCTTGAAGAAATATATTCGATAAGAACCGAAAACGGTATATCGGGCTTTCCAAAGAGGAGCGAAAGCCCGCACGACGCGTTCAACGTGGGACACAGCAGCACGTCGGTGTCGGCGGCTTACGGCATAGCCGTGGGCAAGCAGCTTGCGGGCGACGACAGCAGCACGGTCGCGATAATCGGCGACGGCGCGTTTACGGGCGGTCTTGCGTTTGAGGGAATGAACAACGCGGGGAAGTCCAAGAAAAATTTTATAATAGTCCTCAACGACAACAAGATGTCCATCTCGCGCAACGTGGGTGCGCTCGCGAGGTATCTCGGCGGGATAAGAATGAACCCGAAATACCTGCACCTGAAAACAAAGGTGGAAACGGCGCTTTCAAAGCTGCCTATACTCGGTACCCCGATAAGGAATTTGCTCAAGCGCTCAAAATCAAGGGTGAGGAACCTCGTGTATAAGCGCACGCTGTTCGACGATTTGGGCTTCGCCTATTACGGCCCCGTGGACGGGCATAACATTCCCGAGCTTGAAAAGGCGCTGAAGGCGGCGAAAAGCGTCAATCGCCCCGTTCTGGTACACGTCGTAACGACCAAGGGCAAGGGGTATTCCTTCGCCGAGAACGACCCCAAGAGCTTTCACGGGCTGGGCGGCTTTGACGTTGACACGGGCGAAAAGATAAGCTCGCGGCGCGATTTTTCCGGAGTGTTCGGCGACAACCTGACCGATATGGCGTACGAAAACAAAAGACTCTGCGCGATAACGGCGGCTATGTCAACCGGCACGGGGCTTGTCGGCTTCTCAAAAAAGCACAAGGACAGATTCTTCGACGTGGGAATAGCCGAGGAGCACGCGGTGACGTTTGCCTGCGGGCTTGCGGTCGAGGGAATGATACCCGTTTTCGCGGTGTATTCCACGTTTTTGCAGAGAAGCGTAGACCAGATAATCCACGACGCCGCCATGCAGAACCTGCACATAATTTTGGCAATCGACAGAGCCGGAGTGGTCGGCACGGACGGGGAAACGCATCAGGGCGTTTTTGACGTGGCGCTGTTAAATTCCGTGCCCAACGTAAAAATTTACAGCCCCTGCTACTTTGACGAGCTGGAGCTTGCGCTTTCATCGGCGGTAAACGACGACGACGGAGTGGTCGCGATACGCTACCCGAGGGGCGGCCAGCCGTATAAGCCGGTCGATTACGACTGCACCTCGGCTCCCTGCGATATATACGGCGACAAAAGCTCCAAGGTTCTGCTCGTGACCTACGGCAGGCTATTTTCAAACGCGTGCAGGGCGCTTGAGGCCCTCGGTGAGAACGGCAAGGGCTTTTGCATATTGAAGCTCAACCGCATAAAGCCGATAGATATCGAGGCGGTAAAGGCGGCTGAAAAATATAAAAGCATACTCTTTTTTGAGGAGGGCATGAAGACCGGCGGAGTCGGGCAGAGCTTTTTGTGTATGCTCGAGGAGCGCGGCTACGCGGGCAAATTTTCAATAACAGCGATAGACGACGAATTTGTCGCGCAGGCGGAGGTCGAACGCTCCCTTGAAATTCTGGGACTTGACGACAAATCCATAGCCTCGGCTGTCCTGCGCGAGCTTTCGGAGGTGTGATTTTGGCTGAGAAAAAAAGACTTGACGCTCTTGTTTTCGAGCGCGGCTACGCTCAGAGCCGCGAAAAGGCAAAGGCGTATATAATGGCGGGGCTTGTCTACGCCGACAATCAAAAGGCGGATAAGCCCGGGGCGACCTACCCCGACGACGTAAAGCTCGAGGTGCGCGCCTCGTCGCCGAAATACGTAAGCCGAGGCGGCTTCAAGCTCGAAAAGGCGATATCGTCGTTCGGGATAAGCCTTAAGGACCGCGTGACTATGGATATAGGCGCGTCCACAGGCGGATTTACCGACTGTATGCTGCAAAACGGGGCGGCAAGGGTGTATTCGATAGACGTGGGCTACGGTCAGCTCGACTGGAAATTGAGAAACGACGAGCGCGTTGTAAATCTGGAGCGGCAAAACGTGCGCTACCTGACAAAAGAGCAGGTGCGCGACGACATAGACTTTTTCAGCGTCGATGTGTCCTTTATCTCGCTCAGGCTCGTGCTTCCCGTGGCAAGACAGTTTTTAAAGGACGGCGGCAGAGCCGTCTGCCTTATAAAGCCGCAGTTTGAGGCGGGACGCGGGAACGTCGGCAAAAAGGGCGTGGTGCGCGATTCGAATATACACCGCGAGGTCATAGAGCGGATAACTGATTTTTGCCTTGAAAACGGGTTCAGCGTTTTGGGGCTTGACTTTTCGCCGATAAAGGGGCCCGAGGGCAATATAGAATATCTGATATACATAGAAAAGACCGACGGCGAGACAAGGCTTCTCGCCGATAAAACGGCGCGGGAGCTTGTGGAGAAATCGCACGAGTCGCTCGACAAGAAGGAGTGATATCCTTGAAAACGGCAATGAAAACCGCAATTATATTTAATTCGTCAAGGAGCGGAGCCGAGGAGTTTACGGGCAGGGCAATAGAGAGAATAGCCTCGCTCGGCGGCAGGGCGCTCATGACGGAGGATATGAAAAGCAAATTTTCGTCATATGATAAAATAGAATATTTTTCAAGCGGCAGCGATATGATGAGGGAGTGCGACATAGCGATTGCGGTCGGGGGCGACGGCACCATAATAAACGCCGCAAAAAAGGCGGCGGCGGAGAACAAGCCCCTGCTCGGGGTGAACTTCGGCAGAATAGGCTTTGTGGCTCAGCTTGAGCCGAGCGAGGAGGAAAGGCTCGACGAGATAATCTCCGGCAGATACAAAACGGAGGAGAGAATGATGCTAAAGGCGGAGTTTATACCGGCTCAGGGCGAGCCGAGCGTGTATTGCGCCTTGAACGACATAGTCGTTTCGCGCGGCTCGTTTTCGCGGATAGTCGATTTTTCAATAGGCCACAACGAGCGCGACATCTGCTCCTACCGCGCCGACGGGCTGATTTTCTCAACGCCGACCGGCTCGACGGCTTATTCCCTGTCGGCGGGCGGCCCCGTGGTCGAGCCGACGATGAACTGCGTCGTTTTCACTCCGGTTTGCTCGCATTCGCTTTTTTCTCGTCCGGTCATATTTTCGGCGGAGTCCGTGCTGTCGGTCAGCGCGGGCTGCGACGAGGAGTCGGAGGTCTATCTGACGGTTGACGGACAGCGCGCAAAAAGGCTGAAGCGCGGGGATACGGTCAAAATCTCAAAATCGGACGCTCCGGCAAGGCTGATAGTCACAAGCGACAGGACGTTTTATCAGGTGCTTGGCGACAAGCTCAACCGAAGAACCGAATGAGGAAGTGCTGAAATGAAAAGGAAAAGACATATAAAAATACTCGAGCTTATAAGAGATTACGATATAAACACGCAGGAGGGGCTTTTGGAGCGATTGAGGGACTGCGGCTTTGAGGTGACGCAGGCGACTGTGTCGCGCGACATAAAGGAGCTGAAGCTGCAAAAGACGCTCGGCGGCGACGGAAAGTATAAATATACCGCCGCGGCGAAAACGCCCTCCAGCCTCACCGATAACTTCAACTCGCTGTTCACGGCGTCCGTAATATCCGTCGACAGCGCGGGAAATATGATAGTTATAAAGACGGTCAGCGGAATGGCTCAGGGCGTGTGCGCGGCTATGGACGGGGTCGCTATGGACGGCGTGCTCGGAACGATAGCCGGCGACGACACGATATTCGTCGTGGCAAAAAACAGCGAGAGCGCGTCAGATTTGGCTTCACAGCTGAAAAGGCAGATTTTAAACGTATAAAAGGAGGCGGCGGATATGCTCGATACCCTTTACATTGAAAATATTGCGGTGATTGAAAAAACGACGATAGATTTTACCGGCGGCTTTAACGTCCTAACGGGCGAAACGGGTGCGGGCAAATCAATTGTCATAGATTCCATAAACGCTATCCTCGGCAACCGAACCTCAAAGGAGCTTATAAGGACGGGCGCAAAAAAGGCGTCGGTCTGCGCGCAGTTTTCAGGCATTTCCCAAGAGGTCAGGGAACAGCTTGAAAATATGGGCTGTGTAAACGAGGACGACGGCGACAGCCTTGTCATAAGCCGAGAGATAAGCGCAAGCGGAAAAAATGTGTGCCGCGTAAACTGCGTGCCTGTGCCGGTGAGCGCATTGAGGGAGTTGGGCAGCCGCCTTGTGGATATACACGGACAGCACGAAAGCTACGAGCTTTTCAGCGGCGACCGTCACCGAGGCTATATAGACGACTACGCGAATACGTCGCTCCTGCTCGGGGAGTACAGGGAGCTTTTCCATTCGCTCAAGGATTTAAAGCATCGGCTTGACGCGGCGGAAAGCGACGACAACGACAGGGAGCGCAGAATAGATATATTAAAATACAGAATAAACGAAATAGAGCAGGCGGACATTTTTGACGGCGAGCTTGAAAGCCTCAAGGAGGAGCGGCTCTCACTCCGAAACAGCGAAAAAATAACCTCCGCCGTCGCGTCGGCGCATTCTCTGCTCGAGGGTGACGACGAATACGGAGTGCTCTCCGCCCTGCGCGCATCAGCGCAGAGCCTTGATGAGATAGCCCCGCTGTTAAGGCAGGCGGGCGAGCTTTCGCAGAGGCTCGACAGCGCGTACTATGAGATAGACGACTGCATAAACTCCCTTTCCTCGCTTCTCTCGGAGAGGGACGACAGCGAACAGCGGCTCGAGGAGGTGGAGCAGAGGCTCGCTCTCATAGAGAAAATAATGAGAAAGTACGGCCCCGAGTATTCCGACGTTATGGAGAGTCTTGAAAGCGGGAGAGAGGAGCTTGCGGCTCTTGAAAGCTACGAGGAGGATATGGAGGCTCTGCTCGACGAGTACAACGAGCTTGCTCAGCAGGCTCTGGAGCTTGCCGGAGAAATATCGCAGATGAGAAAGGCCGGGGCGGAGGAATTTGTCGCGGCTGTACAGGCGCAGCTCAGGGAGCTTGATATGCCGAACGTGCGCCTTGTCGTAAATATCGAGAGGACGAAGCTCACGGAAAACGGAATGGACAAAATCGAGCTTTTAATCTCGGCAAACCCCGGCGAGGAGCCGAAGCCGGTTTCAAAAATAGCGTCGGGCGGCGAGCTTTCGAGAATAATGCTCTCAATTAAAAACGTCCTGTCCGACTCGGACGGAGCCGCGACGATGATATTTGACGAGATAGACACCGGAATAAGCGGAAGCGCGGCGCAGAGGGTAGGAATGAAGCTGAAATCCGTATCAAACGGCAGGCAGGTCATATGCGTTACGCATCAGGCGCAGATAGCGGCGCTTGCGGACTCGCATTATCTCATAAAAAAGGACGTTAAGGACGACAAGACCTTTACGAGCGTTTTAAGGCTCACGTTTGAACAGCGCAAATATGAGCTTGCAAGAATAATCGGCGGGATAAACATAACCGACATCACCTTGAGGCACGCCGAGGAAATGCTGAATTTAAAATCGGAGAGTTAAGATGAAGATCTGGACGGTTTCAAGGCTCAACAGAGAAGCGGCGGCGGGAATATGCGCCGCGTCCGGAGCGCCGCAGCTCGCCGCCTGCGTTATGGCGGCGAGAGGCATAAACACAGCGCCCGAGGCGCTAAAGCTGCTGCCGAACGGCGGCGGACTGCTTGACCCGTTTCTGATGAAGGATATGAAAAAGGCGGTGGAGCGCATATACTCGGCGATAGAGTCCGGCGAGAGGATATGCGTCTACGGCGATTACGACGCGGACGGCGTGTGCGCGACCGCACTGCTTTTTTCAAATCTTTCCGACATAGGCGCGAACGCGTCGTATTATATCCCGTCAAGACAGAGCGAGGGCTACGGCATGAACAGGGACGCGGTGGATAAAATCGCGGATACGGGGGCTACTCTAATAGTTACGGTGGACAACGGCATAACGGCTATCGACGAAATAGCCTACGCCGCCTCGCTCGGTATAGATACCGTCGTTACCGACCACCACAAGCCGGAGCCGGTTCTGCCCGCTGCCGCGGCGATACTGAACCCGCATATACAGGACTGCGGCTATCCGTTCAGAGAGCTTTGCGGAGTGGGCGTTGCCTTTAAGCTGGCGGCGGCGCTCGCGGCGGATACGATACCCCAGGAGGAGCTGCTCGACGAGTACGCCGACCTCGTCGCGATAGGCACGGTGGGCGATATAGTCCCGCTTATCGGCGAAAACAGGATATTCGTCAAGCGGGGGCTTAAAGCGATACATAACGCGCCGAGAACGGGCATAGCCGCGCTTCTGGAGTGCTGTGCGGCTGACCACAGAAAGCTCTCCGCAGGGGGCATAGCGTATTCCGTTGTGCCGCGTATAAACGCCTGCGGAAGATTAAGCACCTCGCGGACGGCGGTCGAGATGCTGCTGTCGGACGACTTTGAGCTTGCGGCGGCGACGGCGGAGGAGCTTTGCGAGGATAACTCGAGCAGGAGAAACATAGAATATGAAATAACGCGTCAGGCGTGTGAGATAATAGATAATGACCCGCTTATAAAAAACAGGCGGATAATCGTTGTTTCAAACGAGGGCTGGAACACCGGAGTGGTGGGAATAGTTGCGTCGCGCTTGCGCGAGCTTTACGGCAGGCCCGCGATAGTAATAGGCACGGAAAACGGAACGGCAAAGGGCAGCGGACGGAGCATAAGCGGCTTTTCGCTTGTGGACGCGGTGTTTAAATGCAAGGACGTTCTGATGAATTACGGCGGGCACCCAATGGCGGTCGGAGTTACGCTGGCGGCGGAAAATATAAATTTATTCGCCGATATGATAAATTCCTGCGCGCAGGCCGTTGGCGATATGCCGTACCCGGAGCTGAACATAGATTTAAAGCTCAACCCCGCGCGGCTTAGCGCGGAGCTTGTTCACGAGCTTGAATATCTCGAGCCTTACGGCGCGGGCAATCCGCAGCCGCTTTTCGGCCTTTACGGAATGAAGCTCGTGTCCGCGTCCGAGGTGGGCGCGGGCAAGCATTTAAAGCTCGTGGTTAGCCGGGGAGAGCTGTACCTCACGGTGATGTATTTCTCGCATAATAAGGGGGATTTTACATTTGAAACCGGCGACGTGCTGGACCTCGCCGTAACGCTCGACATAAACCGCTACAACGATATTGAGAGCGTTTCAATTATTTTAAAGGACGTTAAGTACAGCGGCGACGACACGGGCGAATGTTTGAGGAGCCTGAGAATATACGAGGGGCTTGTAACGGGGGAGAACCTCCCGCGCGCCCTGCTGAAAACGATTTTGCCGAGCAGAGATGAGTTTGCCGTGATTTACAGAAAAATAAGGTCGGTGGCGACCTTGAAAACAAGTCTTCCGGCGCTTTGGCACAACGCGGGCGGCAGAATATCATGCGGCAAGATAATGGTGATAATACAGGCGCTTGAGGAGCTGTCGCTGATAAAATATATAAGCAAGGGGGAAGCGCTCGAGCTTAGCGCTCTTGATTACGGGGGAAAGGCGGAGCTTTCAAGCGCTCCGATAATTGTCAGGATAAATAAAGCGATGAACGGGGGAATTAGCTGATGCCGGAGGGAACCATACACTATCAGGATTACGAGCAGCTCGTTGAGATGCTTAAAAAAAGTGAAAATAACTTCGATATGGAGCTTATCGACAAGGCGTATAAGCTCGCGCTTGAGGCGCACGGAGATCAGCGCAGAGTATCGGGCGTGCCTTATATTCTGCACCCGACCTCGGTCGCGTGTATTTTGGTCGATATGGGAATGGACACGGCTTCCGTGTGCGCCGCGCTTCTGCACGACGTGGTTGAGGATACGGACGTAACGTACGACGATGTAAAAAAGCAGTTCGGAGTGGAGATAGCAAATCTTGTGGACGGCGTGACAAAGCTCGCGAAGATACCGTTTTCCTCAAGAGAGGATCAGCAGGCGGAGAACGTGAGAAAGATGCTAATAGCCATGTCGAACGATATACGCGTCATAATAATAAAGCTCGCCGACAGGCTCCACAATATGCGCACGATAGAGTGTATGCGCGAGCAGAAGCGGCGCGACAAGGCGCTTGAAACCATGGAGATATTCGCGCCGATAGCTCACCGCCTTGGAATACGCGCGATAAAGGAGGAGCTTGAGGATCTGAGCATACTCTACCTCGACCCGGTCGGCTATCACGAGATAGAAACTGCTCTCGCGCTGACGAAGGACGGGCGGGATAAATTTATAGAGGATCTGAAGAAAAAGATAATCGAAAAGACGAAGAACATCATACCCAACGTACACGTTGAGGGCAGGGTGAAGAGCATAAACGGAATATACAGAAAGACGTATATGAAGGGCAAGACGATAGAGCAGGTGTTTGACATATTCGCCGTGCGGGTGATAGTCAACACCGTGAACGACTGCTACAACGTGCTCGGCATTGTCCACGAGATATTCAAGCCTATACCGAACAGGTTCAAGGATTATATCTCTACTCCAAAGCCGAATATGTACCGCTCGCTGCACACCACCGTAATAGGCGAGGAGGGCATACCGTTTGAGGTGCAGATAAGGACATGGGAGATGCACCACACCGCCGAATACGGAATAGCGGCGCACTGGAAGTATAAGCTCGGGCTTTCAAAAAAGGGCAGCCTTGAGGACAAGATAACCTGGATACGCAAGATGCTTGAAAATCAGGCTGACGACGACAACACCGATATTTTGAGGAATATAAAGACCGATCTCGCCTCCGAGGACGTTTTTGTGTTCACCCCGAAGGGCGACATTATAGATTTGCCGTTCGGCTCGACCGTGATAGACGTCGCCTATGCAATTCACACCGCCGTCGGCAACAGAATGACAGGCGCCAAGGTGGACGGGAAGATGGTTCCGATAGATTATCAGGTCAAGACGGGCGAGATAGTGGAGATACTCACCAAGAAGGAGGGCGGCTGTCCCAACCGCGACTGGCTTAAGATAGTCAAGACCAGCGAGGCTCGCAGCAAGATAAGGCAGTGGTTCAAAAAGGAAAAAAGAGAGGAAAATATCGAAACCGGAAAAACGGAGCTTGAGCGGGAGTTTAAGCACGCCAAGATAGTTTTAAACGACAGCGAAATGGCGGAGCTTGTAAACGCCGTGCTGAAGAAAAAGAGCTATCCGAATATCGACGATCTCTATGCGGCTATCGGCTACGGCGGCGTTCAGCTGTGGAAAATGATGCCTCGGATAAGGGAGGAGTACAACAAGCGCTACGCCCCGGCTCAGCCGGAGGTAATGCCTCAGATAACGGAAAAGCCGAAAAAGCGCAGAATGAGCAGCGGGGTCATAGTCGAGGGCTACGACGACGTTTTGATAAAGCTCGCCATGTGCTGCAAGCCCCTGCCGGGGGACGATATAATCGGCTTTATAACGAGGGGCAACGGCGTGTCCATACACAAGCGGAGCTGCTCCAATATACCAAAGAGCATAGCCGATTGCGAGGAGCCGGAAAGATATGTTGAGGCTTCATGGGCGCAGAACGTAAACGACAGCTTCCAGACGACTTTGGAGATACTCTCGAACGACAGGACGGGACTGCTTGCGGACATCACGAACCAGCTTTCCGCCATGCACATTTTTATAAATAATATGGATTCAAAGGAGAGCAAGGACGGCATAGCGATAATGCACCTTTCGATAACCGTTGACGGAATGGACCATTTGCGCGGGGTTATATCGCGGCTGTCGAACGTGAAGGGCGTAATGTCTATTTCCAGGCAGTGACGATCGGCTTGAGCGGGAGGTGAGCGCGGGGCTGCCGCATACACGTTTATGCGATGTGCCGGGTAAAGCTCGGGGGCGGCGCCCGGCGCGGCGCAGCCGCGCGGGAAAAACGCGGCGGACGGGTCCCCGGACAGAGGAGCGCCCCTGCCCCGCCGCGTTTTTCGGCAGCCTTTCGCCGCAGGCGAAAGGCTGCGGGCGCCGCCCCAACCCCGCCGCCCGCTCAACCCGGCCGAGAAAACAGCGGCAGCCCCAAAAACAAAAATCATAAAATAACAAACCAAACCAAACAAAACACGGAGGAAATATGAAGGCGGTAATTCAGCGCGTAAAAAAAGCCTCGGTCAAGGCGGAAGGCACCCTGACAGGCGAAATAGGAAAGGGCTTTGCCATACTCCTCGGAGTCGCACAGGGCGATACCCGGGAGGACGCAAAAATATTGGCGGATAAAATATACGGTATGCGCGTGTTCAAAGACGAAAACGATAAGATGAACCTATCAATGAGCGCCGTGGGCGGAGAAGCGCTGGTGGTGTCAAATTTCACGCTATGCGCCGACTGCTCGCACGGCAGGCGGCCGAGCTTTTTCTCGGCGGCTCAGCCCGAGGAGGCAAACAGATTGTACGAATACTTTAAAGCCTGCCTGAAAAACGCGGGAGCAAGCAGGGTGGAAAGCGGAGTGTTCGGAGCGGAGATGGAGCTTAACATAGTAAACGATGGGCCAGTAACAATAATTCTTGATTCAAGGGAGCTGAAAAAATAATGCTGAAAATAGAAATTTATCCGGTCGGCGAGCTCGCCGCAAACTGCTGTATCATAACGGACGAGGATACGGGCGAGGTCGCGGTAATAGACCCGGGAGATAAGTCTTTAGAGCTTGAAAGAGCGGTAAACGCATTAAAAACGCAGATAAAATATATATTGCTCACGCACGGACATTACGACCATATCGGCTTTGTGTCGGAGCTTAAGAAAAGCACGGGCGCGAAAGTGGCGATAGGCAAAAACGACGGCGAAATGCTTAAGGAGCGCTCGCTGAACCTTGCAAATGACTTCGGCGGGGATATAAGCCCCGTGAGCGCGGATATTCTCCTGTCGGACGGAGATACGCTGACGCTGGGCAGCACGGAGATAAAAATAATAAGCCTGCCCGGACACACAAAGGGCGGTACGGGCTACCTTGCCGACGGAAGGCTTTTCTGCGGCGACACGCTCTTTAAGGGCAGTATGGGCAGGACCGATTTCCCCGGCGGCGACGAAAACGAGATAATGCAGTCGCTGAAAAGACTGGCGGCTCTGCCGGACGATACGGCGGTGTACTGCGGTCACGGTCCCAATACGACCATAGGAGAGGAAAAGGCGCACAATCCCTGCATGATATATGCTTTGGAAAGATTTTAAAAGCCGTGCGCGGGTGGATATATGAAGGTCTTTATAGAAAATCACAGCTTTCACTATGAAATTGAAAATCTGACGAGAGTCTTTTTTCCGAACGAGAAAATAGAGATAATAAAGGCGAGGGCGGACGATGAGGTAAACGGCGCGCATATAATCACAGGAAGGGAAAGCGCGGACGATAAAATAAGGCTTTATTGCTCGCTTGAGATAAACGGCGAGCATTACGAGAATGAAAGAAAGCTCGCCTTAAACAGCCCCGACGACGAGCAGGAGAGGGCGCTCGCGATAATCCTTTTCGATATTTTAAGAGCCTATACGGGCATAACCCCGCCGTGGGGGATACTCACGGGCGTGCGCCCGATAAAGCTCTTTCGCCGGCTCAGAGAGGAGCTTGGCGAGAGCGGGGCGAGCGAGTATTTTAAAAATAAGCTGCTCGTGTCGGACGAAAAGATAAGGCTTTCCGCGCTTACGGAGCGCAACGAAAGGGAGATACTCAAAACCTCGACTCCCGACTCGTTCAGCCTTTACGTTTCAATACCGTTTTGCCCCTCAAGGTGCAGCTACTGCTCGTTCGTTTCTCAGTCGGTCGAAAAGAGCTTTAAGCTCATAGAGCCGTATGCGGAGCTGTTGTGCAGAGAAATCGAGATAACGGGAAAAATAGCAAAAGAGCTGTCGCTTAGGCTGCAAAGCGTTTACATAGGAGGCGGAACGCCGACGACGCTCAGCGCGGAGCAGCTCAGAGCCGTAATGAATGCGGTGAGCCGCAGCTTTGATATGAGCGGCTGCCGCGAATATACCGTTGAAGCGGGCAGACCGGACACGGTCACAGAGGAAAAGCTCAGAATGATAAAGGAATGTGGAGCCGACAGGATAAGCATAAACCCGCAGACCCTGAACGACGAAATACTTAAAAAAATAGGCAGGCGGCACACCGCGAGGGAATTTTTTACGGCGTATGAAACGGCGGTAAAATGCGGCTTTGAGCATATAAATACCGACCTCATAGCCGGACTGCCGGACGAGAGCTTGAATAGCTTTAAAAGCACGCTTGACAGTATAGTCTCTCTCGAGCCAAAAAGCATAACCGTTCATACGCTCTCGATGAAGCGCTCGTCTGAGCTTACCTATCGCGGCGCGGAGCTTCTCCGCCGCGACATAGAGGCGGCCGAGGGTATGCACAGCTACTGCTCGGAGCTTTTGCCCAAAAACGGATACGAGCCGTACTACCTTTACAGGCAGAGCAGAATGGTCGGCAACCTTGAAAATGTCGGCTGGTCAAAAAAGGGCAGCGAGGGGCTGTATAACGTGTTCATTATGGACGAAACTCATTCGGTGCTCGGCTGCGGAGCGGGGGCGACTACAAAGCTCAAGGAGGCAAACGGTCCGTACATAGAGCGCATATTTAACTACAAATACTCGTATGAATATTTAAACGGGTTTGATGAGATGATCAGGAGAAAAGACAGGTTAAGGGCGTTTTATGATGAATACGGATTTAAGCGGAAATAAATATTATTCTATTGAAGAAATAAACTCGAGGGCGAAGGCAAATCCCGCAGGATTTTTGCTCGAATGTGACAGCTCCTTTGCCGAGAGGGTGAAAAGCGCGGCGGACAGTATCTTAAAACGCTCGCCGGACGGCGGGGTGATAATGCTTTCCGGCCCGTCCTCCGCCGGCAAGACCACAACGTCTATGATGCTGATGCGGATACTTGACGATATGGGCAAGGGCGCGGTCAAAATTTCGCTCGACGATTTCTTTCTGCCCGCCGACGAAACTCCGTTTGCCGATGACGGCAGGCGTGACTTTGAGGGCATAGCGGCGCTCGACCTCAAGGAGCTTAGGCGCTGTATGAATATCCTGCTCACCGCCGGAGAATGTCTTATGCCGAGGTATGACTTTACGCTGAGAAAGCCGCGCGAGGTCAGACGGCGCGTTGTACTCCCAAAGAACGGATATATAATAATCGAGGGGCTGCACGCCGTAAACCCCGCATTGACGGCGGGCATAGGCGGCAGCGTCACAAAGCTCTTTCTCGACGCAGCCGGCGGCTTGAAAATAGGTGGGAAGAGCTTAAACGGCAGAACAATGAGAATGTTCAGACGGCTCGTCAGGGACACGAGCTACCGCTCGGTAAACGCCGTGCAGTGTCTGGAGCTTTGGGAGAGCGTCGTCAGGGGCGAGGGCAGGAATATAAAGCCCTTTATCGGTCAGAGCGATATAATTATAGACTCGTTCCATATGTGCGAGCCGTGCGTTATAGGAGCAAGAGCGGTTGAGCTTTTGAAGGATATAGCGCCGGACAGCCGGTTTTACGATACGGCGGCGGAGCTGCGGGAGCTTATGGCGGAGGTTGAAGAAATTGACAGCTCGCTGCTCGACGACGACTCACTGCTTACGGAGTTTGTGGGAGGCGGCAGCTATCGGTATTAAATCCGCCGCGTTTTGCGCCCTTTACGGTACGCCAAATATTAACAATATATTTATTGAAACATAAATATACGAATGATATAATTATAAGGTCGGCGGCACGGGACAGAGTATATTTGTCGCCGCCAAAATAAAAAAGGAGATGCTTTAAATGAGTATATTTGACGATTTTCTTATTAACGCAAAAACAGCCGTGAGCGCTGTCGGAAAAAAAGCGGAAAAAGTCATAGACGTTTCAAAGCTCAAATACGCCGAGGCAGGACTTCAAAGCGAGATCGGCAAAAAGTATCAGTCGCTCGGGGAGTTTGTGTATAACAGCTATCTCTCCGGCGAGATGGATAAGGAGGCTCTCGACAGGAAAATAGAGGAGCTGAGAGAGCTTAACGACAATCTGGAGTCTACGCGCGAGCTTATCAACGCGCAGAAAAACAAGGTGACCTGCAAATCCTGCGGCGAGCTTGTCAGCGCGGATTTGAAGTATTGCGGCAATTGCGGCGCAAAGCTTTACAGCGACGACCCGACTGATGAGGAGGACGGCGGCGAGGCTTGCGAGGATTCTGACGATACGGTTTGCCGCGACGTGGAAAAGACGGTCAAGGAGGCTGCCGAGGACGCTGCGGCGACGACGATTTAAGGCTAATAGGCGATATTGATTTTTATACGGGCGGTTCAGTCGGAGGCGATGGCTGCCGCACGCGGTTTATTTTACTTTGTGCGGGAGGATAATATCGGGCGGCGACCGCTTCCCCGCGCCCCTGCGGGCGCGGGGAAGCAAAAAACGCGGCGGTCATGCTTTGGCAACACGGGGTCAGCTCCGCCGCGCCGCGTTTTTTCGCCCGCGCCGCGGCGCGGGCTTGGTCGCCGCCCGAGCCCCTGACGCCGGAAAATGTCTCCGGCGCACAGCGCGGCAGCCTGAACCGACGACGCACCAAAGCCGCGCGCAATGCGTGAGCGAGAACGCCCGTTTCGTTGAATAAAGGAGAGGTGAATATTGGAGCGACAGACATTGCAAAAAGGAGGAAGCAGGAACCAGAGCTTTATCAAGGGCGCAATGGTTATGTCCATGAGTATGGTCATCGTAAAGGTGATCGGAATGATATACAAGATACTGCTCGGACAGTTTCTCAACGGCGTGGGCTATGGAATGTTCACCATAGCGTACAATTTCTACGATCCGCTCTTTATGCTGGCTACCGCCGGCTTTCCTATTGCCATATCAAGGTTAGTTTCAAAGGATATAGCGGAAAACCGCTTTAGGGACGTAAAGAAGCTTCACAAAATTTCAATCCCGCTTTTCATATTTACAGGAATAATATGCTGTTCGCTGATGATTATATTCAGCGAAACGTACGCCGATTATGTAAACTGCAACGAGGCAAAATACGCCATACGCTGTCTTGCGCCGACAATATTCTTCGGGTGCCTTATGTCGATATACAGGGGCTATTTCGAGGGTATGCGCAATATGGTGCCGACCGCAATCTCCGAGGTAATGGAGGCGGCGGGCAAGCTGGTGCTCGGCTTGTCTGCGGCGGCGATAGTATCCGCGATATGCACAAGCGAGTTTGAAGCCTCGGGCACGGTGTTCGGCACGCCGTACGCCGATATGACGGCGGCGCAAAGCGCGATAATGGTATATACCGTCTGCGCGGCGCTGCTCGGAATAGTCGCGGGAGCGGTGCTCGGCTTCGTGTTCCTGTTTTTAAGATACAAGGTAAAGGGCTGCGATATAACGCGCCGCCAGCTTTATTACTCGGAAACAGCAAGATCGGGCAAGGAGATCTCAATAGAGCTTGTCAAAACGGCAGTGCCGATAGGGCTAAATTCACTCGTGCTCAGCATCTCGAGCCTCATAGACACCTCTCTTATACAGAGAAGGATAGTCGATCTTGTGAATGAAAACGAGCCGCTCATGCGCAGCCTTTATCCGACGGTCGAACAGTCGATATTTGACAGCGGAGCCCTGCAAACGCATTTGAACGGCTGCTATGGCTACGCGCTCACGCTTATGATGCTCGTGACCGCCGTGACGCAGGCGTTCGGAACGAGCGCCCTGCCGAATTTGACGGCGGCGTGGACCGGAGGAGTAAAAAAGGAAATTAAGGAAAACATAGAAATGGTGCTGAAGCTCACGCTTTCGTTTGCGCTGCCGGCGGGACTGGCGCTGTCGTGCCTTTCGTGGCCGCTGCTGAATCTGCTGTACGGAAGCCGTGTAAACGAGGTGGAGATAGCCTCTAAAATACTCCAGATACTCGGAATCTCCGTTATCTTCATAGCGACAAGCACCCCAATTTGCAGTATGCTCCAGGCGGTCGGCAGGGTCGATTTGCCGCTGAAGCTGATGAGTATAGCCATGGTGATGAAAATATTGCTAAACTATACCCTCGTGGGCATACCGACGATAAACATTCAGGGCGCGGCGGTAGGCTCGCTTGTAGCTTATCTGTTTGTGACCGTGGTAGGGCTTTATTTTCTTTGCAGAGAAACAAAAACCGTCCCCGATTTTGTCCAGGTGCTTATCAAGCCGCTTGTCGGAGCGGCGGTCTGCGTGTTCCTTGCATGGATGCTTTATAATGGTATCTCAACATTTATAACTCCTAAAATCGCAATAATACTTGTTGTTATTTTTACGGTAATAATCTACCTTTTAGCGCTTGTTTTATTAAGGGTTATTAGCGAAAAAGAACTAAAAATGATACCAAAAGGTGAAAAAATTGCAAAACTACTTGAAAAGATGCACCTTATAAGATATAATAAGAATGATTAAATCTTTTAAGAGCAAGTTTCTGAACGGATGTGTATCAATCAAATGAATTTTGAGCAGAAGGAGCGTTACGCTTTCGACGACCTTGTGAAGATCGTAAAGCTCCTCAGAGGCGAGGGCGGCTGCCCGTGGGACAGGGAACAGGATCATAAATCAATAAGGCAGAACTTTATTGAGGAAACCTACGAGGCGGTAGAGGCGATCGACACGGAGGACGCGGAGCTTTTAAAGGAAGAGCTCGGCGACGTTATGCTTCAGGTCGTATTTCACGCCGTGATGGAGGAAGAGGTCGGCAGGTTCGATATTAACGACGTAGCCGACGGCATCTGCAAGAAGCTGATTATCCGCCACCCCCATGTTTTCTCGGACGTTGTCGCGGACAATACGGAGCAGGTCCTCAAAAACTGGGACAGCATAAAGATGAAAACGAAGTCGCAGAAAACGCAGACTCAGGCTATGCAAAGCGTAAGCCGTGCGCTGCCGTCGCTTATGCGCAGCAGGAAGCTCCAGCAAAAAGCCGCAAAGGTCGGCTTTGATTGGGAGGACGTTTACGGCGCTCTCGACAAGTTGGACGAGGAGATCGCGGAGCTTAAATCGGCTATAAAAAACGGCGACAGGGAAAACTGCCGCGAGGAGCTAGGCGACGTGCTGTTTTCGGCTGTGAATGTGTCGCGCTTTATAGACGAGGATCCGGAAAAGGCGCTTTACGACAGCTGTGAAAAATTCATAGACCGCTTTGAGAAGGTCGAGACGTCAGCCCGCGATAAGGGCATTGATATGAAAAACGCTGACCTTAATACGCTTGATTCTCTCTGGGATCAGGCTAAGGAAATACATTAATGTGAAATCAGGAGGATATTAAAATGAACAAGACAGAATTGGTTTCGGCGGTAGCTGAAAAGAGCGGACTCGCTAAGAAGGACGCGGAGAAGGCAGTAGCAGCTATGCTCGACACTATCGTTGAATCAGTTTCCAAGGGCGAGAAGGTACAATTTGTTGGTTTTGGTACATTTGAGCAGCGTCAGAGAAACGCAAGGACGGGTATCGACCCGAGAACGAAGCAGCAGATAGAGATTCCTGCTTCAAAGGTTCCGGCATTTAAACCGGGCAACGCATTTAAAGAGTCCGTAAACAAATAATTCATTGGTGAATAAAAAATGTCTGCCGGATCCATGATTTGGCAGGCATTTTTCTTTGGCGCTTGGCGGGCGGCGGCAGCACATTTCCGCCTGCGGCGGAAATGTGCGGGAAACGCGGCGGGGCAGAGGCTGCGCGCGAAAAAATATTTCTGAGCCGCGTTTCCCGGTGAGCTGCCGCAGGCAGCTCACGCCGCCGCCCGCCAAGCGCGTCCCGCGACTGAGGGAAAATAATAAAATAATCAAATAATAAGCAAACGAAAAATCCGAAAAGGAGAGTGGCAATATGCGCCTTGACAAGTATTTGAAAATTTCAAGGGTGATAAAAAGAAGAACCGTTGCAAACGAGGCGTGCGACGCAGGCAGAGTGCTTGTAAACGGCAAGGCGGCGAGAGCCTCGTACGACGTAAAGCTCGGTGACGAGATTGAAATAACGCTCGGGAGCAAGCCGTTTAAAATCAGAGTAAAGGAAATAAACGAATACGCGAAAAAGGAGCAGGCGTCCGATATGTACGAGCTGCTTTAATCATATTTTATTTTGCCGCTTCATATCATTTACCATATTATTTGTGGAGTGGTGTGAATGGCAGAGCCAAAAAATTCAATAAAGAAGAATCATACCGTCGGACTTGAAAACCGCAGTCTGCTGAGCGTAGAGGGAGTAAACGACGTCGGCAGCTTCGACACCCAGTCGGTCATGCTTTTTACAGATTACGGCGGGCTTTGCGTAAAAGGCTCGTCTTTGCATATAAGCAAGCTGAGCCTCGATACGGGCGAGGTCGTGATCGACGGAAAAATCAGCGCAATGATTTACACCGAGGCGAGCGACAAAAAACGCGGAGTATTCGAGCGGCTGTTTAAATAAATGGAAATATCGAGCTTTCCGCAGTGGCAGATTTTTCTCATCTGCCTCGCATGGGGGATACCCTGCGGCGTGCTGTACGACGTGTTCCGCTTTTTGCGCAAGGCGGGACTCAACTCGAGAACGGCGGTCGTCGCGGAGGATATAATATTTATGTGCATATGCGCGCTGTGGATATTTCTGATAGCGAGCGCGCTGAACTACGGAATGATAAGGGCGTATATGATAATAGCGTTTTTCACAGGGGCGGCGCTGTACCGCCTGACAGCGGGAAGGCTGACGGGAAGGTGCTTTGACGCGGTGATTAGCGCGGTTGCCCGCGTTTACGGGGCGCTTAAACGCGTTATAAAGGCGGTCGTTTCGTTTTTTTGCAAACAAACGGGCAAAATTACGGTCATATTTTGTTCCTTACATAAAAATTACAGAGAAAAATTAAAAAATATCTTGCAAGTTAAAACTAATAGGGTGTATAATTATAAAAAGCATTCTTCGACTGTAAAATCAAAGGGAAGGGGAAACGAAAGTGAAGGACGCAGTAAGAGAAGTTGTCGCCGCAAAAAAGCCGAAAAAAAGGCGTAATATAATATTGGGCGTTTGCTTTGGACTGTTTATCGTTTACGCCTGCGTCACTCTTATTTCCCAACAGGTGCAGATCAATCAAAAGCAGTCGGAGCTTGCGGAGCTGGAGGATAAAATAATTATCCAGGAGGTAAAAAACGGCGAGGTCGAGGACGTGTACAAGTCGGACGACAAGGAGAATGAGGAGTACATAAAAAAGATAGCCAGGGACGAACTTGGCTATGCCGAGCCGGACGAACGTGTTTTTATAAACATAGCAGGAGAATGACGGGTTATTTTACAGGGGGATTTTTTCTATATGCGGCTTGAAGTTGGAAGTATAGTTGACGCCAAGGTGACGGGAATCACAAATTTCGGAGCCTTTGTTGAATTGCCTGAGGGCAAGAAGGGTATGGTACATATCTCGGAGGTCGCTCCGACCTATGTTGAGAAGATAGCGGATCACCTTGAGATAGGTCAGCAGGTAAAGGTCAAGGTGCTTTCAATAGGCGACGACGGAAAGATAAGCCTGTCCATAAAAAAGGCGATGGAGAGAGAAAAGCCTCGCGGCGGAGCTAAGAGGCAGCGCGGTCAGGCTCAGCAAAATTCCGGCTCAAAGGGGCCGGGCGGCTTTGAGTGGCAGCCCAAGCGCAGCGATATGAGCTTTGAGGATATGCTTTCGCGCTTCAAGCAGACAAGCGATGAAAAAATATCGTCGCTAAAGCGCGGTGAGCAGCCGTCAAGACGCAGAAAGGTTCAGAAATAATTTTCACGCGGTATAGAATACAGATGTATATAGAATAGTGAAACGGCGGAGCGATCCGCCGTTTTTTTGTCTATGGCTCTGCGGGTGTTCGGGTTCGTTTTGGGGCGGCGACCGAAATTTCCGCCGTCCGGCGGAAATTTCAAAAAACGCGGCGGAAGGACTTGCCGACAGAGTAAAACGCCGAGCGCGCCGCGTTTTTGCCCGCGCCTGCGGCGCGGGCGGGTCGCCGCCCCAAAACGATTAAATCCCGAGTGATAAAAATAAATAAAAAACATATGGAAATGCGGAAGTATATGTGATATAATAAGCTCGATATTTATTCACTTGAAAATACGTGATAAAATTTCCGAAGAAGGAGTCAATAAAATGAATGTGTTATTACAGGTGATCCAAAATCAATGGATCTTTATTCTGCTGGCGGCGCTGCTGATAGGCGCGTTTTATTTTGTCAAAGCAAAAAAGCCCGAGATATTCAAAAAATTCGCGGCGATAGAATTGATAGCGACGATTGCGGCGCTCGTGATTTTCGCACTGTTCAAATTCCAGGACCTTTTCCTGCTCGCGCCGATAATACTGATAAGCTGCGAGCTGTTCGGCTATTTCATAACGGGCAAGGTCGTCGGAGTGCTGCTTGT